>CAMNQN010000176.1 GCA_946549155.1 uncultured Lachnospiraceae bacterium | reverse complement strand
TCTGCGCCTGATGTTTGTGTTCCGGACCTGCATATACGAAGAGCTTTTTGTACATCTCTCTTCCCAGGGGTCCCTTCGGGAGCATACCTTTCACTGCCAGCTCAATCACTTTTTCCGGCTTCTTCTCCATCATCTCGCGCAGGGTGGTCTCTTTCATGCCGCCCACATACTCAGAATGACGATAGTAAACCTTCTGATCCAGTTTCTTACCGGTAACCTTTACCTTCTCGGCATTTACAATAATTACATAATCACCGGTATCGATATGCGGTGTGAAAATCGGTTTATTTTTTCCTCTTAAAATCTTAGCGGTCTCGGATGCAAGACGTCCTAAGGTAAGTCCTTCTGCATCGACTACATACCACTTTCTCTCAATGGTAGCCGGACTAGCCATATAACTTTTCATTGGTTTTCCTCCTTAAAATCATAAAAGAATTTCTGGGGCCGGGCTGGCAGAGGCTTATTTCCGTCCTCCCGATACTTAAAAGTATTATGATAAAATGTTCACACCGGGGCTTTGGCTGGAACATTTACATACATTTTCAGTGTGAAACCACACTTGGTCACATTGAATCATTATATTATACAAAGCTGCGACTGTCAATTCCTTTTTTTCAATTTGCGGGCAATTTTCGCCGCAACGGTTACTGTTCTCTCCACTCACAGCAGCTTGCTTCGCAAAACAGCAGGCCATGCCCTTCTGCCTGCCTCAAAGATAGCGTATTTCCACCAGTGTCAGTCCCTCCGGCCTGGCCGTCTCCCCGGCCCGTCCCCGATCCCTGGCCTCCAGGATCTGCGGTATCTCCTCCGGCTCCATCTGGCCGCTGCCCACCCGCAGGAGCGTTCCCACAATGATACGGACCATATTGTAAAGGAAACCACTGCCGGTAACCCGCAGCGTAATCAGATCCTCCTGCCGCTCCACCGTAAAATCGTAAATAGTGCGGACCCGGTCCACAACCTCCGGCCGGTTAGTGCAGAAGCTGGTGAAATCATGGGTGCCTACCAGATAGGACGCTCCCCGCTGCATACGCTCCACGTCCAGATTCCAGTAATAAAACAGAGAATAGAGCCGACTGCAGGGATTCGGAAATCTGCGGTTGCAGATTCTATATTCGTAGGTTTTCCTTGTCTCGCAGAAACGGGGATGAAAATCAGGGGCCACCTCCTCCGACCTCTGGATGCGGATATCCGCGGGAAGCCTCGTGTTCATAGCGTAGGAAATCTTCTCCGCCGGCATCCTCGCATGGGTGTCAAACACCGCCACATTGCCCAGGGCGTGCACTCCCGCATCTGTCCTGCTGGCCCCGATCACATGAATCGGTTCCCCAAGGAGCTGGGAGAGATGTTTATTTAATTCCGCCTCAATGGTATTGCCGTTGGGCTGCACCTGCCAGCCGCAATAATTCGTACCATCGTAGGCCACCGTCAGTTTCACTCGTTTCATGCCTGCTCTCCATCCGCCGCCTCCGGCAAACTTAACTCACAAAAACTGTTTTACACCACTTAAAAGCGCACAAAATAGTTTACCAGCCCGCCAGCCAGCAGATAAACCGCCATCAGCAGATAGGCGCATTTGTCCCGGTTTTTATATTCCAGCGGGCGCATCTTTGTCCGGCCCTCGCCGCCATGATAGCCCCTGGCCTCCATGGCCATGGCCAGATCGTTTGCCCGGCGAAATGCGGAGACAAACAAAGGCACCAGCAGCGGAATCAGATTTTTCGCTTTCTGTATCAGGTTGCCGCTCTCAAAATCAGCTCCCCTGGCCATCTGCGCCTTCTGAATCTTATCTGTTTCTTCCATTAATATAGGGATGAACCGCAGCGCAATGGACATAATCATGGAAATCTCATGCACCGGCACATGAACCCTTTTCAGAAATCCCAGCCCCTTCTCCATCCCGTCCGTCAGATCGTTGGGCGTGGTGGTCAGTGTCATCACCGAGGAACCGATAATCAGATACACCAGCCGGATCGCCATGAAAGCCGCTGTCTCAACCCCCTCCGCAGTGATGGTCAGCTTCCAGATTCGAAACACCGGCGTACCCGGAGTCAGAAAGAGATTAAAAGCCACGGTAATCATCATCAGAATAAAAATCGCCTTTAATCCTCTTACAATAAATTGAAACGGCACCCTGGATATTTTTATGATCACCACCAGCACCGCCGTTGCCAGGATATAACAGCTGATGGAGCGAAACGCAAACAGCGAGACGATAAATACCATCGTGCCCACCAGCTTTACCCGCGGGTCCAGTTTATGAATGACAGAGTCTGCCGGATAATACTGGCCCAGTGTAATATCTTTCATCATGATAAGCTTCTCCTATGACATCGCACGCAGGATCGCCTGCTTTGCCTCTTCGATTGTGGTAACGGAGGTATCGATATCCCAGCCCTGGCTTTTCAGGGTCTGTGTCACGTAGGTCACCTGCGGCGCCGCAAGTCCCACACCCTCCAGTTCTTTATAATGTGCAAATACTCTGGATGGCGTATCATCCAGAAAAACCTGCCCTTTGTTCATAACAATAATGCGCTCCACATAATTCGCCACATCCTCCATGCTGTGGGACACCAGAATGACTGTGATGTTCTGCTCCCGGTGCAGCTTCGCCACCTGGTCCAGGATCTCATCCCGGCCCCTGGGGTCCAGCCCCGCCGTAGGCTCGTCCAGAATCAGCACCTGAGGATGCATGGCCAGGATGCCCGCAATGGCTACCCGGCGTTTCTGCCCGCCGGACAGCTCGAAGGGAGACTTTCTGTAATAGGAAGAATCCAGTCCCACCTGGTCCAGGGCCTCTCTGGCCCGTTCCTCAATCTCCTCCTGGCAAAGCCCCAGGTTTTTCGGGCCGAAGCAGACGTCATGAAACACATCAATCTCAAACAGCTGATGCTCCGGATACTGAAAAACCAGCCCTACCCGGCTGCGCAGCTCCTTCATGCTGTAGCCTTCCCCGTAAATATTCTCTCCATTATAATAGATTGTCCCGGAAGTGGCCCTGATTAGTCCGTTTAAATGCTGAATCAGCGTGGATTTTCCGGAACCGGTGTGCCCGATCATGCCGATAAACTGACCGTCCGGTATCTCCAGATTGATATCCTTCAACGCCTGCTTCCGAAAAGCGGTGCCTTCGCTGTATATATAATTTAGACGCTCGATTTTAATTGCCATAGCTGCGTTCTCTCCTCTATACTTTTCCGGCTCTGCACTGCTCCAGCGCCGCCGTCAGCCCCTCCTACGCTTTTCCGGCCCTGCACTGCTCCAGCGCCGCCGTCAGCTCCTCGATACTCAGAATCCCCTCCGGCAGATCCAAGCCTGATTTTCTCAGTTCATGGGCCAGAAGCGTCACCTGGGGGACATCCAGGCGCAGGGATTTGAGCTTCTCCACCTGGGAAAAAATCTCCCGGGGCGTCCCCTGCATCACTACTTTCCCCTCATCCATCACAATCACCTTATCCGCGTAAATCACTTCTTCCATGTAGTGCGTGATCAGAATCACCGTCACCTTTTCCTGACGGTTCAATTCCATCACCGTCCGGATCACCTCTCTGCGGCCATTGGGATCCAGCATGGCTGTGGGCTCATCCAGCACAATACATTTGGGCTGCATCGCCACCACGCCCGCAATCGCCACCCGCTGCTTTTGTCCTCCCGACAGCTTGTTGGGAGAATGGGAGCGGTATTCCCACATACCCACAGATTTCAGGCTTTTTTCCACCCGGCGCCAGATTTCCTCCTTGGGAACTCCCATATTTTCCGGGCCGAAGGCCACATCCTCATCCACAATCGTGCCTATGATCTGATTATCCGGATTCTGAAAAACCATCCCAGCGGTCTGCCGGATCTCCCAGAGCTTATCCGGATCCTTCGTATCCTTCCCATCCACGTAGAGCGTCCCCTCCGTAGGGACGAGAATCGCATTGATATGCTTTGCCAATGTAGATTTCCCGGAACCATTATGCCCCAGAATGGCAATAAAATCGCCTGCCTCCACATCCAGATTAACGCCGTCCACCGCTTTCAGGGTAGATTCCACCTTTCCGTCCTCGTCCAGCTTCACATATTCATATTCCAGATTTTCTGCTTTTACTATTTTCATTTTCCTACTCACAACTTTCCGCACCGGCTTCTCTATCCGGATGCTTCGTTACGATTCCCGGCTTTCCTGATAACACGCGCCTCGCCTGATACATGTCCGATTATGCTACGATTCCCTTTTTTCCCAGCAGCAGGCTACGCGATGCGCAGAAATTATACCTTCGGCACAATCTCGCGCTGCTTTCCTTAGGATTCAGGGGCAATTCTGCACCTGTACCTCTCGCGGGACAGTGGCACCTGAACAGCAACCCGATTATAACAATTATTATACCCAAAAGCAAGAGCGGGGTTGCTCTAATAAGAAAAAAAGGATATAATACAAGAATATCTGCAATTTTTTTCAGAAAAGAAAGGAAGAAAAATTATGGCTCAGAATCCTATTGTTACAATTACTATGGAAAACGGAGATGTGATGAAGGCAGAACTGTATCCGGAAATCGCCCCCATCTCTGTGAACAACTACATCAGCCTGATTAAAAAGGGATTTTATGACGGCCTGATCTTTCACCGCGTGATCAGCGGTTTTATGATTCAGGGCGGCTGCCCCGACGGAACCGGTATGGGCGGCCCCGGCTACTGCATTAAGGGGGAGTTTGCCCAGAACGGCGTGATTAACGAACTGAAGCACACCCCCGGCGTCCTGTCCATGGCCCGCGCCATGAGCCCCAACTCCGCAGGTTCCCAGTTCTTCATTATGCACAAAACCTCTCCCCATCTGGACGGCGCTTACGCTGCCTTCGGAAAAATAATTGAGGGAATGGATGTGGTAAATAAGATCGCAGAGACGGATACGGATTACAGGGATCGTCCGGTGCAGGATCAGAGAATCAAAAATATGACGGTGGAAACATTCGGGGTGGAATATCCGGAACCGGATAAGATGTAGATTTTATAACAGGACGAAAGCGTCCAGGGGGAAAGGCAGCTCACTCCTTCCCTCTGGACGCTTCCTGTTTTATGTCCCGCATTCTGTCCATTTTCTTACGGGAATCTATCCTTTTTATGCTGTGGACCTGTCTGCACCGCCCTTTTATTTTCCTTTACAGCGCCGGTTTTCTTGCTTTACGGCTCAGACGTATGCTGCTCTCGGCTATTACATTCTCGTAACGGTAAATGCTCAGTAAAAGGCCCAGCAAAATGTAGGTTACCAGCATTCCGCTCCCGCCGTAGGAAAGGAAGGGACAATAATTCCCCATGGGTATTCCTCCCAGGTTGACAAGCAGGTAGAACAGGACCTGCAAAACCAGTACAGTGGCGCTGCCCGCTCCCATGATCATTCCTAAGCTGTTTTTCTGTTTCAGAGAAATCCGGAGCAAGCGGAAAAGCAGGAAGGCAATCATCCCCATCAGAAGTGCCGCAGCCAGGATTCCATAATAGGATATGGCATAGGCCAGCGTGTAGTCTGACAGGTAAGACAGGTGGTCTGCGGGCGGCAGTTCTCCGGCCCCCATCAGACGGCTGCCCGCCAGCAATTCCTTAATCATCCGCGCCTGGAAGGAAACGCCTTCTCCTCTCCCCAGCAGGGCCAATACCCTTTCCCTCTGGTAGCCAGCCCCCATTAGAAGCACCGCAGCCACACCCGCGATGGGAAGGAGCAGTACGACGCTCCAAATCCCGGCCAGCAGCGGTTTTTTCGCTACCCGAAACCATCCCTTCCCCACAGCCAGTGTCAGAAGAATGGTAAAGCTTAAGAAAAGCAGAAGCACTGTCAGCACGCTGGGCATCCGCCAGGCAAAAAACATTCCAGGCAGCATCAGCAGAACCGCCTTCCCTATCGCCCTGTAGCCCTGCCCCCGCCAACTGTAGAGTACCGCACCGTAGAGCGGCACCAGAAGAAGCAGCAGCATTTTTATATTAATGCTTATTCTGGCAATATGAATCCACTGCCGCGTACCGTTCACTTCCAATCCAAAGGCTATCGTATAGAGCGCCAATGCAGAAATCGCCAGCATGCAGCCCTTAGCCCAGTACGCAATCCGGCTGTAATCCAGGTAGCATACCAGAATCATCACACCAAAGCCAAGTAAAAGCCATATCAGCTGCCTGCCAGGCTGTATCCCCACTTCACTTTCTCCAAAGTGCTGCTGCATCAGATTTTGCAGTGCCAGCCCCACAATGCCCAGGAAACCAATCAGGCCGATCATTTTCCAGTCCATTTTCGGCCGGTGGATACGGTCCAGCTCATTTCCCGCCGTCACCGGGTCTCCCATCTCTCTCACCGCGGCCGCCTCCGCCTCCCGCGGCTCCATCCCCTCCGCCGCGAAAGCTTCCATCTGATCCGCAATATGATTTTCCATCTCCTCCCGAACGGCTCCCCTGGCCGCCCTGCACCGGATCTGTTCTGTCACAATATTCAAATACTCCTCTTTCTTCATACTGCCTCCTTATCCGTCATACTCCGCCCGCCGCTATACGCAGTATGCAGCGATGCTCAGCACATCCGCAACTGCCTGCGCGTACTGCTGCCACTCCTCCTGCTTCCTGGCCAGAAGTGCCCGGCCCTCCCTGGTGATGCTGTAATATTTCCGCACCTTTCCCCCGGCCTCCTGCTCATAGACCGTCAGCAAATGCTTATCTTCCAGACTGTGCAATAGTGGATACAGCGTCCCCGCCTTCATCTCAAATACATTCCGTGAACGCTTCCGCAGAGTCTCTATCATCTCATATCCATACATATCTTTTTCCGACAAAAGCTTCAGCAAAAGCATCGTAGTACTCCCGGAAACCAGACTCTTATCCAGTGCCATAAATCATCCTCCTTTACTCTCCTGGTGCCGGCTGGCCCTTTCTCTCCGGCAAATTTCCCGATATGGTCCATCTATATAGATTATCTATATATCGTATTTTCATTATATATCGTCAATCTATATATGTCAAGCCAAATATATCGATCATCTATATATTTTCATTCTTTTACTCTTATTCGTGTTTTGTTAATTACCCGGACGCAGGAAGAGGCGGGCGCACAGGGCCACAG
>CAMNQN010000175.1 GCA_946549155.1 uncultured Lachnospiraceae bacterium | reverse complement strand
GCTCAGGGGCACTGAGCCGGGAAATCATCAGGATTTCCTGGCGAATTGCCCCGGTACCCGAAATCGGGGAGCAGCTCCATCCTAGCGTTTCTTGTATCCGGAGCAGTTTTCCATAGGTATCTGCCCGCTCGGCCCCGTCTTTTCCTGCGTCCTGTTAATTAACAAAACACAAAGGACACCCCCTTATTCTTCCCGGATTTCTTCCACAATGCTTCCCTGCCTGCGCAGCCGGTATACCACTCCCGGCACTAGCATCCCCAGAAGCAGCAGCACCGGACTGGCAATCAGCATGGGCAGAAGGGTAAACTGGTATTTCAAAAACCAGATTCCATTGCCGATCATGCGAAGGATTCCCAGGGAGAAGGCGCTGCCAAGGAGCAGGGAGCAGATAACCGTGATTCCCGCATAGCACATTCCCTCCACCGTGAGCATTCCCACAAGCTGCCGTTTCGTCATGCCAATGGCCTCCATCATGGCAAATTCCCGTTTTCTGGTGACCATTCCGGTAAGGATGGTATTTATAAAATTCAAAAATCCAATGAGCCCGATCATGCCCGCCAGCAGCGTTCCCACCAGGGTGATGGTTCCCAGCAGTTCCTGCATCTGCCCCTGAACCATTGTCCTGGACTGGTAATTCATGGTTGGTTCCACATTTTCCGTATAGTCCTTCAGAAACGCCTCCATCTGGGCCTCGCCGCCCTCTTTGGTATCCAGCAGGTAATTCATCAGGAAGCTCTCCGGATAATGCTTTTTAAACTCTTCCGCAGATACATAGTATTCAAAATCATTACTGATCAGATCTGACAGGCTGTACTGGTGACGCTTGATGACGGAGAGAATCTCGTATTCTTTTTCTGTGGGTTCCTCTCCCTCTTCTCCCGCAAACCTAAGGGTGATCCTGTCTCCTGCGTGGTGCTTGATAAGTTCCTCTATCACTGCGTTATCATCGTCCACCGCTGTGGCGTAAATCAGATAATTTCCCGTCTGAAGCTTCTCCCAGATGACGTCTCTGTCCGTCTCCCCCTCGATGATATTCATTTTAGACAGGACAAACTCCTCTATACCAAAATAAGCTGCCCGAAGATCCCGGGACAGAAGCTCCCCTTTCTCATCATATGCACCGTAGGATATCCAGCTTCCCTCCCACCAGTATCCGGGAATGCCGTTTTCATCCTTCTCAATATAATCCGGCACCGTCCAGGAAGCCAGGGAAAGCTGCGTGCCTGTCACATCGCCGTAAATCCTTCCCCCCTCCAGGAAGCTCTCCTGCTTCCCGCAGGCGGAAATAAAGCTTTCCGTCAGGCCTTCCTCCGCCGCCGTCTGCTCATCAAAGGGACGATATCCATAGTTCCATAGCTGCGCATTTCCGATCACGGCTTCACTCAGTATCATCTTGGACAGAAATCCTTTCCGGTCCAGGGAGTGGCTGACCGTGTAAATGCTGTTCAGCAAAATGACTGTCAGGGACAGGGAACAGATCACCACTGCCGTTCTCCCCTTATTCCTCCCCAGATTCGAAAATGCCATACGGGTAATTTTTCCGCCGTCCGTGGACTTTTTCAGCTTTTTTCTTCTTTTTCCCTGATCTGTATAGTGCAGTGCCTCCACCGGGGAAACCTTTGCGGCAATACGGCCCGGTCTCCATTCCGAGATAAGCACTGTGATTACCGTAAACAGCGCTGCTCCCAAAAAAATCCATGGCTGCGGCGACACCCTCACATCTGCCTCCGTATATGTGCTTCCTCCCACTGTCATAATCACCGGAAGCAGTACCTTGCCCGCCAGATATCCAAGAAGCAGTCCCGCCGGTATGCCAAGGATACAAAGACTGACCGCCTGGCGGCGCAGAATTCTTTTTATCTGACGCCCGGTGGTTCCGATGGTTTTTAAAAGACCGTAGTAGCGGATATCCCGGATCACAGAAATCTGAAAAATATTATAAATAATCAGATACCCTGTCACCAGAATTAAAATCAGCGCCGCCCCGATGCCGACAAGATTCATGGGGTCGCTGGCTGCACTCTCCGACAGGTAGCCCCAGTTTGTGTTGGAGGACAGAAAGTTCTCCTCTCTGTCATCGGTGGAAAAGCCGCTGTCCGTAATAACTTTGTCCAGAGCTTTCTGGATATCTGCTTTTCCGTCAAAATTTACGCTCATGTTGATGCCGCCCACATTCTCATCCATGGGAAACAGTTCATCCGCATATGTTTCCACATAAGCTTCCGACACATATAAAAATCCCACGTTCATGCCCTCCGCAGCCTTTATCACACCGGAGACCGTAAAGGTTCGCTCCGTCTCCTTCGTATCTGCCGTGCGGACCCGCATTTTAATGGTCACCTGCTGCCCTGCCTTTGCCTCCAGCCCCAGAAGCTCCATGGACCTTTCATCCATGAGAACCTCTTCGGCAGCCTGGGGCGCTCTGCCGTCGATAATCTCAATAAAATCATGCTTATACAGATTTTCCGACCGGTAGTGCATCTCCAGATGGCGCTTTAAAAATTCCGGATTCGTCACCGCAGCGGACACTGCAATATCGATTCCCTCCTCCGTGATGGAGGGATGCTTCCGCAGAAGCTCATATTGTTCTTTTGTGAGATCCTTGATTACGCCCCGCATATCGGTTCCCACCTGACGCATGGTATTTTGCTGGGAGGTCTCCACCATGCCAAGCCCGATGGTAAACACCGCTGTAAACAGAATGGCCGTCAGCGAAATGGCCACCGCCGCAATGATATTTCTGATGCGGCTGGCCTCAAAGCTCTTTTTTGACAGACGCCCGATCGCCTTGCTGCTTTTCACCTTACGCATGGAAACCACCGCCCTTTACGCCTGCATCTGAGGTAATCCTCCCGTCCTCTATGCGCACAATGCGGTCTGCCATCTGGGCGATCTCCTCATTGTGGGTGATCATTACCATGGTCTGGCCAAACCGTTCTCCCGTGATTTTAAGAAGCCCCAGAACATCCGTACTGGTGACGGAATCCAGGTTCCCTGTGGGTTCATCCGCCAGCAGAATAGCCGGTTTTGCCGCCAGGGCCCGGGCGATTGCGACCCTCTGCTGCTGGCCTCCGGAGAGCTGGGAGGGCAGCGCATATATTTTTTTCTCCAGTCCCAGAGCCTCCACCACGCTGTGGACAAACTGCTTATCCACTTTTTTTCCATCCAGCTCAATGGGCAATACAATATTTTCATACACATTCAGCACCGGCACCAGATTGTAGCTCTGGAACACAAAGCCGATTTTTCTTCTGCGGAAAATGGTCAGCGCCTCTTCCTTCAGGGAAAAAATGTTTTTCCCGTCCACCGTCACCGTCCCCGAAGTGGGCCGGTCAAGTCCTCCCAGCATATTCAAAAGTGTGGATTTTCCACTGCCGCTGGTGCCCACGATGGAAACAAACTCCCCCTTTTCCACAAAAAAATCCACACCGTCCAGCGCCTTCACGCAGGTTTCGCCCCTGCCGTAATACTTTCTCAAATCTTCTGTCCTTAAAATTTCCATGCCTGTCTCCCTTCTGCTGTCGTTTCATAAGCCTATTATAACAAAGCATTCTTTCCAGATCCTTTCTGAAATCTAACACTTCTGAAATAGTTTTGTCACGGCCATCCGCTCCCCCCGACGGCAAAAGGGGCTGCCATTTCGCGGCAGCCCCTTTAATTCTAACTATTATCCGCAGATACCCCTGCTATGCTCTCTGTAAATAAATGGAAAAACAGCTTCCGCATCCTTCCCGGGAATCTACCTTTACATAGCCCCGCTCTTTTTGCAGAATCATGCGGGTAAGATAAAGCCCTACCCCGTTTCCTTCCTCCTGGCGTGCATTTTTTCCACGGTAAAACCGGTCAAAAATCTGGGCCTGCTCCGACTCCAAAATCCCGGGGCCCATGTCCTCCACGGAAACGCGCACAAACATTTCATAAGCCCTCACACTCACGGTTACCACACTCCCCGTCGGCGAATACTTCACAGCATTATCAAGGAGATTGCCCATAGCCTCCAGTGTCCAGCGAAAATCAAAGACAGCCCGGATATCCCGTTTTTCACCGGCCAGCTCTATCGTGATTCCCTTTGCCCCGGCCCTGCCTTTTGCCAGCTTCACTGCCTGCAAGAGAAGCGGATACAGCGCTTCCTCCGTCGGAAAAAGCTCCACCATACCGCTCTCCAGGCGGGAAATCTTGATAAGCGCCTGCATGAGAAACTCCAGCTTCGTCGTCTGCATGCAAATCTGCTCGATATAGGGCACAGCCTGCGGATCCTGGCACTGTTCCCTCAAAAGCTGGGTGTACAAAAGAATGTTCGCCAACGGCGTTTTGGTCTGATGGGAGATATCAGTCACCAATTCCTTAATGGCACAACGTTCCGCCTCCACCTTTTCCGAGGCCGCCTCTCTGGCTGTCAGATACTGCCGGAATTTGCTTTCCAGCCGGGAAAGCTCTGTCTCATCATAGTCCGTCTCCACAAAGGAACCGTTTATGGCAGCCTCCAGCATTGCATCCAACCGGGCAATGATCTTAGATCCCCTCCTCATAGCACGCCCCTCCCCGGATATTTTCGGGATCCCAGACATATCCCACCCCGTATACCGTACAGATGGGGCTGTCCGCCTCCCGGATCTCCAGTTTTTTGCGCAGGCGGCTGACGGTAACGGACAGTGCGTTTTCATCCACATATTCCACTGCGTCCGGCCAAATAAGATCGATCAGCTTATCTCGCGTCAGCGTCTGGCCGGGATGTGATACAAAGGCCCTCAGAAGCTTCTGTTCCGGAATGCTCAGGGAAATTTCCTGTCCACCCACGCGAAAATCAAGGGCCTCAAAGTCAAACCGGTAATTGCCTGTATCATAAACAAAGGCAGCTGATTTTACCGTGCGCCTGCGGATGTTTTCCACCCGGGCGCGCAAAGCCATCAGTCCAAAGGGCTTCACGATATAATCGTCCGCCCCCAGAGTCAGTCCCTTTACCTCATCCAGCTCCATATCGTTGGCCGTAATCACCAGCACAGGCACCTTCGACCTCCGGCGGATTTCTCTCAGGAAATCGAAGCCGCTGCCATCCGGGAAGTTAATATCCAGAAGTATCATATCCGGCTGCTCCCTCTCCGTCAGTTCCCGCGCCTCCGCCAGCGTATATGCCGATATAAAGGTGACATCATTCTGTCTCAGCGCCAGGCGAATGCCCTCATTTAATCCTGAATCATCCTCCGCGATTAAAATTTTATAGCTCATAGCTTAAATCATCTCTTCCTGCTTTATCGCAAAATATCCAACCAGTACGGCCTGCCCACAGACGCGTTCCCATTCATAGGGGCGCCGGATCAGCTTTGCCGCACCTATTCCTTACATAAATGATATAAGGGAATGATCACACCGTCAAGAAAAATAATAATTGCATCCCCTCTCACCGATAATAGCAGATTACCGGCATCCCGTTATAAGCATAGCTGTACAGGGTCTCCGCCGCCCAGTAGGGCAGATTCACACAGCCATGGGAACCGCTGTACAGGAAAATGTCTCCCCCAAAGCTGGAACGCCAGGTGGCGTCATGCAGCCCGATTCCTCCATTAAAGGGCATCCAGTAGGATACGGGGGAATTCCAGTCGGGACCCTTGAGCACTGCGGGAGAGGCCATAGAATAGATCGTGTAGGTGCCTGAGGGGGTCTTCCTGCCGGAATCTGTGTAGGTGCCGGTAACACAGGCTGTGGAAAAAATCTGCTCCCCGTCCACATACAGCCAAAGCTGCTGGCTGCTCAGGTCTACCTCCACATAGGTATCCCCCAGGTCGCTGTGGCTCCAGCCCGCCGCTGCGTGGGCGAACTTAGGGGTCCGCGCCCGGTTTGCCCCGCCGCGGATCAGATGCTCCAGCACTTCCACCTCATTTTTCTGATCCAGCAGCCACCCGTAGCTGCCTCCGCTCACAGTCACCCAGTCGCCGATGGAGGTCTGAAACTCTCTGGGCCTCTGGTAGGTATCATATTTTTCCGCCAGCTCACCGATATAATTTTCCAGCTCCGCCCGGTCCAGATAGACGGTTCCCGTAGCGGCATCGTAGCGAATCCAGCCCACGATCCGCTCCCCGTCCAAAATCTCCGACGAATCCCCAAAGTGGTATTCCACCCGGGCGCTGCAGTATTTCCCGATTTTGTCCACCACCTCCCGCACCGCCCGCTCCCCCGCCGGCTGCCGCTCCAACGCCTCCACAGCTTCCCTGGTTTCCGGCAAAAGACCGGAAAACTCCTCCGCTCCTGGTACCTTTAAATGAAACAACAGCGACAGGACCAGCGCTCCCGCCACATACTTTTGCGCTTTCGTGCGTTTCCAACCTGTCTTCCATCCCGGCCTCCTGCCGCTTTGCCCCTCTGCTTTTTCCATCTGCCGCTCCTGTTTCTTCCGTTACTCTATATATATTTCCCTTTATGTCGTAATATAAGTGGAATATCCCCGGCTTCTCAATGCCCCCTCCATCTTAATGGCGTTATCCAGATTTCGGAAGGCCCCCACCTGAACCTTGTAAAGATTGCCCTCCTGCAGGATAAAAGCGGGATACCCCTGCCCGGTCAGCTGATAAAGCATATCCTGTGCATACTCCTGATTCCGGAAAGCCCCGGTCTGTACCCGATACAGGGTTTCCCCCGCGCCGGTGCTTCCCGTTCCGGTATCCGGCCCCTTCAGCACCTCCAGAATTCCATCCGCGATGGCCTGGGCAATCGCGTCAAACCGGGTATCAAACAATTCATTGTCCACATCCGTATTCAAAAACCCCGTCTCCACCAGCAGCGCCGGCGACGTACTCCTGCGCAGAATCACCAGACCGGGCCGCTCCTTTATGCCAAGATTTTTAAATCCCACCTCCGCCAGCTCCCGGTTGATGGCCTCCGCCATCTGTACCTTCCTCCCGGAATTATGAAAAACCAGCGTCTCCACACCAGAATACTGGTTATCCTCCGGACTGGAATTTCTGTGAAAAGAAATAAGAAAATCCGGATTTTCCCGGTTGGAAATCTGTGCCTTCTCATAGGGTGTCTGGTACACATCCTCCGTCCTGGTAAACACCACATCCACACCGTTTTTCTTTAAAATATCACCCACCGCCAGG
>CAMNQN010000174.1 GCA_946549155.1 uncultured Lachnospiraceae bacterium | reverse complement strand
GCATCTTAGATTTTCTTGGTATCCGGAGTTATTTTCCAGCTGCTTGTGGCCCTGCACGCCCTCCTCTTCCTGCGTCCTGCTAATTAACCAAACACGAAAAACATTACCACAAACACCAGGCTGGAAGAAATGGTTGCGTTCTGCTCCATTTGCGGGTAAAATGGAACTATGATGAAAAAGGAAGAATTAGAACAGATGGTGGAGCCGCTTTTAGAGTGGTTCCGGAAACATGCACGGGTGCTTCCCTGGAGGGAGGAGCCCCTGCCCTACTATGTCTGGGTATCGGAGATTATGCTGCAGCAGACCCGGGTGGAGGCGGTGAAGCCCTACTTTTTGCGGTTTATCCAGGCGCTGCCCCGGATTGGGGATCTGGCGGACTGCCCAGAGGAAAAGCTGCTGAAGCTGTGGGAGGGCCTGGGATACTATAACCGGGTGAGGAATATGCAGAAGGCGGCCAGGCTGGTGATGGAGAACTATTCCGGCTGCCTGCCGGCGGATTATGAGGAGCTGTTAAAATTGCCGGGTATCGGCTCTTACACGGCGGGGGCCATCGCTTCCATCGCTTACGGGATTCCGGTGCCTGCGGTGGACGGAAATGTGCTGCGGGTAATCTGCCGCATCTGCGAGATTCAGGAGGATATTACCAGGCAGGCCGTGAAACGAAAGATCGAGGCTATGGTGGCAGAGATTGAGCCGCAAAACCGCGCAGGCGCGTTTAATCAGGCGATGATGGAGCTGGGGGCGACGGTCTGCCTTCCCAACGGGATGCCGGACTGCGAAGCCTGTCCTGTGGCAAAGCTTTGCCAGGCAAGGCTTCATCAGACCATAGATCAGATTCCGAAAAAGAAGCCGAAGCAGCAGAGAAGGATTGAGGAGAGAACCGTGCTGGTGGTGCGGGACGAGGTGCATACGCTGATCCGGAAGCGCCCGGAGCGGGGATTACTGTCGGGGCTGTACGAGCTGCCGAATCTGGAGGGGCATCTGTCGGAAGAGCAGGTGCTGGATTATCTGAAGGGGGAGCATTTCGCCCCCATCCGGATTCAGCCGCTGGAGCCGGCGAAGCATATTTTCAGTCATGTGGAGTGGCATATGATTGGCTACCTTGTGCTGGTGGAGGAGATGGAGGCAGCGGAGAAATTCCTGGTTATCGAGCCCGGAAGAACAGAGGAGGAGTATCCGATTCCCGCGGCTTTCGCGGCCTATGCCCGCTATTTGCAGATCCGGCTGGGGCAGGAGAAGTACCGTTCAAAATGATAGCAGCACAGACAGAATCCGGGCATACACAACAAGCTGCCCGGGAGAGACTATACGAAAAGAAAAAACGGGAGAATAAAATGAAAATACTTACAGTTGCGATTCCATGCTACAACTCAGAAAGTTATATGGAAAAATGTATCAAATCCCTGCTTCCGGCAGGGGAGGATATCGAGATTTTGATTGTGGATGACGGCTCCTTTAAGGACAATACAGCCGGGCTGGCGGACAGCTACGCGGAAAAATATCCGGGAATTATCCGGGCGATCCACCAGGAGAACGGCGGTCACGGGGAAGCGGTCAATACAGGAATCCGCAATGCTTCCGGTGTCTATTTTAAGGTAATTGACAGCGATGACTGGGCGGATACGAAGGCGCTGAAAAAGATCGTGAACACCCTGAAGGAGCTGGAGGCATCCGGTACGCCGGTGGATATGCTTCTGGCGAATTTTATCTACGACAAGGTGGGAGCGAAGCACAAAAAGGTGATGCATTTCCGCCATGTATTCCCCACAGATCAGGTATTTGAGTGGTCGGCTATGAAGCACATGAAGGAGACCCAGTACATCCTGATGCACAACATTTTCTACCGCAGGGAGATGCTGCTGGAGTGCGGCATGGTTCTGCCGAAGCATACCTTCTACGTGGACAATATTTTCGCGTTCCAGCCCTTCCCTTATGTGAAGAAGCTGTATTACATGGATGTGAATTTCTACCATTATTTTATCGGGCGGGAGGATCAGTCGGTTAATGAAAAGATCATGATTGGACGGATTGATCAGCAGATCAAGGTGAATAAGATCATGATCGATATTATGGCACAGCAGGATTTTGAGGGGAAGGACAAGCATCTGAAAAAGTACATGTATATCTACCTGGACAAGATTATGACGGTGACCTCGGCCCTTCTGCTGGTCAGCGGCACCCCGGAAAATCTGGAAAAGAAAAAAGAGGTGTGGGCATACCTGAAGAAGACGGACAAAAAGCTGTGGCGCCACCTGCGCTTTACCGTCTTGGGAATCGGTTTGAACCTGCCGGGCTGGCTGGGCCGGAAAACCTCGGTATTAGGCTATAAGGCGGCGCAGAAATTTGTGGGCTTTAACTGACGCGGCCGCCTGAAAAGCCTTATTTAATCCACAATCATTTTCAGCTTTTCCTTTTCCAGATCAAACGCAACCTTCCGACAGAAGCCGAAGTGCTCTCCGTCGATATGGACACAGGTATCTTCTTCGGTCTGAAGGACGGCCCGTTTACATCGGTAAATATGGATGCCCTTGAACCGGACATGCTTTCCCTTCAGCGCAGAGAAGAGCACCAGCAGCGCGGTGGGCTTGGAGAAGCCGTCCACCACGATCAGGTCCAGATAATTGTCCACAGGACTGGCCTTGGGACAGAACATGAATCCGCCGCCCTCGTACTTGGTATTGAAGGCCGCGGCGAAATAGACCTTCTGGAAGGTGAGAAGCTGATTGTCGTCTAAAAGTACCCGCATGGGGCCCGGATTCATGGACATAATCATCCGCAGGGCATTCATAAGATAGACCAGCTTCCCTAAATGCACCTTGTTCAGGATGCTTTTCAGGGAAGAATGGTCGGTGAGGTAGCAGACCGCCGCATCGTAGCCAAAACCGGAGCTGACAGCGAAATATTTTTTCCGGCTGCCGGAGCTGGTAACGCCGATATTGATGTTCCGGTATTTGGAGGGCTCCAAAATCAGTTCCAGCGCCTCCCTTGGGTTTGTGGGAAGGTGCATCCCTCTGGCAAAATCATTTCCGGAGCCGGTGGGCAGGTAGCCGAAGGTAATGCCCTGATAGGTAGTCAGTCCGCCGAGAAATTCATTGATGGTGCCGTCACCGCCCACGATCACAATGGTGCAGGGCGTTTTGTTGACAGACAGAAAATAGGCGATCTTTTCTGCCTCGCCCGGACCCTCCAGAATAAAAACCTCGTATTCTATGTTCCTCTCTTTTAGAATTGCTTCTGTATATTCCCATATTTTCAGCCCCTTTCCGGATTGGGAGACGGGGTTTACGATAAAATAGTACATGCGATCCTCCGTAACGGGCGCGCTTGGCGCCGGTAAGCTTTCGTGCAGAGCCGTCAGGACGGCCCGATATAAAATATTGTATCAGCTTTTTGTTCCTTTCACAATGTTGTCTTTTTATTAATTTTATGATATTATTGATTGAATTGTTATAGTATGGAAGGAATTAAAATTCCAGCAGTCGGAGGAGAAAAACAGAATGGAAACGACCAGTAAAAATTTCATTGAACAGATTATTGATAAGGATTTGGCGGAAGGCCGCTGCGAAACTGTGTGTACCCGCTTCCCGCCGGAGCCCAACGGCTATCTTCATATCGGACATGCGAAATCGATTCTGCTGAATTATGGCCTGGCTCAGGAATATCATGGAAAATTCAATATGCGTTTTGATGACACGAATCCCACCAAGGAAAAGACGGAATTTGTGGAGTCGATTCTGGAGGATATCAAGTGGCTGGGAGCAGACTGGGAGGATCGGCTGTTCTTTGCGTCCAACTATTTTGACCAGATGTATGAGGCGGCGGTGAAGCTGATTAAAAAGGGAAAGGCCTTTGTCTGTGACCTGACGGCGGAGCAGATTCGGGAATACCGGGGCACTTTGACGGAGCCGGGGAAGGACAGCCCCTACCGCAACCGTTCGGTGGAAGAGAATCTGGAATTGTTTGAGAATATGAAAAACGGTCAGTATCCTGATGGGTCCAAGGTGCTGCGGGCGAAGATTGACATGGCTTCCCCCAATATCAATATGCGGGATCCGGTGATTTACCGTGTGGCCAGGATTTCCCATCATAATACCGGGGATAAATGGTGCATTTACCCCATGTACGATTTTGCCCATCCGATTGAGGATGCCATTGAGGGGGTAACCCATTCCATCTGTACGCTGGAGTTTGAGGATCACAGGCCGCTGTACGACTGGGTGGTCCGGGAGCTGGAGTATCCCCATCCGCCCAAGCAGATTGAGTTTGCCAAGATGTACCTGACCAATGTGGTGACAGGCAAGCGGTATATCAAGAAGCTGGTGGAGGAAGGCATTGTGGACGGCTGGGATGATCCCCGGCTGGTGTCCATCGCAGCGCTGCGCCGCCGTGGCTTTACGCCGGAGTCCATCAAAATGTTTGTGGATCTGTGCGGTGTCAGCAAGAGCCAGAGCTCTGCGGATTATGCGATGCTGGAATATTGTATCCGGGAGGACCTGAAGCTGAAAAAGCCCCGTGTGATGGCGATCCTTGATCCGGTGAAGCTGATTATTGACAATTATCCCGAGGACCAGATGGAAGAGCTGGAGATTGAGAATAATCTGGAAAATCCGGAACTGGGCATGAGAAAGGTTCCCTTTGGCCGGGAGCTTTATATTAACCGGGATGATTTTATGGAGAACCCGCCCAGAAAGTATTTCCGCCTGTTCCCGGGCAATGAGGTGCGGCTGATGGGCGCGTACTTTGTGAAGTGCACCGGATTTGAGAAGGATGCAGATGGGAATATCACGGAGATTCACTGTACCTACGATCCGGAGACGAAATGCGGCAGCGGTTTCACCGGGCGTAAGGTGAAGGGCACCATTCACTGGGTGGCGGCCAGGACCGCGTTCAGGGGAGAGGTGCGGCTGTATGAGAATATCATTGACGAGGAAAAGGGGGTCTATAATGAGGACGGTTCCCTGAACCTGAATCCGAACTCCCTGACAGTATTGAAGGACTGCTATCTGGAGCCGTCCCTGAAAGATGCGAAGACCTACGACAGCTTCCAGTTTGTGCGCACCGGATTCTTCTGTGTGGATTCCAGGGATTCCAAGCCGGGCGCGCCGGTGTTTAACCGGATTGTGTCACTGAAGAGTTCTTTTAAATTACCGAAAGCGGAGTAAACAGCAACAATAGAGATGAGGCTGCAGCAGAACCGGACGCCGGGAAGGCGGCCGGGCTGCGGCAGCCCTTTGATTTACAGGAAGAATGAATCAGGCAGCTATGTTTTATCAGGGTATTACAGATTTTATTTTTGTGGAAGATTCTCCGGAACAGGCGGATATTATTTTTGTGCCGGGGGGAAACTATCCGGAGGCAGCGCTGCAGGCAGCCAGGCTGTATCGGGAAGGCTTTGCGCCTCTTATTTTGCCATCGGGGAAATACAGCGTTTTGCAGGGGTATTTTCCGGGGGAGCAGGAGACGGAATGGGCTTATCTGCGGAAGATTCTGCTGGAGGCGGGCGTGCCGGACCGGGCGATTTTGCGGGAGGATACCGCTACCTTTACCTATGAAAATGCCATTAAATCCAGGATGGTGGTGGAGGCTTTGGGCTTACAGATCAAAAAGGGGATTTTATCCTGTCAGGCTTATCATGCCAGAAGGTGTTTGATGTATTACCAGGAGCAGTTCCCGGAGACGGAGCTTTTGGTGTGCCCGGTGGAGACGAAGGGCATTAACCGTGAAAACTGGTTTCGGGACCGGGCGAAGATCGATGTGGTACTGGGAGAGGTGGAGAGATGCGGCAGTCAGTTCCATGAGATCATGGGAGCACACTGCGGGGATAAGGATGCGTGATTTTGCAGTGAGAGACAGGCTGCGGGGATTTGACGGAGGAAGCTATGATTAAATTGATTGCATCAGATATGGATGGGACACTGATTGAGGAGGGAACAGCCTACATCAAGCCGGAGACGCTGGAGACGCTGAGAGAATTGAACAGACGGGGCGTTCTTTTTGCGGCAGCCAGCGGGCGGCAGTATGCCAGTATGCTGGAGGTGCTGGGACCGATTAAGGATGATATTGTTTTTATCGCCGAGAATGGCGGATATGTGGTTTATAAGGGGAAGGAACTGGAGCGCAGTTCCATTGACCGGGCCCTGGTGGAGGAGGCAGTCCATTACATCCGGGCCCAGGAGGGCAGCTTTACCCTGGTGACTACCCCGGAAATGGGATATACGGACAGCGGGGATAAGGATTTTATTCAGGTGCTCAGTCGGGAATATAAGATCAAGATGACCCAGGTGAAGGATGTGCTGGAGGTGAAGGAGCCTATCGTAAAGGTGGCGATGTACTGCTACGGGAACGCACAGGAATGGGGTATTCCCGCAGTGGAGCATTTCAGGGGCCGCCTGAATGTCATGGCATCGGGATTTGGCTGGGTGGACTTTGTGGGCAGGGAGGTGGATAAGGGCGCGGCCCTGACCCGTCTTCAGAAGAGGAAAAATATTACCCCGGAGGAGACCATGGCCTTCGGTGATAACAATAATGACCTGGGGATGTTAGCCTGCGCCGGTGAGAGCTACGCAGTGGCCAATGCCACGGAGGCGGTGAAGAAGGCTGCGAAGCATCTGACGGATACGAATATGAATGACGGTGTGCTGAAGGTGCTGCGGACCTTGCTGTAGGCGCGGCAGAGGGAAGAGACACCGGCAAGAGCGGCGAAAGAAAAGAATGGAGGGAAAATCATGATCTACGATAAGGTATGTTTGGAAACATTTCTTGAGAAGCAGTCCCAGCTTTTTGATGAGCCGGTGGCGGAAAGCCTGGAGGAAGCGGATGAATTTCTGGATGAGTGCATGGCACAGGTGTTCGGCAGCCTGAAAGAGGTGAAACGGTATTTTAAAGAGAATCTGGATGCTTCCGGAATGAGCGATGAGGAGCTTCTGGAAGCCTGCGAGGTGTTCGGGCTGCCGGACGGAAGATTCCTGATCGTGGAAGGATAATTCTGCGGTGAAGTCTGGCAGGAAAGGGACGGCGATTTGTTATTTGGAGAGTTACTGTTCGGATGTCACTGTTCCGCGAGGTGTTCAGGTGCAGAATTGCACCTGAATCCCGAGGGCA
>CAMNQN010000173.1 GCA_946549155.1 uncultured Lachnospiraceae bacterium | reverse complement strand
CCCTACCCGCGCCGCCCCCCCCCCCCCCCCTCCCCATCCTGCTGTTCTTTGGCTGGATTTACACTGGCTCCGAAAGGGGTTATTGGAGCGTGTAGGTTGGTTTGGTATTTTGGCAAGCGCGGGAGAATTGCGCCTGAAGCGTTCGTACCCTTCAGGGTAATGATTTACTGCCGGTTCTTTATCATGGCCCGTTTCCGCAGCGTGGGATCCAGGATTTTTTTTCGTATCCGCAGGCTCTTTGGGGTTACCTCCAGCAGTTCGTCGGTGTCGATGAACTCCAGGGCCTGTTCCAGACTCAGGATTCGGGGCGGGGTCAGCTTCAGGGCTTCATCGGAGCCGGAGGCACGGGTGTTGGTCAGGTGCTTGGTTTTGCAGACATTCAGCTCGATGTCCTCTGGTTTGCCGCTCTGTCCGATGACCATGCCGGAGTAGACCCTTTCGCCGGGGCTGATAAACAGGGTGCCGCGGTCCTGGGCGTTGAACAGGCCGTAGGCTACGGCCTCCCCGCTCTCAAAGGCAATCAGGGATCCCTGGCTGCGGTACTGTAAATCTCCCTTGTAGGGGCCGTAGCCGTCGAAGATGGTGTTCATGATGCCGTTGCCCTTGGTGTCGGTCATGAAGTCGCCGCGGTAGCCGATCAGTCCCCGGGAGGGAATGGAAAATTCCAGACGGGTATTTCCGCTGGAGGTCTTGCTCATGCCCTGCAGTTCGCCCTTGCGCAGGCTCAGCTTCTGGATTACGGTTCCGGAGAACTCTTCCGGCACATCAATATAGGCCAGCTCCATGGGCTCCAGTTTTTTGTTCCGCTCATCGTATTTGTAGATGACCTCCGCCTTGCTGACGGCAAATTCGTAGCCCTCCCGGCGCATGGTTTCGATCAGGATGGAGAGATGCAGCTCTCCCCGGCCGGATACCTTGAAGGTGTCCGTATCCTCCGTGTCCTCCACCCGAAGGCTGACATCCGTGTTCAGCTCCCGGAACAGACGCTCCCTTAAATGACGGGAGGTGACATATTTGCCTTCCTGACCGGCCAGCGGGCTGTCATTGACGATGAAGTTCATGGAGATCGTAGGTTCGGAAATCTTCTGGAACGGAATGGCATCCGGGCAGTCCACGGCGCAGATGGTATCCCCGATATGCAGGTCGGCGATGCCGGAGATAGCTACGATGGAACCGATGGTGGCGGAATCCACATCCACTTTGTTCAGACCGTCAAATTCATAGAGCTTACTGATTTTAACCCTTTGTTTTTTATCCGGTTCGTGGTGGTTTACCAGCACCGCGTCCTGGTTTATCCGGATAACGCCCCGGTCCACCTTGCCCACACCGATGCGGCCCACATATTCATTGTAGTCAATGGTGCTGATCAGTACCTGCACGGGACCCTCCGGATCCCCCTCGGGAGCTGGAATATAGTTGACAATCGTCTCAAAGAGAGGGCTCATATCCTTAGGCTCGTCGGTCAGCTCCTTTAAGGCGTAGCCCGCCTTGGCGGAGGCAAACACGAAGGGGCAGTCCAGCTGTTCGTCGCTGGCATCCAGATCGATGAACAGCTCCAGCACCTCGTCGATGACCTCCTCCGGCCTTGCCTCCGGACGGTCGATTTTATTGATACAGACAATAACGGGCAGATCCAGCTCCAGGGCCTTCTGCAGAACAAATTTCGTCTGCGGCATGGCGCCCTCAAAGGCGTCTACCACCAGAATCACCCCGTTTACCATTTTCAGCACGCGCTCCACTTCGCCGCCGAAGTCCGCGTGTCCCGGGGTATCGATGATATTGATTTTTGTATTCTTATAGTATACGGCGGTATTTTTCGATAAAATTGTAATGCCGCGTTCACGTTCCAGATCGTTGGAGTCCATGACGCGCTCCGCCACCTCCTGGTTGGCGCGGAATACACCGCTTTGCTTGAGCAGCTCGTCCACCAGCGTGGTTTTGCCGTGGTCAACGTGAGCGATGATGGCTATATTTCGGATATCTTCTCGGATCATGTTTCCTACCCTTCCTGACTTTTGATCAATATAGACTGTATTCTTTTTATTACCTTTGCCATTCTATCACAAATTTCCCAGAAAACAAGGGATTACAGCGTATTTTCCAAAGATATCTTGTCGAAACATGCTGTTTTTTCTTATACGATTGCCGTTCTAAACCGGAATTCAGAGGAATACAGATAAATAGATACTAAAAATACGAAAAGAGATGCTTCGTACGAAGAAAGGGGAACAAGACAATATGTCAGACTATGCACAGCAACCAAAATTCATTGAAAACAATCAGGTTCAGATTATGGGGGAGATTCTATCTGATTTCAGTTTCAGCCATGAGGTATACGGGGAAGGCTTTTATATGATAGATATTTCTGTCAAAAGGCTCAGTGACTCCTATGATATCATACCAGTCATGATCTCTGAGCGCTTGATTGACGTAACCCAGGATTATAAGGGAGAGATGATTCAGATTTTCGGTCAGTTCCGCTCCTACAACCGGCACGAGGAGAAGAAGAATCGGTTGGTATTGTCCATTTTTGCCAGGGAGATTCATTTTGTGGAGGAGGAAAATGACAAGATCAAGAGCAATCAGATTTTTCTGGACGGTTATATCTGCAAAAATCCGGTATACCGTCGGACGCCGCTTGGCAGGGAGATTGCCGACATGCTGCTGGCCGTAAACCGTCCCTATGGGAAATCGGATTATATTCCCTGCATCTGCTGGGGAAGAAATGCCAGGTTCGCCTCCGGCTTCGAGGTGGGAGGCCATGTGCAGATCTGGGGCCGGATTCAGAGCCGGGAATATGTAAAGCGGCTGGAGGATGAAACCACCCAGAAACGGACTGCCTATGAGGTGTCCGTCAGCAAGCTGGAATATCTGGACAGCTAAAACATACAGCTAAAACAAATGCGCTGGAAAACTTGCAATTACTGGTGACATGTAGTACGATAGGCTAATAAGAAGTGCAAAAGGGGTTTTGCGCGTCCGGGCCGAAGAAGGCGCCGGGCAGAGAGTAAAAAGAGGTGCGGCATGGATAAAAAATATATACATATATACTGCGGAACCGGGGGCGGAAAGTCCTCCGCGGCCATTGGGCAGGGCATCAAGGCGGCCTGCGCGGGGAAAAATGTTTTTGTGATACAGTTTTTGAAGGGAAAGGCAGAGTCCGAGCTGGATTATCTGAAGCGGCTGGAGCCGGAGATCAAGCTGTTCTGTTTCGATAAATTCCCTGAGCGCTATAATGAGCTTACGGAGGAGGAGAAGCAGGAGGAGATCGGGCATATCCGCAACGGGCTGAACTTCGCGAAAAAGGTGCTGGTGACTTCCGAGTGCGACGTGCTGATCCTGGATGAGATTCTGGGACTTCCGCAAAAGGGAATCATCACGGAGGAGGAGCTGCTTCCGCTGCTGGAGGCAGTGGGGGACGGCGTAGAACTGATTCTTACCGGCATCAGCCGCTGCAAGTCACTGTGGCCTTACGTGGACGAGGTGACAGAGGTGCAGACAGCTTACTGTTCCGACGATATTGTCCAGCGGGACATTTAAGTGGGAAGCCAAGGCCGGCAAAAACGGTTGACAAGTTTCGCTGTGATGTTATAATAAAGTTGTTCGTAGCTGTGAAAATGCGGTTACATTCGTTATACAGATAGAGGTCGCGTGTTTCATGAGTAACTGACCGGATGTGTTCAGGCGCAGGGGAAGGCAGGGAAAGGGGAAAACGCCGAAAGGATGCGGTTCCTGGGGCCGTATGCTTGGGCACAGGGTGAAGAACCATGTGACTGTCATCGGATAGATGGAGCGCTATCAAAAGAACGTTTACGACGGATGATTCTTAGGGTGGATGCTTTACGTATCTGCCCGTTTTTTGTATCACGGGAAACTGCTATGAGGGATAAAAAAAGAAATAAGGAGGTAGGCATATGTCAATTTTTACAGGTGCAGGCGTTGCGATTGTCACGCCCATGTATGAAAACGGTGAGGTAAACTATGACAAGCTGGGGGAGCTTTTGGAGGAGCAGATTGCGGGAGGCACGGATGCGGTTATCATCTGCGGAACCACGGGGGAGGCCTCCACACTGAGCCATGAGGAGCATCTGGATGTGGTGAAATACGCCATCGACAAGGTGGCGAAGCGCATCCCGGTGATTGCGGGTACCGGCTCCAACAGCACGGAGACGGCCATTTATCTTTCCCGGGAGGCGGAAAAATACGGCGCGGACGGTCTGCTTCTGGTGACGCCCTACTACAATAAGGCGACACAGAAGGGGCTGAAGCTTCATTTCAGCGCCATTGCCAATGCTGTGAAGCTTCCGATTATTCTGTACAATGTGCCAGGCAGAACCGGCTGCAATATTCTGCCGGAGACTGCGGCCTGGCTGGCGGAACATGTGGAAAATATTGTGGCGATCAAGGAGGCCAGCGGAAATATCTCCCAGGTGGCGAAGCTGATGAGCCTGGCCGGGGATAAAATCGACCTTTACTCCGGAAACGACGACCAGATCGTACCGATCATGGCGCTGGGCGGCAAGGGAGTGATTTCTGTACTGTCCAATGTGGCCCCCAGGGCTGCCCACGATATCGCGGCATCCTACCTGGCAGGGGATGTGGAGAAGAGCTGCCGGCTGCAGCTGGAGGCCATCGACCTGGTGGGGGCTCTGTTTTGTGAGGTAAACCCGATTCCGGTAAAGACAGCGCTGAACCTTATGGGCAGGGAGGTGGGCCCGCTGCGGGCGCCCCTGTGTGAGATGGAAGAGAAGAATGTGGAGCGCCTGCGGGCGGCTATGGAGCGTTACGGGCTTCTTTAATCCGGAGGAGAGGAGGGACGGCCGGAGAATGGCAGCCCCATTCCGACAGGAAAGCATGAATGAAAAACAGGAGGATAAAGATGATTAAGGCAATTATAAATGGCTGCAATGGCCATATGGGTCAGGTGATTTCCGACATTATCGCGGAGGATGGGGACATTACCATTGTGGCGGGCATTGATTTAAAGGACGAGGGAAAAAATGCTTACCCCGTGTATACCAGTCTGGAGGAATGCGGGGAGGATGCGGATGTGATCATCGATTTTTCCTCTCCGAAGGCCTTTGACGCGATGATGGATTACAGCGTTTCCCGTCAGGTTCCGGTTGTGGTCTGCACCACGGGCTTAAGCGACGGGCAGACCGCCCGTCTGGAGGAGGATAGTAAGAAGGTGGCGGTGCTTCGTTCCGCCAACATGTCCTTAGGGATCAACCTGCTTATGAAGCTTCTGAAGGAGGCGGCCCGGACGCTGGCTGCGGCGGGGTTTGACATTGAGATTGTGGAGAAGCATCACAATCTGAAAAAGGACGCGCCCAGCGGTACAGCTCTGGCTCTGGCGGACAGCATCAATGAGGCGATGGATCATCAGTATACCTATAAATTTGACAGGAGCCAGTCCTACGAAGCCAGGGATAAGAAGGAGCTGGGGATTTCCTCCCTTCGGGGCGGCAATATCGTCGGGGTGCACGAGGTGATGTTCGCGGGTACGGACGAGGTGATCGAGTTTACCCACACCGCTTACTCGAAAGCAGTTTTTGGAAAAGGTGCGGTTCAGGCGGCAAAATATCTTGCAGGAAAGCCGGCGGGCTATTATAATATGAGCGATGTGATCAACGCTTAGCCGAAGCGGGGAGGAAAGCTTCCCGGCTTTGGGCATAAAAGGAGGAACGGGAATTCTTACATTCCCTGAGGAGTCAAAGGATGAAAAAAGTTGTTAAGTTTGGCGGAAGCTCTCTGGCCAGCGCCAGCCAGATCAAAAAGGTGGCGGAGATAATCCGCTCGGATGAGAGCAGAAGATTTGTGGTGCCCTCCGCGCCGGGAAAGCGGTATTCCGATGATATCAAGGTGACGGATCTTTTGTACCGCTGCTATGACGCGGCTGCGGCGGGACAGGATATTGAGGAGCCCATGCAGCTCATCAAAAACCGGTATCAGGAGATTATTGAGGGATTGGGGCTGGATATCAGCCTGGAAGCGGAATTCGAGGTGATTCATGATTATTTCCTGCGGCAGGCGGGCCGTGATTACGCAGCGTCCCGGGGAGAATATCTGAACGGCATTGTCATGGCGGCCTATCTGGGCTACAAATTCATTGATGCCGCAGATGTGATCCTGTTTGACGAAAAGGGGAATTTTGACAGCGAGACCACCAATGATGTGATACGGCAGCGGCTGAAAAACATGGAGAACGCAGTGATCCCCGGGTTTTACGGAGCGATGCCGGACGGAAGCATTAAGACCTTTTCCAGAGGCGGCTCAGATATCACCGGCTCCATCGTGGCCCGGGCAGTCCGGGCCGACGTATACGAGAACTGGACCGACGTTTCCGGTATGCTGGTGACGGATCCTCATGTGGTGGATAATCCGGAGCCCATCGAGACGATCACCTACCGGGAGCTGCGGGAGCTGGCCTACATGGGTGCCACGGTGATGCACGAGGACGCGATTTTCCCGGTGCGGCAGGAGGGTATTCCCATCAATATCCGCAACACCAACCGGCCGGAGGATAAGGGAACCCTCATTGTGGAGAGTACCTGCCGCCAGCCCAAATATGTGATTACCGGCATCGCCGGAAAGAAGGGCTTTTGCGCCATCAATATCGAAAAGGAAATGATGAACTCCGAGATCGGATTTGGACGCAAGGTTTTGCAGGTATTTGAGGAGAACGGCATTTCCTTCGAGCATACTCCCTCCGGTATCGATACCTTCACGGTGCTGGTGCATCAGTCAGAATTTATCGAGAAGGAGCAGACCGTGATCGCAGGCCTGCACCGGGCGGTGCATCCGGATTCTGTGGATCTGGAGTCCAATCTGGCGCTGATTGCGGTGGTAGGCCGGGGCATGAAGGCGGCCAAGGGTACTGCGGGCCGGATCTTTTCCGCGCTGGCCCACGCCAATATCAATATCAAAATGATTGATCAGGGTTCCAGCGAACTGAATATCATTATCGGGGTGCGCAATGAGGATTTCGACGCGGCGGTGAAGGCGATTTATGATATTTTCGTGACAATACAGCTGTGATTTTTCATTTCATTATCAGAAAAAAGTAAACGGGACTGTTGTAAAATGACAGGGGAGCGTTATCGTTGAGTAAGAGGACGCAGGATGAGTCGGGGCTGCATGGCCATATACATCTGGAAAACATCTCCGGATACCAAGAAAAACTAAGATGG
>CAMNQN010000172.1 GCA_946549155.1 uncultured Lachnospiraceae bacterium | reverse complement strand
TTTTCCAGATGCTTGTGGCCCTGCGCGCCCGCCTCTTCCTGCGTCCTGCTAATTAGCAAAACACGAACAACTCAGCATAAACATATTTTTCCTGCGTCGAATATTTTCCTTCACACCAGAATTGACAAGCCTCCGGAAACGTGATATCTTGTAAAGGATATTTTTTATTAGTTCATAAAATAAACTATTAATTGAATTTATTTGTTGAGGTACTGACATCATGTTTATTGCGAAAAAAATTTATTGCCGTATTTATCAAAAAGCCTTCCGTCTGGTGATCCCGCTTCTGCCCTACCGGAAGCCGAAGGAGGTGGAAGGCTTTGACGCACTGATTCCTCTTCTGAAGGAAAAGGGCATCTGCTCCGTCCTGCTGGTAACGGACAGGGGCATCCGGAAGGCGGGGCTCACCGGGCCGCTGGAGAAGCTGCTGGCGGAAAGTGGAATCCGCTGCACGGTCTACGACGACACGGTGGCCAACCCCACCACCCGGAATGTGGAGGAAGCAAGAGAGCGCTATCTCTCAGAGGAATGCCAGGCTATTATCGCACTGGGCGGCGGCTCCTCCATCGACTGTGCCAAGGCCTGCGGAGCCCGTATCGTTAAACCAAAGCAGTCTCTGGCCCAGATGGAGGGGATCCTGAAGGTGCGCAAAAAACTGCCCCCTCTGATTGCCATTCCCACCACTGCCGGCACCGGCAGCGAGACTACGCTGGCAGCGGTGATCACTGACCCGAAAACCCACCACAAATACCCCATCAACGACTTTCCGCTGATTCCCCGCTACGCGGTTCTGGATCCGGAGGTCACCAGAACCCTGCCGCCCGGCCTTACCGCCTCCACCGGCATGGATGCGCTGACCCATGCGGTGGAAGCCTTCATCGGCCGCTCCACCACAAGGCAGACCAGGGAGGACGCGCTGACGGCAGTCTCCCTTATTTTTGAAAATCTGTATACCGCCTACCATGACGGCAATAATATGGAGGCCCGGCGAAATATGCTGGAGGCCGCCTATCTGGCCGGCAGTGCATTTACCGTCTCCTATGTGGGGTATGTCCATGCGGTGGCTCATTCTCTGGGCGGACGTTACGGCACGCCCCATGGACTGGCCAACGCCATCCTGTTGCCCTATGTTCTGGAAGCCTACGGTCCCTCCGCCCACAAAAAGCTGCATCAGCTGGCCATAGCCGCAGGCCTTTGCTCCAATCAGGTATCCCACCAAGAAGGGGCAGAGCGTTTCATCCAGGCCATCAAGGATATGAAGCAGGAATTTCATCTGGAGGATTCCTCCATCCAGGTGGCCAAAAAGGATATTCCAAGGCTGGCTTATTTTGCCGCCAGGGAAGCTAACCCGCTTTACCCGGTGCCGAAGCTGATGAGCCGACGGGAGCTGGAGCAATTCTATCGGATTTTTGTGAGTGAAAAGGGATAATTCTACAGATTATTAGGAGGAGAATATCATGACCGAACCGGAAATTCAGGAAATTATCGCCAAACAGCGGCAGTTTTTCACCACCGGAGCCACCCTCCCCGTGGAGGCACGGATTCAGGCGCTGAAAAAGCTGAAAAACGCCGTTCAGAAAGAAGAAGCGCTGATTCAGGAGGCGCTTTACAGGGATTTGGGCAAAAGCAGGATGGAAAGCTATATGTGCGAGACCGGCATGGTGTTAAGCGAGCTGTCCTTTCTGATTCAGCATCTGCCCTCCTACGCCAAGGAGCACCGGGTGCCCACCCCGCTGGCCCAGTACGTATCCAGAAGCTATAAAAAGCCGACGCCCTACGGGACGGTGCTGATCATGAGCCCCTGGAACTACCCCTTTATGCTGACACTGGAACCCCTGGCAGACGCCATTGCCGCCGGAAATACGGCTCTGGTCAAGCCCAGCGCCTACTCTCCCGCCGTCAGCGCTGTCATCAAAAAGCTGCTCTCCCAGTGCTTTGATCCGGAATATGTGGCTGTCATTCTGGGAGGCCGGGAGGAAAATCAATATCTGCTCCGACAGAAATTTGACTATATATTTTTCACCGGCAGCCAGGCTGTGGGCAGGGAGGTACTCCGCCAGGCGGCTGAGCATCTCACTCCGGTGACGCTGGAGCTGGGCGGAAAAAGCCCCTGCATCGTGGATAAATCTGCCAATATAAAGCTGGCAGCCCGGCGGATTGTCTTTGGAAAATTTTTGAACTGCGGACAGACCTGTGTGGCTCCGGACTATATTCTCTGTGACGAACTGATCAAAGAGGAACTGGAGGCACAGCTTCAAAAGCAGATCAGAAAGCAATTTGGCCCTCAGCCCCTGAAAAATAAGAATTACGGTAAAATCATCAATCGGAAGCATTTTGACCGGATCCGGGGACTGATCGAGACCTCCAAAGTGCTCTGCGGAGGAGGCACAGATGAGACAGCGCTGAAAATCGAGCCTACGGTGATGACCGCCGTCTCCTGGGACGACCCGGTGATGCAGCAGGAGATTTTCGGCCCCGTTCTGCCCATCCTCACCTACCGCAGCCTGGAGGAGGCCGTGACGGAAATTGAAAAACGCCCCCGCCCGCTGGCCCTGTACCTGTTTTCCTCCAATCAGGAAGCGGTCCGGTACGTCACCAGCCGCTGCCGCTATGGCGGAGGCTGCATCAACGATACCATTATCCATCTGGCCACCAGCCGCATGGGATTTGGCGGCGTAGGGGAAAGCGGCATGGGCGCTTACCACGGAAAAACCGGTTTTGATACCTTTACACATTATAAGAGTATTGTAGATAAGAAAACGTTTCTGGACCTACCCATGCGCTATCAGCCTTACCGAAAGATCTATGAAAGACTGGTACGAAAGTTTTTGAAATAGGCGCAGCTGCCTCTTTCTCTTCTTTCTTAGTCTTCCTTCTCCAAATCTTTTTCCTGCACCGGTTCTGCTCCCTCCTCCGGAAGGACAGACAGGTTTTCCGGATGTTCGGAGAGCAGGATGGGGAGCGCATGCGGAATATTTTCTATAATAAGTTCCCGATGGGTTCCGCCGTACTCCCCATCCCTGGTCCAGGGCACCTCCTCCTCGGAGATGAATTTCACCCGGCCGGTTTTAAAAGAGATAATGTGGCTATGCTTTTCCCCCTGAAGCAGTGCGTTGATCATCAGGGGCCACTCAATGATATTGGCTCCCGGGTCCCGGATCAGCGTGACCTCAAATACACCGTCATTTAAGGTCACATCTCTTCCCGTGATACCCTTCAGGCCCCCAACGGAATCCGAATTGGTTATCATACCGTACAGAAATTTTCCCTCACCGGAACACTCTTCGCTCTCAAAGCTCATCTGCCAGCTCTTTACATTGGAAAGGCTGCGGGCGCCCTCCAGCAGGTAGGCCAAATGTCCCAGCGCATTTTTCCACTCCTGGCTGGTTTTATAGGATACATCGGTGAACACGCCGAAAGCGGCCACATAGACAAAATAATCGTCGTTTAATTTTCCCACATCGCAGGGAAATACAGTTCCCTCCACAATAGCCCGGGCTGCCATGCGCATGGTCTTCGGTATTTTCAGACTATAGGCAAAATCATTGGTACTTCCCGCCGGAATATAGCCCAGCGGAATGCTCAGCTCTGCCTTCTGCATCCCGGTCACCACTTCATCCAGCGTACCGTCGCCTCCGCAGCAGACAAGCAGGTCAAATCGGTGACCTTCCTTCTCCACAAAATCAATCGCGTCCCGGGCTCCCCTGGTGGGATAAACCACCATCTCACAGTCCAGGTTCTGCAATTCCTCCAAAATAACGGAAAGATTCCCCCTGATGGCACTTTTTCCGGCTCTTGGATTATAAATAAACAGCAATTTTTTCATATTCCCTTACCCCGAAAGTTTATTTTAAACAGCTTACATTTTCCGCTGTCCATGATCTAACACATTTTACCACTATGCCCCGGACAAGACAAGAAGAGAACGGGTTTCTTTATTTATTTTTAATAGATTGCAGACGACAGGCCAGCCAGCCTGCTGCCAGCCCGATCACCAGCCCGCCCAGGATATCCGTGGGAAAATGAACCCCCAGATACAGCCTGGAGAAGGCAATCAGCCCGGCCAGCACCATCGCCCCCGCCCCCCAGTTCCGGGGCAGACGCCGCAGGCAGACAAAGGCCGCCGCAAAGGAGGCGCAGGTATGCCCGGAGGGGAACGAATAATCAGACTGAGGCGGAAGCAGAGACCGGATGGCCGCCGTATAATCATAGGGCCTGATTCTGGCCACCAGATTTTTCAGCGCCACATTGGTAATCAGTCCGCCGATCACCAGGGCTGCCAGCACTGCAATCCCCGTCTTTCGCGTCCTTTTAAAACAGAAAAGCCCCAGTCCCAGCGCAATCCAAAACCATCCCCCGTTCCCCAGCATAGTAATCGCCTTCCAGAAGGGCGTCAGAGCATCCACTCTCAGATTTTCCTGTATCCACAATAAAATCGATACATCCAACTGCTGAATTATTTCCAAATCATATCCTCCCCGATCTGATCCAGGCTTCTGGCACCGCACATCTCCATCACGTCCTTCAGCTCTCCGCCGATCTTCTGGATGTAGGCCGCGATGCCTTCTGCTCCGCCTCCGTATATAGCCGTCACGAAGGGGCGGCAGATCAGCACGCCGTCCGCGCCCAGAGCCAGCGCCCGGAATACATCCAGGCCGCTGCGGATACCGCCGTCCACCAGGATCTTCATCCCGCTCTCAGCCCTTACGGTCCGGGCGATTCCGGGCAGTACCTCCGCTGTGGAGGGGCAGCCGTCCAGCACACGCCCGCCGTGATTGCTGACCACAATGGCCGCTGCGCCCGCTTCCATGGCCTTTCTGGCTCCCCGCTCCGTCATCACACCCTTGATGATAAAGGGCAGGCCCGCATCGGAAATGATCTCCTTCATCTCCTCCACGCTCTTGGCTCCCGCCGGAGGCGTCATATTTTTCAGGAAGGGCAGGCCCGCCGCATCCACGTCCATGGCCACCGCCGAAGCTCCCGCCGCCTTTACCAGTGCCATTTTCTCATGGACAACCTCTTTATTCCAGGGTTTGATCACCGGAATGCCGATGCCGCCGCTTTTTCTGATGGCTTTTGCTGCGGCAATCGTCTGCTCCGGATTTACCCCGTCCCCGGTAAAGGCCATAATTCCATTGTCCGCACAGGCACGCACCATCACATCATTGTAGGTCATATCGGTATAATCCGCCCCGTAATGCATCTGCACGGAACCCACGGGCCCCGCAAAAAACGGATACTGATAGGTGTGTCCGAATAATTCCAGGGAGGTGTCCGCTTCCCCGCCCTCCACCAGGCAGTCCATGTTTACCCGCACCTCCTGCCATTTCTCATAATTCCGGATGGCGGTATCTCCCACGCCCTTGGCTCCCGGCCCCGGTATCGTATTCCCGCAGGCCTTTCCATTACATACATAACAGCCCTTACAGTATTTGCCCAGTCTGGGGCGGGCCGCCTCCACTACTTCCCGATAATTCATCCTGTTCTCTCCTTTTTATTCTATAGCCATGCTCTGTTCACACCGCTTTTCTTTCTATCCCTCGTCCCGCTGGGATGCTCCCGCACTCCAGGTAAACGCTTTAATCAGCGTTTTCCTGGCTTTCCTGCCTCCCTGCTCCCGCTATCCCACGCTCAGCAGCCACGTGGCTAAACTGAAATAGATCACCATGGACAGCGAATCCAATATCGTAGTCAGCAGCGGAGCTGCCATCAGCGCCGGATCCAGCTTCAGTGCCTTGGCCGCCATGGGCAGGATCACTCCCAGCACTTTCCCCAGCACCACCGCCAGAAACATACTGGTTACCACCACCACACTGATCATCAGGCTGTCCGGATACATGAAATACAGCCGCCCAAAATTCACTATTGCCAGAATAGTTCCGCAGATCAGGCCCACCCGGATCTCCTTCCAGATTGCCTTTATCACATCCTTCAGCTCGATCTCCCCCGTGGCCATACCGCGGATAATCAGCGTGCTGGCCTGGCTGCCGGAATTACCGCCCGTATTCATAATTGAAGGGATAAAGCTCACCAGCATGGGGACCGAAGCAAAAGCCTTTTCATAATTGGAAAGGATCAGGCCGCTGATGGTACTGCTGATCATCAGTACCAATAACCATACGATACGGTTTTTCGCCAGGGTGAAAACGCTGGTCTTTAGGTAGGATTTTTCACTGGGGGACATGGCCGCCATCTTCTGGAAGTCCTCCGTAGCCTCCTCCTCCATAACGTCCACAATATCGTCAACCGTCACAATACCCACCAGACGTTTTTCCTTATCCACCACCGGCAGCGCCAGCAGATCATATTTTCGGAAGGTGGCCGCCACCTCCTCCTGATCGTCCGTGGTCAGGGCCGACATCACATTATCATCCATGATGTCCTCCACCCGGGTCTCATAGGCGCTCATAAGAAGATCCTTCAGCGTCACCACACCCTCCAGCTTCCGCTGGGGATTGATCACATAGCAGGTATAAATCGTTTCCTTATCCACTCCGTTTTTCCGGATATAATAAAAGGCCTCCTCCACCGTCATGGCCGGGCGCAGCGCCACATACTCCGCCGTCATAATGGAACCGGCGCTGTTTTCCGGATACTGCAGGTATTGATTGATAAGCTGCCTGGTGCCGGATGCGGCGTTTTTCAGAATACGCTTTACCACCGTGGCCGGCAGCTCCTCCACCAGATCCACTGCGTCATCAATGGCCAGGTCCTCGATGATCTGATGCAGTTCCCGGTCATCCATACTGGTGATAATGTCCTGCTGCTCCTCCACCTCCATGCTGGAGAACACCTCCGTGGCCAAATCCTTGGGCAGCAGCCGGAAGGTCACCAGAGCCTGCTCCGTCGACAGCTCCGCCAGCACTTCCGCAATATCCACCTCATTCATATCGCAGAGAATCTCTTTCAATTTCCTAAACTGTTTCTTTTCCGCAAGGTCAGTCAGCCGCTCCATTTCCATATCCGTCAAAGCCATAACTGTCCCCCCTCATTCTCTTTTTAGGCAGGCCGCAGCTGCATTTTCAGAATCTGCATCTCTGCCGCATTTGCTCTTCCACTATTTTATACTCTTCCCACCCCCGCGTCAACCTGTTTGCACCCGTCAAAAAAACCCCGCCCTGCTGGTGCCGTTCAGGGGTGTTTAATTAATTATCAGGACGCAGGATGAGTCGGGGCTCCATAGGACAAAAAAAATTGTAAAAAAAAAAAGATTGACCAAGAAAAGTAAAAATGGTCCTTGTGAAACGCCACCTTTAACAGATGCGATTT
>CAMNQN010000171.1 GCA_946549155.1 uncultured Lachnospiraceae bacterium | reverse complement strand
CGGGCGGGCAGATGCCTCTGGAAAACATTGCGCAGGATACATAGAAACGTTTGGATGGAGCGCCCTCCGATTTCGGGAGAAACGGCCGCCTACAAGGCTGACGGCTCAGGGGCACTGAGCCGGGAAATCATCAGGATTTCCTGGCGAACTGCCCCGGTGCCCGAAATCGGAGGGCGGCTCCATCCTAGCGTTTCTTGTATCCGGAGCAGTTTTCCAGCGGTATCTGCCCGCCCGGCCCCGTCTTTTCCTGCGTCTGGGTAGTTAACAAAACACGAAAACAGCCCCTCAAACAGTGGTGGGTTTAAGGATAGGGAAAGGAATGTTTTGATCTGGGGATTGAAAAATGGGGCAGAATACGGTATAATGTCACAGAATACAGGCCTGCGCTAACGCACAGACTAAAACAGGAAAACAATAGAAACGAAGGATGGATTAAAGATGGCTTTATTACAGGAGTGGAGAGAGGTTGCATACTCTCAGGAAGCAGATAAAAAACAGCTGCAGAAATTCTGGTCCGAGTATTTTCTGAAGGAGAAGGGTGTATACGAACAGCTTCTCACGAATCCGGACGAGGTGGTGACTGGTACCGTTAAGGAGCTGGCGGAGAAGTATGATCTTTCCGTTCAGACGATGACCGGTTTTCTGGATGGCATCAATGACAGCCTGAAGGAGCAGAATCCCATTGAGGAGATGACAGAGGATACGGTGGTGAACCTTGGATTTGATAAGGAACTGCTGTACAAGAATATGGTGGATGCCAAGGCGGACTGGCTGTACAATCTGCCCATGTGGGATGAGATCTTTGACGAGGAGACGAAGAAGAATCTCTACCGTGAGGCGAAGAAGATGAACACCATTGTGAAGGGGAAGAAGATTGGAAGAAATGATCCCTGCCCCTGCGGCAGCGGTAAGAAATATAAATATTGCTGCGGAAGATAAGAAGAAAGTGTGGGCTGCTGTTACCGTGCGGGGGACGGCAGCCATTTTTATAATAAATCAGGAGGAAAAATGGCGGCGGTTATCTGTACAGTGGCGGGGGTTGTCTGTCTGCTTTACTATTTGGTCATTGTTCTTTACGCCGGTATCAAGGCGGATTTTGCCTGGATCTGGCTGCTGGCGGCGCTGGTGTTTGCGGGCAGTGCCTGGCTGATACGGTATGGTCTGCACCATACGGGATTTTTCCCGGGATGGCTGTGCCGGACGGTACGGGTTGTTTTGATCGTGGGTTTTTTGGTGTTTTTTCTGATCTGCGGGCAGGTGATCCGGGGGATGGTAAGCTTTGGCAGTCCGAATCTGGATTATGTGGTGGTGCTGGGCGCTCAGGTGAAGGGGGAGGTTCCCTCCAAAGCGCTGTATAAGCGTTTGACGAGAGCTCTGGAATATGCTAAGGCCAATGAGAACACAAAGCTGATCCTCTCCGGCGGTCAGGGAAATGGGGAGGATATTACGGAAGCAGAGTGTATGCGGCGCTGGCTGGCGGATCAGGGTGTTTTAGAAAACCGGATGATTCTGGAGGAACGTTCCACTAACACCCGGGAAAATCTGGAGTTTTCGGACGGATTGACGGGCTGCGGGGGAAAACGCACCGGTATCTTGTCCAATGATTTTCATGTATATCGGGCGGTGCGCCTGGCGAAGAAGCTGGGCTATGGGCAGGCGGAGGGTATTGCTGCCCCGTCCGATCCCATCATGCAGGTGCATTATGTGGTGCGGGAGGTATTTGCACTGGGGAAGGAGAAGCTGGTGGGAAATATATAGGTGTCTGCCGGTGCCGGAGAATCCGGTGGGAAGAATAGGGATTGTGCGACAGAGAGGAGGCAGTGACCGGGGAACAGGAACCGGTTACGGAAGAAATGGCGTCAGGTATCAGTGATGAGATCTTAAATAAAAGTGATTTGGATTTGTACCGCTCCGAGGCGGAGATGATCGCGGAGGAATTTTTGCAGAAGGCGAATTTAAAGTTTGGCGATCTGGTGGTGATTGGCTGTTCCAGCAGTGAGATCGCGGCCCGCAGTATCGGCTCCTTTTCCAATGCAGAGCTGGGGAGAGCTGTGTTTCAGGGATTTTATAAAGTTTTTAAGGAGCAGGGGATTTATCTGGCGGCTCAGTGCTGCGAGCATTTGAATCGTGCCTTGATTCTGGAATGGGAGGCGGCGGATAAATTTGGCTATGAGGCGGTGAATGTGGTGCCGCAGCCCAAGGCGGGAGGTTCCTTTGCGGCGGCTGCTTATGAGGAGATGGCTTATCCGGTGGCAGTGGAGCATATTCGGGCCAGGGCTGGCATTGACATCGGGGATACACTGATCGGGATGCACCTGCGGGAGGTGGCGGTGCCTCTGCGTCTGGAGAGGAATATGCTGGGGGCAGCCCGGGTGGTGTGCGCCCGGACGAGGCCAAAATACATTGGGGGCGGACGGGCACAGTATGATGAAAATATGAGATAGAGCAGGGAAAACGCCGCGGGGGCCATCCAAAATTGCGTGGCCCCGGCGGCTTTTCTGGTATTTTTTATATCAGGTTATGGTGCGCTTCATCAGGAGAGGCGGTCCAACGCCGCAGCGGCTTCCTCGGACTCAAAGTCGGCAGTCGCCTGATACCATTCGATGGCGGGGCCCAGGTCTTCATAGTAATACTGGCCCGCGTAGTAGTTGTCGGTGGAATCGTTACGGTTCCCTTCGTTCGCAGTAACACGTTGCGCGATGCACAGAAAATGTACCTTTGGCACAATTTCGCGCTGCTGCCCTCGGGATTCAGATGCAATTCTGCACCTGAACACCTCGCGGAACAGTGACACCTGAACAATAACGTGGGATCTCCCAGGTGGACTTCTTTCACAATGAAAAAGTACTTTACAAATAATAGGTTGTATGATATTTTAATGATAAAGCATATTTTTCTTTTTTTCAGTTTATTCAAGATATATAAGAAACTCTACGGACAATCCGGAAGTATATTTTGGATATCAGAAATCATTTCACATACAGAGTACCGGCTCTGTTTCTTATTAGAAAATTCATGCTTTGTTTTCATGAACAGCACGAGTTTTCTAAGAGAGACCTCCTGTATAAAAAGGAGGAGTGCGGTTGGGAGAAGCTTTACCAGAGAAAGAGGTACTGCAATGGCATCCGGCGTTTTATGCGGGAATGCAGATCGAACTGAAGGACGAGAAAGAAAATCTGATTTTTGAAAACGAGCATCAACTGAGTAAAAAGCCTATGGGTATTGATGTCCTTATTATAAAGAAGGAGAAGGCGCTGCCAGTCCGGAAGAATATCGGGCGTATTTTTCGGATGTACAATATTGTGGAGTATAAAAGCCCCACGGATTATCTGAGCATTGATGATTTTTACAAAGTATACGGCTATGCTTATTTCTACAAGGCGGATACGGGAAACGCGGACGAGATTCCTTTGGAGGAGCTTACCATCACCCTGGTGTCCGAAGGGTACCCGGCGAAGCTGTTCCGGCATCTGCGAAAGCGAAGGGGATGCAGAGTGGAGGAGATTGAGAACGGGATTTATTATGTGAAAGACGATTTTATTCCGATTCAGATTATTGTCACATCCCGGTTGTCCGAGAAAGAGAATCTGTGGCTGAAGAATCTGACAAACCATATTGGAGGGACGGGCAGCGCGCGAAGACTGATCGATGAATATGAAAAGCATAATCGTGATGAGTTGTATAGAGCAGTGATGGAAATTATTGTGCAGGCGAATGAGGAGACATTTCAGGAGGTAAAGGGTATGTGCAACGCTTTGAGAGAATTGATGAAGGATGAGATCGAGATGGAAGTGGAGAAGCGGGTGGAAGAGGAAATGAAGCGGGTAGAAGAAGAAATGAAGAGAAGGGAAAGAGAGACGAAAAAGCTGGAAGCAGCAAGGCAGGAGGAAATGCGTCTTAACAGAGAAAACGGTATAAAAATTCTGATAGAGTGTTGCAGGGAACTTTTGCTGTCATGGCAGCAGACAGCGGACAAGGTGGCGCTGAAATATACGATTCCCATGGGAACGGCGCAGGAGTATATGAAAAAATTCTGGTAATGGGGTTGATTTTTCCGGAAATACGAGATATGATAATAAAACGAGCAGGAAAAAATTATAAGACAAAATGCAGATGAGAAGAGTAGGATGCGGAAGTATTCAGAGAGAGGAACAAAAGCTGCGAGTTCCTTATATGGAAGCATTTGAAGACCACCTCAGAATGGCCCTAATCCGGCACGGCGACTCCGTTATCGTCCTATCGAGTGGCTGTTTTGGCACTGCTGTGATCTGTTTGGCAAATAAGTATTTTATTATTTGCAAAACATGATGTCAGGCAGGATCGGGCAGCAAAAAGGGTGGAACCGCGATATTTATCGTCCCTTTCCGCAGGAAACTGCGGGAAGGGATTTTTTGCGTGATAAGCTGAGGAATCAGTTCGGCGGGCAGCGCCAGCAGAAAAATGAGAAAGAAAGGTGAAGGAATGAGACGTTTGACGAAAACTGAAAAGGCGGCTGCAGCGGCTGTGCTGACCATGGCGGCCGCGGTGGCAGGGACCGGTATTTCTCTGTTAAAGAAACAGGCCCGCCTGATGAGCCAGAGGGCAGCCGCCCATTTTAAGGATCAGGAGGAGGACACCGGAAAGGTCTCCGGGGCCCCTGCAGGGAAAGAGGCATCTTTGGATGCACAGAAGGCCGGGACAGAACCGGGAGAGGAATCTGACGGCGCCGGGGCTGCAAAACGGAAGTATATTAAATTGTGAGGCAGGAGCTGCGGAAGTCAAAACAGAATATGGAAGAAACGAAAGGAGATAGAGGATTATGATTATTACACTGAAGGATGGATCTGTGAAGGAGTATGCCGGGCCTATGTCTGTGCTGGATATCGCTTCTGATATCAGCGAGGGGCTGGCGAGGATGGCCTGCGCCGGGGAATTGGACGGGGAAGTGGTGGACCTGCGCACCGTTGTGGATAAGGATTGTCATCTGAATATCCTTACCTTTGACAGCGAAGGCGGTGCGGGTGCGTTCCGTCATACCACCTCGCACATCATGGCTCAGGCCATCAAACGTCTGTGGCCGGAGGTGAAGCTGGCGATTGGGCCCTCCATTGTGGATGGCTTCTATTATGATATCGACAGCCCCCGTGCCATCGTGGCCGAGGATCTGGAGAAAATCGAGGCAGAGATGAAGAAGATTGTGAAGGAGGCGCTGCCCATCACACGATTCACCAAGCCCAGAGAGGAGGCCATCGCCTACTTTAAAGAGAAGGAGGAGCCCTACAAGGTGGAGCTGATTGAGGACCTTCCGGAGGATGCGGAAATCAGTTTTTACCAGCAGGGCGAGTTTGTGGACCTTTGTGCAGGCCCTCATCTGATGAGCACCAAGCCGGTGAAGGCATTTAAGCTCACCAGTCTGGCAGGCGCCTACTGGAGAGGCAGCGAGAAGAACAAGATGCTGACCCGTATTTATGGCACCGCCTTCGCCAAGAAAGCGGATCTGGATGCCTACATTACCCGTATGGAGGAGGCAAAGAAGCGGGACCACAGAAAGCTGGGCAAGCAGCTTGGCCTCTTTATGATGCGGGACGAGGGACCGGGCTTCCCCTTCTTCCTGCCTAATGGAATGATTCTGAAAAATACGCTGTTGGATTACTGGAGAGAGATTCACAGAAAAGCAGGATATGTGGAAATTTCCACTCCTATTATGCTGAATCGTCAGCTCTGGGAAACCTCAGGACATTGGGATCATTACCGGGAAAATATGTATACTACGGTGATCGATGATACGGATTTTGCCATTAAACCCATGAATTGCCCGGGAGGTATTCTGGTATACCAGTCGGAGCCCCGTTCCTATCGGGATCTGCCGCTGCGCATGGGCGAGATTGGCCTGGTTCACCGCCATGAGAAATCCGGACAGCTTCATGGACTGATGCGTGTGCGGTGCTTTAACCAGGATGATGCCCATATCTTCATGATGCCGGAGCAGATCAAGGATGAGATCAAGGGTGTTGTGAAACTGATTGACAGCGTATATCAGCTCTTTGGATTTAAGTATCATGTGGAACTGTCTACCCGCCCGGAAAATTCTATGGGAAGCGACGAGGATTGGGAGATGGCCACGGAGGGCCTGCGCAGTGCGCTGGATGATCTGGGCCTGGACTATGTGGTCAATGAGGGAGACGGCGCGTTCTATGGCCCGAAGATTGATTTCCATCTGGAGGACTCCATCGGAAGAACCTGGCAGTGCGGTACGATTCAGTTGGATTTCCAGCTCCCGCTGCGGTTTAATTGCGAGTACATCGGGCAGGATGGGGAAAAGCACCGCCCCATCATGATTCACCGGGTGGCCTTCGGCTCCATTGAGCGCTTTATCGGTATCCTGATCGAGCATTATGCGGGAGCGTTCCCCACCTGGCTGGCGCCGGTACAGGTGAAGGTGCTGCCCATTTCCGACAAATATATGGATTACGGCAGAAAGGTTCTGGAGAAGCTGAATGAGGCCGGTATCCGGGCAGAACTGGATACCAAGGCGGAGAAGATTGGCTACAAGATCCGGGAGGCGAGACTTCAGAAGATCCCCTATATGCTGATTGTGGGCGCGAAGGAGGAGGAAGAGGGACTGGTTTCCGTCCGGAGCCGTTTCCTGGGTGACGAAGGCCAGAAGCCGTTGGATGCCTTCCTCTCCGACGTGAAGCAGGAGATTGCCGGAAGAGTGAGCCGAAAGGTGGAAGTGCAGGAGGAAACGAAGTAGGTTTTTATTAAATAAAAAATTTTATGTATAAAAACGGTAAGATGGCAGATACTATCTTCGACTTTGAAAAAGAAAGGAGACAGTATTATGCCATCTTTAGTTTGTTCCGTACAAAATTGTGTGTACAATAACGCAATGTATTGCAGCAAGGGAGACATCATGGTAGGAGGAGAAGGGGCGCAGAAGTGCCAGGATACCTGCTGTGAGAGCTTTCAGGAGAGAAAAGCAGACAGCGCCAAGAGCTCTATGGGCACACCCAGCCAGCAGATCCAGGTGGACTGCAAGGCTCACAACTGTACCTATAACCAGGAATGCGTCTGTCACGCGGATAAGATTACCATTGCCGGAGCAGGAGCCTGCCAGTGCAGGGAGACAGAGTGTGTGACCTTTGAAGAGGCACGTTAGTTAAAAATAAAGTTTCAGTGAAACCGGCATGGCGAAAGTTATGCCGGTTTTCTGGATTCGTTCAGGTGTTAATGCTCTTCGTGTTTGGTTAATTGGCGGGACGCAGGAAAAGACGGGGCCGGGCGGGCAGATGCCTCTGGAAAACTGCTC
>CAMNQN010000170.1 GCA_946549155.1 uncultured Lachnospiraceae bacterium | reverse complement strand
AGCAACCATGATGGTACAGAGTGATTTAGATATCACGGATCCGGCTTAAGGGAGGGATAGGCAATGAATGATATGGATGGATTGGATCAGGAACTGCAGCAGGATGAAAGTTCAAAAGAAAGTAATATCACCAATTTTGAAGAGGCAAAAAAGAAAAGACGCCCATTTCATTATTGGACGGTGGGCGGTGTTAATCACAGAATGAAGCTTACGGCGGATATGGTGACAATGCTGGAAAATAAGTATCATGTGAATATTTTAATGCTGGTGACGGCAAATGATCTTCCACCCTTGTCTGTGATGCTGACGATTGCTCAGGCAGCGATTAATCCGTGGGAGCACGGAACGAAGTTTGAGACTGTAAAAGCAATGTACGATAAGTGGGTGGAGGAGGGAGGAAATCAGATTGATTTCCTGTCTAAGGTTATTATACCTACCATGGGGGTATCTGGTTTTTTTACGGAAGATCAGACGGAGACGATCTTGAAAAACATCGAACAGAGAGATGCACTCCTTTAATGGCGTCAGAGCAGATTCAGGAGCTTTACCCCAAAGCACTTGACTGTGGAATATCCGCTGCGGATTTTTGGAACATGTCTGTAGCGGATATTTTTGATGAAATGGAAAGTTATGAACGGCGCCGGATACGGGAATTTAAACAGGATATGGGAAAACTGTTTGTCTTAGCGGAAAGTACCGCAGAGCATATCGGCAAATACTTAAATTCAGATAATAAGGCCAGGAAACCATGGGATTTCTTTCCTGCTCTTTTCCAGGAAGAAAAGAAAGAATTTGAACAGGAAGAAAAGACCAGGCAGCTGGAAATTGCGAAGGAGAACAGAAGAGCTTACGCAGATGAAGTAAAACGGAGACGCGAAGCGGGCATCATGTAGGGAGGAGGTGACAGAGTGAATAATAATCTGAAAACTTTGAAGGTTGTCCTGGAAGGAGATAAAAGCAAGCTGACCAGTGTTACCAAATCTGCAGTAGAAGATGTCCGGAAGATGACGTCAGAGATTAATAAAGAGGTTCAAAAGGCCGGGAAAATGTCATTTCCGAAAGATACCGGAACGATGAGTCAACTGCGGAATATGAACGCAATGCTGAAAAAGATGTTTCAGGTACCCGGTACCGATGCGCTTAAGGAGGCGGCAGCAGGCGCCCGGGAATATGTCAGGAATATGCAGATCGCGGCGGGTATCCGGGTTCCGACGGATGAGTGGCAGGAGAATAAACAGAGCATTGAAAACTGTGAGCAGGCGCTGGAGAAACTTCTTGCAAAGCAGGAGAAACTGCGGGAGAGCGGGGCGGATCAAAAGCTTCCGGAGGCATATCGGAGGGTGAAAGACTCTATAGAGGAAGCTGAAAGTGCTTTGACGAAACTCACCAGGAAAAAGGGGGAATTGGAGGAAAGCGGAAATGGGTCGGAACGAACTTATAAGTATCAGTCTTTGCTTGATTCATATGCATCTGAAGAAAGAAAATTGAAGGAACTGATCGATTTAAAAAATAAGTGGAAAAATCAAGGTATTCAGGCCGAGAATATGAGACTTTTATCAGAGGATGGTTCATTAACGAATATCTATGATGAGATAAAATCTGTATCAGAAGGTATGGGAAAGCTGAAAAATGAAATATCCGATCTTGAAAAAAGAGGAAAAATGCTCCAGCCCACAGAAGCCATGAGGAAATTGGAAAAAGAAGTAGATAAGGTCCAGAGTAAGCTCGGGGCACTCCGAAGCCAGATGACAGCGATGAACGCGGATGGGATTAGCGTAGGAACTTCTGAGTGGATCAAAAATCAGCAGGAAATCGAGAAAACAACGCAGGCGCTTAAGGAGCTGAAAGATGAACAGAAGCAAATGGAGGATCAAGGCCAGGATACTCGATTAAATATCGACGGCTCCGGGACTGTAGTACAATTAAAAGCCATTGCGGCTACAGCGCGGGAAGTCATTTCCCGGATACCAGTGATCGGGAAAGTAGCAAGGGCATCTGGAAGCATTGTATCAAAGGCTTTCAGCGGCATGCTGGCAACGCTGAAAAAAATTGGTCCCGCAATTAAAAGTGCTGTCGGTGGATTTGCGGCATTGATTCAACGCTTCAGCCAAGGTATTCCGCTGCTGGGCCGTTTTAGCGGCGGTGTCAGACAAAGTGGAAGCGCGTTCGGCTTAAGCCTGAAAACAATGCTGAAATATGGACTTGGTATCAGAATCCTGTTTGTTTTGGTGAACCGGCTCAGGTCGGCATTAACGGAGGGGCTTACTAATCTTGCGAATTACAGCCAGAGTACAAACAACAGCTTATCCACCTTAAAGTCCGGGTTAAATCAGCTGAAAAACAGTCTTGCGACGGCCTTTGCCCCGGTTCTTGATGCTGTGGTTCCTATCCTGAACACGCTGATTGATTATTGCGTAGCAGCGGCCAATGCGGTTGCGCATTTTTTTGCGGCCCTTACGGGAAAAAGCAGCTACACGGTAGCCAAACGTGTCGCTGTTGATTTTGCGTCGGGCGCCAGTGCGGCGGGCAGCGCGGCAGGAAGTGCGGCGGATGAAGCGGAAAGGCTGCAGCGCATGCTTATGGGCTTTGATGAGATCAATAAGCTTGATGATAATTCCAGCTCAGGCGGCTCAGGAGGCAGTGGCGGAGGCAGCGGTGGTTCCGGCTCCGGGGATATGTTTGCTACAGAGGAAGTATCTTCCGCCATGTCCGATGTGGCAAATGAGATAAAGGCCTATTTTCAGGATATATTTAAGCCCATGCAGGATGCGTGGAATACCTATGGCGAAGGAGTTATTAATTCGTGGAAACAGGCCCTGAATGATGTCATCAGCCTTCTGAAGACTGTTGCAATTACGTTTAAGGATGTATGGACGAATGGAACGGGTGAGGAAGTTTGCGGAAATATCCTTCAGATTTTGCAAACAATAGGGAAGCAGATTTCCACAATAGCGACATCATTTAAAAACGCGTGGGATGACGGTAATAAAGGCTACAATTACATTCAGAGCATTTTTAACAAGTTTAATTCCGTCCTGAGCCTTATAAATTCCATAGGGAACACTCTGACGGATGTCTGGAGCAATGGATCCGGCGAACGTATTATAGGAAATATTCTCAGCATTTTTACTAATATAAATAATACCATTTCGAATATCGCAAGGAATTTCAGAAATGCGTGGGATGACGGTGGCGGTACCAGAATTATTCAGGGAATAGCGGATATACTAGATACAGCCCTTGGACATATCAGAAATATCACCGCAAGTTTCGAAGGATGGGCCTCAAATATTAATTTCTCTCCATTGCTGGAGTCTCTGGGGGGATTGGTAGATGCTGTCAAACCATTGTCAAATAAGATGGGAGAAGGGTTAGAATGGCTTTTTAATAATGTGCTGGAGCCAATGGCGAAATGGGCAATCGAGGCAGGGATTCCTGCGGTGATAGACACCATTTCGGCAGCACTGGAAGCGTTGGATGAAGTCATCGAAGCAGCACAGCCAATTTTTGGGTGGATATGGAATAGTTTTCTGCAGCCTTTAGGGGAATGGACAGGGGGCGCGATCGTATCCATTTTAGAAGGATTGCAATCTGCATTCAAGGGCCTTGGGGATGGAATATCATCGGTGCTCACTATCTTTGAAGAATTTTCCAGGATGTTCGGAAAAACGGATGATGAGACAGGTGTGAACGAGGCCACGATGTGGGAAAAAGTCCTAAAATGTGAGGTAGAATTCACTTCAGACGGAAAGTTCATTGATAAGGATGGAAAAGAATGGGTAAAGGATGAAAATGGAATTTACCACCTTGAAGGCGCCATGGATGTGGACAGCATCAATGATAATATACCGGAGACAGAAAAAACCATTGATGGGTATGAGGCAATCGTTTCAAAAATTGAAATGGGCGACTCCGTCGTGGTTGATGCTGAAAATCTTCAGAATGCTTTAGGTGACGGATGGATTGTAGAAGTTGATGCAGAACTTGGAATTTATAAGAACAATATTACCGGAGACTTTTTGGCGAAAGATAGTAGTGGTAATCTGCGAATCGCAACCAGCATCAAATCAGATGTCGATGTTCAGAACCTGAAAAACACTGCGAATAAGACTGTAGGGGCAGGGGTTGATGCGACCGGATTTAATGCGAATGGGAAATTTGCTTCCATGCCGGTTTTGGCTTCCGGATTTAACGCGAATGGTAAATCTGCCTTAACTCAGGTTCTTGCTTCTGGCTTTAATGCGAATGGAAGGTCAGCGTACACAGGAATTTTCGCGACTGGATTTAACGCAAATGGTAAATCTGCAAGCGCACGGATCCTTGCAACCGGATTTAATGCGAATGGTAAAAACGCGAGCACAAAGATTAATGCTACCAGTTTTAATGCGAATGGTAAAACTGCAAGTACCAAGATTAAAATTACAGGGCAGTCGAACACGCCAACTGTTTCCGTGAAAGCAAGAATAACAGGAACCTATGGAAAAGCATTGAGAATGGCCACAGGCGGATTGTTTTCCGGCGGTAAATGGAAGCCTATTACTGCGGCAGCTTCCGGCGGATCATTTTCTACAGGTCAGATGTTTATTGCCCGTGAGGCCGGCCCGGAGCTTGTTGGACGTATCGGTAGCGGCACTGCTGTTATGAATAACAACCAGATTGTTGCTTCTGTGTCTGCTGGTGTGTATCAGGCAGTTGTTGCGGCGATGAGCCAGTTTGGTGGGAAGAATGGTTCTGGTAGTACACCCGTGTTTAACATATATGTGGGCGGCAGGCAAATAACGGATGTTGTGGTGGAACAGGTGAACCAGCAGACGATTGCGACAGGATCTTGTCCGATCTTAACATAAGGAGCTGAGGCAAATATGGATGTATTGACAATCGACGGCGTAGTTATGCCGCCGGTAAAAAGCCTGACGATCAGTCCGGAGAAAATCTGGTCCAAGAATACGGGCCGGGTGGCGAATGGCGACATGAAGGGCGATCTGATAGCAATCAAGCTAAAGGCCCAAGTGGTATTTGTGCCGCTGTCGGATGAGCAGAATGCGTCTTTAGATGCGGCGATTTCGTCGGCCTTTTTTAGTGCAAAATTCAAAAATCCACGTACCGGAAAGATGGAGACACACACCATGTATGCCGGGACACCTACATATCCGGTATATAGTTATGCGGAGGGGGTTCCCAGATATGTAGGTGTGGGTGTGGATCTGGTGGAGCAGTAGTAAAGGCGCGGGCGGAAAGCCTGTGCCTTTTATAAAATGATACGGAGGTAGTAGAAGATGAAAATGATGATGACGAATAAAGAGATGGTGGATGCGGTAAATCGCATCATATCCATGCAGGAGCGCGAAGAGGTAAAGAAAGAAAAGCTTTTTGGAAGCAGGATTAAGATTGTCTATGCAATAAAAAAGAATAAAGAGAAGCTTCTGCAGCTTTTGAAACCGTATAACGAATCCAGGGAGGAACTTCTGGAAGAATGCAAAGAGAAAGAGGTGCAATCAGGAGGAGAGATAAAGATCAGGGAGGACTGCCTGGGAAAATGGAATAAGGCGATGGAGGAATTGTTGAATATCGAGGTGGAAGTAGATATTCATACGGTTAAATTTTCTGAGGTGGAAGGATTGGCGCTTTCGCTAAATGATCTGGATGCAATTGAATTTATGCTGGAGCCCCCGGAAGGTTTTGACAAGTAAGTGAGGTGAAGCGCCATGTATCAGGCATCAGAACAATTTAACACGGCCATACTTGGCGACGGGCGAAGCTTCCGGGCAAGAATTAGTGCAGGCGAGAATGAAACGTCGACTGGTTTTTTGTCTATCAAACAGTATGGCCGCTCGACCGCAAATGACTATATCAGCATTGGAGATGTAGTGTCATCTTACGTCGAAATCAGGATGCTGGATCCGGGTTTTGGGTTTGAGAATGCGGAGGTTGAGGTCAGTATTGGGATGATGCTGGGAAATGAAGAGGAATATGTATCGCTTGGATTGTTTACTGCTCAGAAACCGCAGAATGACGGTGGCGTAATTACATTTACGGCCTATGACCGGATACAGTCCAAAATGTCCGGCGCATATTTTTCTGATTTGAATTATCCGGCGGACGGCAAGGCGGTACTACAGGAAATTTCTGTGAAAACCGGAGTGCCGATTGATATGAGTAATCTTTCGGACGGTATTATGATCCGGGAGAGGGCGGTAATATCAGAAAAAGATTTTGATGATGCGGGAAATCCGATCACAGAGACTACCTATGAGAAACCATTTAATGGTTATACGTATCGTGAAGCTCTTGGATATATCGCCATGCTTTACGGCAAATTTGTGGCGGCGGATAGGATAGGAACCATAGTGTTCCGATGGTATACGGATACTGCGTATACCATAAACACAAATCGCTATTACGATGATTTAACTACCAGTGAATTGGTGTTTATACCGACCGCGATTAGCTGCCGGGTTGGCGAGAATACGATCACTGCGGGGAACGGCACAGCTGTTATTCAGTTGGAAAATCCTGTAATGACTCAGGAAATACTAAATTCTATCTATGAGCGGATAAAGAATTTCCAGTTTCTTCCCGTGTCTTTATCTTTTTATGGGGATATGCGTCTGGACACAGGAGATATTATTACCGTTAATGACAAGTCGGGGAATATTATAAAAGTTCCTCTTATGAACGTCACCCAGGAATTTGACGGTGGTCTCCTGACCCGCGTCCAATCTTTTGGTGGCGTAAAGGAAGAGTCCGTTATGAGAGGCCCCACAATCCAAAAACTGGATCGTACTTATACGGAACTGTTTTTGGTTAAGGAAGTGATTGGAAACAAGGCGAATTTTGATTACGTTCATGGGAAAGTGGCTGAGTTTAATGCATTAAGTGCAAAAGAAGCAGCCTTTGAAGCAGCAACGGCTCAGAATTTTGCCGCGGTTTATGCAGAAATAGGAAAACTGGACGTCACAGAACTGACAGCTCGTGTTGCGACAATTGAGAGTGCCTATGTTACCGAAGCGAAAGTAAATACCATTCTTGCTGCAAAAGCCTATCTGACTAATGCGGACATCCAAGATCTGGTTGTTAAGGTGGCAGAAATTGACAGTGCCTATATTGATAATGCGACGGTGAATAGTTTGCTGGCTAATTACGCTACGGTTGATCTGGCTAATGTATCTGTCGGTGCAATAAAAACCGCCATGATTGATATAGGCGCAGTTAATACCGCCCAAATCGCAGACGGTTCCATTACCGACGCAAAGATCGTGGAGCTGACGGCAAACAAGATCACGGCCGGCA
>CAMNQN010000169.1 GCA_946549155.1 uncultured Lachnospiraceae bacterium | reverse complement strand
CGGAGCAGTTTTCCAGAGGCATCTGCCCGCCTGGCCCCGTCTTTTCCTGCGTCCTACTACTTAACAAAACGAAAAGAACATTGCCGCCAAAACAGTAACCTGCGGGATTTTTTACAAAACTTTAAGGAAGGGGCTCTTGCTCCTTTTTTTATTCTATTTTATACTTAAACTAGTATAGAATATATACAGGCTGCTGGAATTGCGGCTGTGCCCGTGCCTGTTTGGCGTAAGCGGGGGACAAAGGACATCAGGAGGATACAGAATACACATGCAGGAAGACTTTGTGAAGCTTAAGGATGTGACAAAGGTTTATCAGATGGGGGAAGTCACGATCCGGGCGGTGGACGGCATAAATTTGAATATTGCGAAGGGTGAGTTTGCGGTGGTGGTGGGGCCCAGCGGCGCGGGTAAGACCACCGTGCTGAATATTCTGGGTGGTATGGATACCGCCTCCAGCGGTGAGGTCTGGGTGGACGGCTACAATATCGCCAAATACAATCACAGGAAACTGACGGGTTACCGGCGGGATGATATTGGCTTTGTTTTCCAGTTTTACAATCTGGTTCCCAATCTGACGGCTTTGGAGAATGTGGAACTGGCGGCTCAGATCTGCAGGAATTCGCTGGATGCGGGAAGCGTGCTGGAGGAGGTAGGGTTGGGGGAACGTCTTGGAAATTTCCCGGCGCAGCTATCAGGCGGAGAGCAGCAGCGGGTTTCCATTGCCAGAGCACTGGCGAAAAATCCGAAGCTGCTGCTTTGCGACGAGCCCACAGGGGCGTTGGACTATCAGACTGGAAAAGCGATTTTGAAGCTTTTGCAGGATACCTGCCGGAAGAAGGGCATGACAGTGATTGTGATTACTCACAACTCGGCGATTGCGCCTATGGCGGACCGGGTGATTAAGATTAAAAACGGGCAGGTGTCCGATATGAAGGTGAATTCCAGCCCCGTTTCTGTAGAGACGATTGAGTGGTGAGAAGGATATGAGAAAGAAGGCCTTGAAGAAGGATTTCCGTATGGAAATCAAAAAAAGCAGGAATCGTTTTTTATCCATTCTTTTTATTGTGGCTATGGGGGTAGCCATGTTTGCCGGAATCCAGGCCTCTGCGCCGGATATGCGGTATACCGGGGATCTGCTTTTTGATGAGAGCAATCTTATGGATGTCCGTGTGGTGGGAACGATGGGACTGACCTGGGAGGATATCGAAGCGCTGAGCCAGCTGGACGGCGTCCAGACAGTGGAGGCCGGATATATGACGGATGTGCTCTGTGGTACCGGGGAGCGTCAGACGGTACTCCATATCGAATCCCTGCTGGAAACCATTAATCAGGTTACGATTAAGGAAGGGGAGCTGCCCACGAAGAGCGGGGAGTGCTTCCTGGATGAGGATTATATGCAGAAGTGGGGGTATCAGGTCGGGGATACGATCACGGTGATCCCGGATGATGAAAAAGAGACGGAAGACGAGAGCGGGAGCGATGGAGAGGATGCTTCTCTTTTGCGCACGACTACGTTTAAGATTGTGGGCAGCGGAGGCAGCTCTGCTTACCTGTCCCGCAACAGGGGCAGCTCTTCCCTGGGAAATGGCGAAGTATCCGGTTTTATGTATATTCTTCCGGAGGATTTTGACAGTGATGTGTATCTGGTGGCTTATATGACGGCGGTGGGCGCCCGGGACAAGGTGGCTTACACGGAAGAGTATGAGCGGCTGGTGGAACAGGTGCTGGAGTGCGCGGAGAGTATTCAGGATGTGCGCTGTGAGATCCGTTACCGGGAGGTGAGGAAGGAAGCTCAGGACACCATTGACGGGCACCAGGCGGATCTGGAGAGCGGTGAGTCGGAGCTGGAGGATGCGAAGAAAGAGCTGGAGGATGGAAAAAAGGAGGCGGAATCTGAGCTGGCGAAGGCCAAAGCGGATCTGGAAAGCGGCGAGTCAGAGCTGGAGGACGGAAAACAGCAGATTTCGGAAAAGGAGCAGGAGCTGGCGGATGCGAAGCAGCAGATCGCTGACGGTGAGGCGGAGCTTGCGGACAAGGAGGCTCAGCTGGCGGATGCGAAACAGCAGCTGGCGGCTGGGGAAACGCAGCTAAGCTTTGCGGAGAAACAATTAAAAAAGAAACAGAAGGAGTATGATTCCCAGGCAGTTACAGCGGAATCGGAGCTGAATGCGGGGCAGCAGCAGATTGACGCGGCCAGAAAAGAGCTGGAGGCCGGCCGGGCCCGGTTGGAATCGGAAGGCCAAAGCCTGGAGGAGGCGGCCCTGCAAAGCAGCGAGGCAGCGGAGACGCTGGCCTCCTCCCAGGCGGAGTATGACGCGGGGGCGGCAGCGCTGGCGGAGGGAGAGACTTCCTACGCGTCGGGCAAGGCGGCTCTGGATGCAGCCTGGAGTGAATATTCTGCCAGCGAGGAGACGTATCATCAGCAGAAAGCGGTCTATGACAGCGCGGCGGCCAGCCTGGAGCAGCTGAAGGGCCAGAGGGATGCTGCCATCGGGGCAGCGGAGCAGCAGAAGGCCAATGCGGCGGAGCTGGAGTGTCAGAACAGTACCCTGGAGGGAGAAATCGATGGATTGAATAATGAAATCACCGCTCTGAACAGCAGCATTTCCGGATGGGAGAGTGAAAATGCTGCTCTTAGTGAGAATATCGCTGCCTGGCAGGCGGAGCTGGAAAGGCTGGAGGCGGCTCAGAACAGCCAGGCGGCCGGCAATGACAGTGGGGATGATGATGGCGGTGCAGATTATTCCGAACAGATTGCGAAGCTGAAGGAACAAATCGCGGCAGCGCAGAATCAGATCAGTGCCAACGACAGCAGCATTGCTTCCGCCCAGTCCGGCATTGCGGAAAAAAACAGTGCGATAGAAGCAAAGCGTGCCCAAATAGACGGCAATACTTCCGCCATTTCCGCTGCCAATACGGCTGCCGCAGAACAGGCTGCCGCCGCCGCTGCCCTGGAGCCTCTTATTGCTCAGGCTGAAGGAGAGCTGGAGGCTTCCAAACCGGCCCTGGAGGCGGGTAAGGCCCAGCTGGATGCCGCAAAGTCGGAATTGGATGCCCGGACGGCGGCTCTGGAGGAGGCCAGGGCCCAGCTGGATACCCAGACGGCGGCCTTGGCGGAGGCTAAGACCCAACTGGATGCGGGCCTGGCCCAGCTGGCGGCAGGTCAGGAGAAGATCAGTGCGGGAAAGGCCCAGCTTGAGTCTGGAAAACAGGAGCTGGCGGCGGGAGAGCAGGAGCTGGACGCCAGTCAGGAGAAGATTGATTCGGGAAAGGCCCAGCTGGCCTCGGGAAAGGCCCAGCTAAACGCGGCCTGGAAGGAATTTAACAGCAGCAAATCCAAATTAAATTCCTCCCGTTCCCAGATGGCAGACGGTGAATCCCAGCTTGCGCAGGGAAAACAGACGCTGGCAGATTCAAAAGCCCAGGTTGCGGACGGGGAACAGCAGATTGCGGATGCCAGGACAGAGATTGAGGAAAATGAGCAGAAGATTAAGGATGGCTGGAAGGAGTATGAGGAAGGAAAGGCCGAAGCGGAGAGCGAGATTTTAGACGGCGAGGGCAAAATCAGGGAGGCGGAATCTGAATTGGCGGATGCCCGGGAAAAGCTGGCGGATGCCCAGAAGGAGATTGATGAGCTGGAGGAGCCAAAGTGGTATGTGCATGACCGGGCCATTTACACGGACTACAGCGGCCTTGGGGAGAATGCAGAGCGTATGGTCAATATCGGAAAGGTTTTTCCGGCCCTGTTTTTCCTGGTGGCAGCCCTGATCAGCCTGACCACCATGACCCGCATGGTGGAGGAGCAGAGAACCCAGATCGGCACGTTAAAGGCGCTTGGCTACAGTAAGGCCAGTATCGCGGGAAAATACATGAAATACGCTCTTTTTGCCACCTTAGGCGGGAGTATCCTGGGATTTTTGGTGGGACAAAAGATCCTGCCCTATATTATTGTGTGGGCCTACGGAATGATGTATCCCAACCTGCGCAGTCCGGTGATTCCTTATAACTGGGAGCTGGGACTGACGGCCACCTTAGCCGCGCTGGTCTGTACACTGGGAGCCACCGTTGCCTCCTGCTACAGGGAGCTGGCGGCCACTCCCGCTGTGCTGATGCGTCCGCCCACACCCAAGGAGGGGAAGCGGGTACTGCTGGAGCGGATTCCCTTCCTCTGGAAACGGCTGAATTTCAGCTGGAAATCCACCGTCCGGAATCTGCTGCGCTATAAGAAACGGTTTTTCATGACGATTATCGGTATCGGAGGCTGTATGGGCCTGATTCTGGTGGGATTCGGCCTGAATGATTCGATTTTGGGCATCGGTGTTCTTCAATATGAACAGCTTCAGACCTATGATCTGATGGCGATTTTGGATAGCTCCGGGGAGGAGCAGGAGAAGCTGGTATCCTATATTCAGGAGCAGGTGGGAGCGGAGAACGAGAAAAAGATATACATGCAGAAAATTTCTGCCACTGACGGCAGAAAGGAATATAATCCCTACCTGTATGTGCCGGAGGATACGGAAAATCTGGAACATTTCCTGGTGCTGCGGGACCGGGTTTCCCACGAGAGCTATGAGCTTACGGACCAGGGGGCCATTATCACGGAAAAGCTGGCCTCAATGATGAATTTGCAGGTGGGAGACGAGGTTCTCATTGACGATGAGGAGAGGGGAAGAATCGCGATTCCGGTTTCCCATATTGTGGAAAACTACCTCTACCATTATATCTATCTTATGCCTGCTGTGTATCAGCAGTATTTTGGAGAATCGGTGGAGTACAATACCATTATTGTGAAGTCGCCTTCCGGGGAACAGGAGGAAGTACAGAGGCTGGGAGAATCCATTCTGAATCGGGAGGGTGTTCTGAATATCACCTATACCTACAGCATTGCCGGACAGCTGGAGGATATGTTAGGTTCTCTGGATGTGGTTATCGCTGTGCTGATTATCTGTGCCGGGATGCTGGCCTTTGTGGTGCTGTATAACCTGAATAATATTAACATCAATGAGCGGAAACGGGAGCTGGCGACTCTGAAGGTGCTGGGCTTCTACGATTCGGAGGTAGCCCTTTACGTATATCGGGAGAATATCCTGCTGACCTTTATCGGGGCGGCGGTGGGGATCGTCATGGGAATTTTTCTCCACCGTTATATCATCACCACTGTGGAGGTGGACGCCTGCATGTTTGGCCGGAATATTAATTTCATCAGCTTTGTGTACGGTACCCTGTTTACCGTGGGCTTTTCCCTGATTGTCAACGGTGCCATGTATTTTAAGCTGAAGAAAATTGACATGGTGGAATCGCTGAAAAGTGTGGAATAGAGGTGGACGGACACTGGAAAAAAGTGTATGATAGAAAAGAAGAAAATAGCGTCATTTTATAGAACAGGAAAGGAAAGAACTATGAATACACTGGAATTGCAAAAAATGGCGAACGAAGTTCGCAAAGGTATTGTTACAGCCGTACACAGTGCAAAGGCCGGACATCCCGGCGGCTCCCTGTCTGCGGCAGATCTGTTTACCTACCTGTATTTTGAGGAGATGAACATTGATCCTCAGAATCCGGACAAGCCGGACAGAGACCGTTTCGTACTGTCCAAAGGGCACACTGCCCCGGGCTATTATTCCGCTCTGGCGCACCGCGGATATTTCCCGGTGGAGGATCTTCCCACTCTGCGGCATATTGGTTCTCATTTGCAGGGACATCCCTGTATGCAGCACACGCCTGGCGTGGATATGTCCTCCGGATCTCTGGGGCAGGGGATTTCCGTGGCAGTTGGAATGGCTCTTTCCGCAAAGCTGAGCGGTGAGGAATATCGTGTATACACGCTGTTAGGCGACGGCGAGCTTCAGGAGGGACAGGTCTGGGAGGCGTCCATGTTTGCCGGCCACAGAAAGCTGGATAATCTGTGCGTGATCGTGGACAATAATGGACTGCAGATTGACGGTAATGTTGCGGATGTGTGTTCGCCCTATCCTATCGACAAAAAGTTCGAGGCCTTCAATTTCCATGTGATTAATGTGGCGGACGGCAATGATATGGATCAGCTTCGCGCGGCCTTTGCAGAAGCCCGCACCGTAAAGGGAATGCCCACCGCCATTATCATGAAAACGGTAAAGGGCAAGGGTGTTTCCTTCATGGAAAACCAGGCGGCATGGCACGGTACTGCGCCTAATGACGAACAGTACGCTGTGGCCATGGCAGATTTAGAGAAAGTGGGGGAAGCATTATGTCAGAAGTAAAGAAGATCGCTACAAGAGAAAGTTACGGAAACGCGCTGGCAGCCTTGGGCGCGGAGCATGAGAATCTGGTGGTTCTGGACGCTGATCTGGCAGGGGCCACGAAAACGGGTGTATTCAAGAAAGCATTTCCGGAGCGTCACATCGACTGCGGTATCGCAGAGAGTAATATGATGAGTATTGCGGCAGGACTGGCCACCACGGGAAAGGTTCCCTTTGCCAGTACCTTCGCCATGTTTGCGGCGGGCCGGGCCTTTGAGCAGGTGCGCAATTCCATCGGATATCCTCATCTGAATGTGAAGATCGGCGCTACCCATGCCGGCATTTCCGTGGGTGAGGATGGCGCCACTCATCAGTGCAACGAGGATCTGGCTCTTATGCGGACGATCCCCGGCATGGTGGTGATCAATCCCTCCGATGATATAGAGGCAAAGGCGGCGGTGAAGGCGGCCTACGAGTACGTTGGGCCCGTGTACCTTCGTTTCGGACGTCTCGCTGTTCCCGTGATCAATGATAATCCGGATTACAAATTTGAGATCGGCAAGGGTGTGGTTTTGAAAGAAGGCACAGACCTTACCATCGTGGCCACCGGACTGTGTGTAAACAGCGCACTGGAGGCGGCAGCTAAGCTGGCCCAGGAAGGCATTTCGGCGGAAGTAATTAACATTCACACCATCAAGCCTCTGGACAAGGAACTGATCACGGCCTCCGCAAAGAAAACCGGAAGAGTGGTGACTGCGGAGGAACACTCCATCATCGGCGGCCTGGGCGGAGCAGTCTGTGAAGCCCTCTCAGAAGCAGCCCCCACCCCGGTGCTGCGCATCGGCGTAAAGGATGTCTTCGGAGAGTCCGGCCCCGCAGCGAAGCTGCTGGAAAAATACCAACTGGACGGCGCAGGCGTATACTCTCAGATCAAAGAATGGCTCTAAGGAAATGCCGATTAATTCAGCATTTCCTTAGAACCTCCGGTGGATGTGCACGGAAAACGCTTTAACCAGCGTTATAGAAAACCAGAAGGAGCAGGGGGGGGGGGGGGGGGGGGTGGGGGGGGGGGGGGGGGGGGGGGGGGGGGGGGG
>CAMNQN010000168.1 GCA_946549155.1 uncultured Lachnospiraceae bacterium | reverse complement strand
ATTTTCTTGGTATTCGAAGCAGTTTTTCAGATGACAGTGTCGGTTCCGCCCTTCCTCTTCCTGCGTCCTCCTAATGAACAAAACACGAATAGGACATAAACTATAAAATTTAATTGCCTTGCGGCTCCCCCTGTTTTATGATATGATTAGTGATATCTCTGGAAACGGTATCAGGGTCAGATTTTTGGGGAGCTGATCTTCTCTTTTTTTAGCGGGCAAGTACAAATACGGTACAAAGCAAAGGAGTATAGAATGGGAAAAATAGCGATTGTAACGGATAGCAACAGCGGCATTACGCAGGCGCAGGGAAAGGAATACGGGGTGCATGTGCTTCCGATGCCTTTCTATATTGACGGTGAATTATATTATGAAGATATCACTTTGACGCAGGAGGAGTTCTACCATAAACTGGAGCATGAGGCGGAGATTTCCACCTCTATGCCGGCGGTGGGGGATGTGCTGGAGCTTTGGGATAAGCTGCTGGAAGAGTATGAGGAGATCGTTCACATTCCCATGTCCAGTGGACTTTCCAGTTCCTGTGAGACGGCCATGGCGCTGGCGGTGGATTATGATGGGAAAGTTCAGGTGGTAAATAACCAGAGGATTTCCGTGACGCAGCGGCAGTCCGTGCTGGATGCGAAGGCTCTGGCGGATAAGGGCTGGAGCGCGGTTAAAATTAAAGAATATCTGGAGGAGACCAGGTTCGATTCCACGATCTATATTACTGTGGATACGTTAAAATACCTGAAAAAAGGGGGACGTATTACCCCGGCTGCGGCTGCGCTGGGCACGCTGCTTCGCTTAAAGCCGGTGCTTCAGATTCAGGGAGAAAAGCTGGACGCCTTCGCCAAGTGCCGGACGCTGAAGGCGGCCAAGTCCACCATGCTGGAGGCGATTGCCAGGGATTTGAAGGAACGCTTTCATATGGAAGAGCATCCGGAGAAGGTCTGGATCGCCGTGGCATACACGAAGGATCTGGATACAGCCACAGAGTGGAAGGAAGAGGTTCAGAAAATGTATCCCAACAATGAGATTGTGATGAACCCGCTGTCTTTAAGTGTGTCCTGCCATATCGGGCCGGGCTCCATTGCGGTGACCTGTACGAAAAAGCTGCCGGAAATCAGTTAAAATGCAAATAAGAATCTGCGATAAGGAGCCGCCGCAGGATGTCAGGAGCTTTCTTCCCATCCTGCGGCGGTTCTTCTGATTCTATGCGATACTCTCCAGATAGTCCTGTTTTGTCAGATATTCCTTCAGGATAGAAAAGCTGCAGGGGCCAATGGCCAGCACCCGGGCATGATATTCTTTCAGGGTGAACCGGCTGCCCAGTGCGTTTTCCAGATAGGAGCGCAGCTCCAGGAAATTTAAGTAGCCCACATAGTATTTCAGGTAGTTGGCGGGAGCTTCCAGGATGGCGCTGTAGAGGGAATTGGCGGTATCCTCCGTGATGCCGAACTTATTCAGGAAAGTGGCCACATCTCCACGGCTGTAGCCATGGTAATGGATTCCGATATCCAGCAGGGAGGCCAGCCCCAGCATGAAGGAGCGGTCCTTCTGGTAGAGGGAGGCCAGCTTTGGATTTTCATCCCAGGTGTCATAGGCGTACATTTCCACATAGGTAGCCCATCCTTCCGTGTACCCGCCAAAGCTGAGAATGCTGCGCAGCGGTTCTTCATTTTGCGCCTCGAAGGAGACGGTCTGGTAAAGGTGCCCCGGATATCCCTCGTGGGCCAGGGTGGTGTACAGCTCCAGGGCATTATAATTGCTGGCCTGATTGATATAGATTACATTGTTGGCGGTATCGTCGATGGGCGGGATCATATAGAAAGCCGGGCTTAAATAATCCTCTAGCGAATCGTGGACGTACTTTACCTGGCAGTCTGCCTCAGGAGCTGCCGGGAAATCCCGGAGGGACATCTGCTCCAGCCCGGCCAGTGTATCGGCGGGGTCCGACAGAGGGATATTCTCCAGCGAAGCGGAGGTCAGACCGGATTCGGTGGAGAGGAGCTTTTGGATGTTTTTATAATCGGAAACAATTTTTTCTTTAATCCGGGTTTCTATTGATTCTATGGAGGAAGCGTCCCCGGTGGTGCTATGTACCAGATACGCGTAATAGTCCCTGCCCTGGGGCAGATGGCACAGACCGCCGGTATTTTTTCCGGTTCCCATCAGCTTTGCCAGCTGGTTCATCAGATCCTCGTAGGCGGGGAGCACATAGGCGGAGAGAATGTCCGCATTTTGCTGCTTGTAAGAAATTTTTTCATCCGCGGTCAGATTGGTGAAGGAATCGATCTGATCGTCAAAAATCTGTTTCAGGTAATTTTCCTTCCCGCTTTTTACAAAGGAATTGCACTGCTCCAGGATGTCTTTTACGCAGGCGTCGCTCATGAAGAGGCCGGCCTGGGATTTTTCCTTTTCAAAACGGATAATGGACTGGAAATATTCCGGAATCCGGGTCAGCAGCACCAGGTAATCCTCGATATCCTGTCTGGTGCGGAAGGTATACTCCGCCAGCAGCACAGGGAGCTGAGCCTGAATGCCCAGGGTGGGGCTTAAGGGCTCGTCGTAGAGATACCAGGCGGAGCCTTCCTGACAGGCGGCCAGGTATTCTGCAAGAATGTCAAAGGTGAGCTGATTTTTCGGTGAAAGCTCTTCTCTGGAAAATCCACGTAAGGTGGAAAGATAATTTTCTGTCAGGGCCAGGGAGGTGACCTGGGCGTCCCGGTCCATGCTGCCCAGGGTGATGGAATAATTTTGAATGCCGTAGGAGGCGGGGTTCGCCAGCGTATAGTGAAGATTCAGCGTATTTCCCTGCACCTCCGCCAGAAACATTTTCTTTGTGAAGGCTTCGAATTTGCCGTCCTCCGTGCGGGGAAGACGAAGGAGGGCCGCTCCCAGCGCCAGGGTCAGCAGTAAGAGAGCGGTGACCAGCAGCACCGGGGTTTTCTTTTTCAGTTTTTTAAGGGAAGGGTTGTCGAAGGTGGAGAATTTATCCGAAATTTTCATAGAAACTCCGCAGAAGGGTCTTATGATATTTTATTCCCACGGGGAGAAAGTAGAACCGCTGATCCGGAATATTGAAAGATCCGAAGATCATTTGTGGGAAAGGAATAGTTTTTATCGGATTTTTCCCGGTGGATTTTGGACAAAAGAACCAATTATTGATACTTAATAACAGAATGTTTACAAAAATTCTAAAAATTGATATCATGCAGGTATCGCAGATAAAAAACAAAATGGAAGGGAGGGACAGAAAATGCAGGACCACGCAGAGGTTCCATCGTCCATCAGGAGGAAGGTGTCCATTCTGCAAAAGAATAAGGCCCTGACACATTCGGATGAAAAACTGATTGCGTATTTGTTTTCCAATTTAAGGAAGATAATTCATATGACGGCAGGGGAATTCAGCCGCGCCTGCGGCGTCAGTGTGGCGGCGGTGACAAGGCTGACCCACAAGCTGGGCTACGATCGGTTTCCGGATCTGAAAATGGCGCTTCTTGGGGAGGTGTCCAGGCAGCAGGAGCTGCGCTACAGCAGCATCCACCCATTGGATTCCACAGAGGAACGGATGCGCAAGGTCATTTATTTTGACAAGCAGAGCATTTCCGATATCGAGGAGGTGCTGGATGCCAGGCAGCTTCAGAAGGCTGTGAAAATTTTAGGGAGGGCGAAGCATGTCACCTTTGTGGGATTAGGCGGAAGCGCCTCCGTGGCCTATGATTGTTATCATAAATTTATGAGGACAGGAATGTCCACAGAGCTTCTGGATGATAATCACCGCTTCCGAATCCGCTGTACGGCGGGAACGACGGGGGATGCGGCGGTGGTATTCAGCAGTGAAGGCCGGGACACGGTTTTGAATCAGTCGCTGCGGATTGCCAGAGAGCGGGGGATGTCGGTTATTGTGGTGACCATGTTTTCCCATTCCCCGATAACAGAGAACGCGGATGTGTGTCTGTTTACATTGTCCGATGAGAGCGGCAGCAATACGGAGGCACTGATTTCCAGGGTGGCCACTTACGTGGTGGTGGATGTTTTGTATATGGAATATTATTCACAGCATGCGCAGGAGATTGAAAGTCTTCAAAAGAGGATTACCAGAAACATGCAGGATTTAAAATCAGATCAATAGAAAAACAGAAGGAGGTTTTTGAAGAATGAAAATTGGATTTGTGGGATTGGGCCGTATGGGCATGGAGATGGCAGGAAGATTGGTAAAGGGCGGTCATTGCGTCAAGGGGTACGATATTTCCAGCGGCGTGAAGGCAAAGGCGCAGGAGTACGGCATTGAATTTATGGGAGATCTGGCGGAATTGTGCGAGAGCCTGGAGACACCGAAAATCGTGTGGCTTCAGGCCCCGGCGGGAGCTCCCACAAACCAGCTGCTGGCACAGCTGGGAGAGCTTCTGGGCGAGGGGGATATCCTGGTGGACGGAGGAAACAGCGATTTCAGGGATACGCTGAAAAACCGGGATATGCTGCAGAAGAAGGGGATTTATCTGGTGGACTGCGGCGTATCCGGCGGAGTGCAGGGAGCCAGAGAGGGAGCGGGACTTCTGGTGGGAGCGGATCAGGAAATTTTTGATCTTCTGACGCCTGTTTTTATGTCCCTCTGCGCAAAAGATGCCTGCACGAGAGCCGGCGGCCAGGGAGCGGGACATTACGCGAAGATGGTGCACAACGCGGTGCAGTATGCGCTGATGGAAGGATACGCGGAGGGCTATGAGCTTCTGCGGGCATCGGATATTGATATTGATGTCCTGGCGGTGATGAACGCCTGGCAGCAGGGGTGCAGCATCCGCAGCTATTTGCTGGAGGTCATGGTGCGGGCACTGACCCCGGATGTACAGCTTAAGAATGTGGAGGGAGTGGTGCAGGACAGCGGTATGGGACGCTGGGCGCTGGAAGAGGCGATTCGCCTGAGGGTTCCCACTCCGGCGCTGGCGATCAGCCTGCAGCAGCGTTTCCGCAGCCAGCAGGAGGAAAGCCCGGCCATGAAGAGCCTGGCGGCGGCCCGGGGGGAGATCGGAGGCCACTCCGTTCAGAAAAAGACAGAGGGAAGTTTGGGAAAGGCGGAATAGGGATGGAAGAGACAATTTTGCAGCGGGTAAAAACGATTCTTGGGGAATTGGAGCAGGTGCGGCAGGTCCTGGATGAGGAGGAGCTGGAAAACTTTGCCGGGATGATTCAGAGGGCCCGGAGGGTGGTATTTACCGCCCAGGGCAGAAGCGGCTTTGCGGCCCGGACCATGGTGTGCCGGCTGATGCACATTGGTATCGACGTACATATGGCGGGCCAGCCGGACACCCCGGCAGTGGGAAAGGGCGATCTTTTGGTGGCGATTTCTTCCTCGGCGGGGACCAGGATTACGCTGAACCATTTGGAAGCGGCAGGGAAGGCAGGCGCGGACCGGATTCTGATCACCGCTAAGGATGTGGGGCCGGAGGTGTGTGAAAATATCCTTCGGATACCGGTGCGTACCCGGGTGGAGACGGTGCAGCATGCGGGAAGCCTGTTTGAGCAGGCGGTGATGATTGTGGGGGATGCCGTGAGCTGGCGGGTACAGCAGGCCCTGGGAACCACAGAGGAAGAGATGAACCGCCGGCATTCCAATCTGCAGTAGACCCGCGTCAGGAAAGCAGGCGGGGAGGTGATGGAAAGATGCGGATACTGGCGTTGGAGGCGAGTACATCAAATGTAAAAGCGCTCCTGTATTCCTCTGAGACAGGGCTTTTACGGATGCGGCAGCATCCTTACAGCGGGAAAACGCATGTGGGGTGCGGCAGGCAGGATGCGGAGGAGGTATTTTGCCAGCTATTGCTTTTGGGAAGGCAGGTCCTGGAGGGAGAAAGGGCGGAGGCCATTGCCCTGTCCGTAACCTGGCACAGTCTGCTTCTCTGCGGCCGGGAAGGAAATCCGGTCTCTCCGGTGTATTTGTGGAACGATCCGGAGGCGGAACCGGTGTGCCGGGAGCTGCGAAGAGATCCTGGGCTGTGCGACAGGTTATACCGCCGGACAGGGACGATTGTGAATCCATGCTTCCCTTTGTATAAGCTGATTTGGCTGAAACGGCAGGGAAAGTCCCTGGATACGGTTCTGGTCCGGGGGATGGGAAGCTACCTGCTCTGGAAGCTTACCGGAGCGTGGGCGGTGATGGACAGCATGGCCTCCGGGACGGGCCTGTTTGGTGTTACGGAGAAATTCTGGGACGGTGAGCTACTGGCGAAGGCAGGCATTCGGGAGAGCCAGCTTAGTGAGATCGTTCCCTATACCAGAACCTTTCCGCTGAAACCGGAGATGGCAAAGTATCTTGGGCTTCCTCCCGGGACACCGGTGCTTCCGGCGGCGGCGGACGGCGGGCTGGATCAGATTGGCGCGGATGCCATGGGGCCGGGTATTATGACCATGTCGGTGGGCACCAGCGGCTCCCTGCGGATGTCCACGCTGGAAACGCCCCGGTTTGCCGCAGTCCCCTCCACCTGGTGCTACCTTTCACCGGTGGGAGGATGGCTTTCCGGCATCGGAACATCGGGCTGCTGCAACTGCGTGGAGTGGATGAAGGAGCGAATTTACGGAACCCGGACCTATGAGGAGATAGAACCCACCCTGCGGGAGCGGGAGGGCGGTCCTTTCTTTATGCCCTTCCTGTTCGGAGAGCGGGGACCGGAATGGGGAGCGGGAAGACAGGGCGCATTTTTGGGCCTTCGGGCGGAGCATTCGGGGAAAGACCTTTATGTCAGTGTGCTGGAGGGGGTTCTGCTTAATCTGTTCCAGTGCTACCAGGCCCTGTGCAAAGCCAACAGCGTGCCGGAGAACATAAAGCTGAGCGGCGGTGTGCTGAATTCTCCCTTCTGGAGGCAGATGTGCGCGGATATCATGGGGCATGATCTGGAAGTGAATGCCAATAAAAACAGTTCCCTTGTGGGAGCGGCCAAGCTGGGCCTGCAGGTTATGGGGGAGGCAGGGCACCCGGACGAGGGAATGAAAAACCAGGAAGTAATACGGTACCGGGAGGAATTTCATCAGTATTATATGGAGCGGTATGAGAAATATCTGAGGTATTTCGAGCTGGGGGTATGATTCGGTTTTGGGGTTGGTAATTGGTAGGACGCAGGATGGGGCAGGGCGGCATGGGTACATATCTCTGGAAAACATCTCCGGATACCAAGAAAAACTAAGATGCAGACGGGCTGGAATTTCGGGCACCGGGGCCGGTGGCCGGGGAATACTGGTGTATTACCAGCGGACAGGCCCGGGGCGCCGCATTTTGGTCCGGGGGGCTGTGAGTTTTGGTTGTGTTGCGGGGGTATTTTG
>CAMNQN010000167.1 GCA_946549155.1 uncultured Lachnospiraceae bacterium | reverse complement strand
CGGAGTTATTTTCCAGATGCTTGTGGCCCTGCGCACCCGCCTCTTCCTGCGTCCTGATAATTAAATGAAACCTATTTTACTTTTGCCCCCGCCTGTGCTATTCTGTATCTGTCCCATATCCATCCGCATCGTGGAATAAATCCCATTAAATGGACTGCGGACGTACAAACAGAGCTATGGGCAGAAAGAGAGAGCTTGATAAATGAAAGAATATGATAAAACCAACCATCTGTCAGCAGTGAATGGCGATAATAGGAACGCAGATAAGGACGCTATCGTTCAGCAGGCCCTGAAGCTGGGCTTCTCCGCGGCGGCTCTTATCGACACCGACCGCATCCCCTTCCGTCCGGAATTCCGGATCTGCTGTGAGGATAATTCCTGCGGCATGTACGGGGTGAATTACGCCTGTCCTCCTGCCTGCGGCACCACGGACCAGATGAGGGAGCAGGTGCAGTCCCATAAAAACGCACTGGTACTGCAGACCATCTGGGAGGCACCGGATCTGGAGGACAAGGCTCTTTTAAAACAATGTAAGAAAAAACATAATGCCCTGATTCGTAAGCTAATTCAGGAGCTTCCTCCGGAATGCGGCGGCGGATTTATGATCGCCGCCAGCGGATGCAGCCTGTGTCCGGAATGCGCCATCGTGAAAAAGGAACCCTGCCGTTTCCCTGACCTGATGGCCTCCTGCGTCTCCGCTTACTGCATCTATGTCCAGGAGCTGGCCGAGGGGCTGGGCTGGGACTACGACCTGGGCCAGGGACTGGTGGCATATTTCGGAATGTATGTATTCGGATAATTTTCACGGAACTTTACAAGCGTTCCTGCCATCATTTCAAATGCTCATAGGTCTCCACATTCCCCTCTGAGAATCCCGGAAGCCCATAGTATACATTCAGGGCCTGATCCAGCAGGGGCAGCATGGCCGCCGCTCCTGTTCCTTCGCCCAGGTGCATTCCGGCGTGGAGGATGGGGTCCATTCCCAGCGCTTCCAGGATCATCCTGGCCGCCGGTTCCGCACTGCTGTGGGTGGCGTACATGTATTCCTTCGCCAGCGGGCAGAGCTGTACCGCGAAATACGCGGAAATGCCGGAGATAAATCCATCAATCCATACCGGAAGCTGATAGTATGCTCCTCCCAGAAAGCATCCCACCATTCCCGCGATGTCCAGGCCGCCCACCTTTGCCATCACGTCGATGGGGTCCTCCGGGTCGGGAGTGTTCACTTCCAGTGCTTTCCGGATGGCCTCCACCTTCCGGTTCAGCCCCTCCGTGGACAATCCGGCTCCCCGTCCGGTTACCTCCGCCGGATCCTTATGGAAGATCACCGCCGCACAGGCGGAGCTGGTGGTAGTATTCCCGATGCCCATTTCACCGGTAAGGATCAGGTCATACCCCTGCTCCTTCAGCTCTCCCACCACCCGGATGCCAGTCTCAATGGCACGGATGCACTCCTCTCTGGTCATAGCGGGCCCCTTCGCAATATTTCCGGTGCCGTGACGCACTGCGCAGTTTCTCACGGCGGGGTGCTTTGCATCCGTGTTCATGCCGATATTCACCGGAAGCACGTCCGTATTCAGAATCCGGCTCATCACGCATACGCTGCTGATTTTAGCGCCCATATTTTCCAGCACCTGGGCCGTCACCTCGCTGCCGGTCTGGCTCACGCCTTCCTCCACCACGCCGTTATCGGCGCCCATAATCACCACCGCACGCTTCCCGCATTTCGGTTCGGCTGTTCTCTGGATGCCGGCCAGCCACACCACCAGCTCTTCCAGCTTTCCAAAGCCCCGCAAAGGCTTACACCGGGAATCCCAATACTTCCACGCCTCCTCCTGCATGTTCCTGTCCGCTGGACAGACTTCCCTTATTACCTCTTCCAGTTCCATAATCCTGTCTCCTCTCCATTCTTCTTTCCTGTACCATCAAAAAGCGGTACGACCATGAAAGCAAAGCCGGCGCCATCTCAGCAGCCAAACGCTTTTCACGGTGTCCCGCTCCTCTTGTCCTTATAAACACATCAATCCAATCAACAATAGCACATCCGGCCGGGGCAGCAGCAGTTGCAGACCATATTCAGCAGACACAGCTTCATACAGAAATCCCCGGTATTATTCAGCGGGCTGCCGTAGCCCTCGCCCATACTGCGATACCACTGCCCGCCATTCTCCAACTGGGACAGCAGCTGCTGATACTGTAAATTATCCGGATCCATAGACACCGCCATGGAAGCGTGTTCCTTCGCCGTCACATTATTGCCCTGGCCCGCATTGGCCAGCGCGCTGTAATAATACCATCTGGCATTCCGATTCGAAATCTCCGACAGTACATGGAGCGCCTCCGCATAATGGCGGTTATTGATATAGTTAGCCGCCGCCTGCATCTTGGGATCCGATTCCTGATAGGCGGAGCCGCCCCGGCTCTGCCCATACCCGCCGAATCCTCCAAAGCCCCAGCCACCGAAATCCTCGTAGGGATTTCCCGAGCCGGAATAACCTCCGTAGGAACGGTTCCCGCCATAGGTACTGCCGCCGGAAGAATAGCCGCCGGAGGTCCCCTGTTCCCGCTCCTTCATAATCTGCTGATAGGCCTGCTGTATCTCCTTGAACTTCTCCTCCGCCTGCGCCTTATTCGGATTATTCACATTGGCATCCGGATGATACTTTCTGCTCAGTCTCCGATAGGCCTTCTTGATCTCCTCCTCGGAAGCCGTCTCCGGTACTCCTAAAACTTCATAGGGATTTCTCATTTTTTTTCCTCTTTTCCTGTATTGCCCGGTACCTGCTCCAGACTCCCGAGTACAGAATATTCCGCAGGATCTCTGACCGGTGAAGAATAGGAAGACGCTCGAAGGCTCTGGCGCACTGGGTCATCATATCCACCAGAATCCCTTCGGTATCCTTATCAAAAGTCTCCGGCATCTTTCTCTGCCGGATCAGGAAAATGTTATAATTTCCTTTCTTCCGGTCCTTTTCCATATCCTCAAAGGCATCCATCAAATAGATAAACTTTCCCAAGAAAAATCCAAGTGTCCGCAAATCCTCCTGCCAGATATCCTCCCTCCAGACAAATATCTCACCCAGAAATTTGCCGGATAATCCCGCCACATAATCCAAATCCTCTGATTCTGCCTTTTCTGCCTCGGAAAGCAGACGAATACTCTCCTCCAGAGTCTCCGCCTGCCGCTTATACGTCCCTTTCATTTTTTCATAGCCGCCCCTTAACGCCGCAGCCAGGATGCGCCCGGGGCCGCTTCTTTCATCCTTCCAGTCATCCACAGCCTTCTGATAGGACAGAAGCACATTCATATCCGCCGCATAATCCGTGATCTCACTCTGAATTTGCCGATGGCTGTGAACCGGATGGGGAATACAGCGATGCAGCTCCTCCTGCTCCTTCGGTTCATACAGCCCATCCAGAAGAATAACCAGAAAGGTCATATCATAGTTTAACAGCATCTGCCCGATTCGTCCATAACGTTTCTGCAAATTCCGGCACAATCCGCAATAATAGCCCCGGTAAGCCTCATAATCCTTAATCTTCAATTCCGGCTGATTTATACATACGTACCCAAACATGGCATCAACTCTTCTTCGTAAACTCAGTCCTGCATTTCGGGCAGGTTATACAGATTTTCCCCTTCCCCCTGGGAACACGGATCTTCTGTTTGCAGTTGGGACATTTATAAATATGATTTACCTTTCTGTCCCCGGCCATACGCTTTTCCTTCTGGAAAAAGGATGTAATCCTTCCCTTTATCTGAAGGTATTTCATATTCTCCTGGTACCGCTTCTGTACATTCCTGGAAAACATACGGAAATACACATAGATCAGCAGCACCAGCACCAGCGTATTCAGCAGGCCGAAACGTAAAAACAGGTTCAGCACCATCAGGACCACGGCGGCACCCAGAAGGAACTTGGAAAACTCGTCGGTTCCATATCTGCCCATCATAAATCTGGTAAATCGTTCTCTCATATCTAATATCCACCTTTCACTCACCAATCCTGCAAGTATCCTACCCCCATTTTTTTCCTGTGTCAATAAGAGTAGCACAGAGTTCACAGTTTTTTTAGATATTAGCCCCGTTCTCTTTATATATAGGAAAAAACAGCGTAACCTGAAAGAAATCTCCCTCCAGGTAAACTTCAAAGCTGCCGTCCATCAGCTCTGTCAGGCTCTTGGCAATGGACAGCCCCAGACCGCTGCCTTCCGTGCTCCGGCTTAAATCTCCCCGCACAAACCGCTCCTGAAGTTCCTCCGCGCCCACAGCCAGCTTCTGTCTGGACACATTTCGGAAGCTGATCTCCGCCAGCTCCTCCACCTTCTTCAGCTCCATATAAACCCGGGTCCCCGGCATGGCGTATTTGGCAATATTGCTCAGCAGATTCTCAAACACTCTCCAAAGCTGCCGGCCATCCACATTTGCCATCAATGGCTCCTTCTCCAGCGTGATCACCGGCTCCAGCCGACTCTCCTCCAGCCGTTCCGCAAACTCCCCGTAGGCCTGCTGCAGGATCTGCTGAAGCTGCAGGGGCATCCGGTGCAGCTCGATATTTCCGGAATTAATCTTGCTGGCTTCAATCAGGTCCTCCGTCAGCTGCTTTAATCGCTGAGATTTCTGTTCCAGCACCCTGATATATTCCTTCGCCCTCTCATTCTGTAAGTCCTCCCGCTTCAGAAGATCCACATAGTTGATGATGGAGGTGAGGGGGGTCTTGATATCGTGGGAGACATTGGTGATCAGCTCCGCTTTCAGCCGCTCATTCTTGATGATAGCGTCCACTGCATTTTGCAGGCCGTCACCCATCTCATTTACCGCCTCCCCCATCTCCAGGCTGTCGCCGGTAAGCAGACTGGTATCCACCTTATAGTCCAGCCTGCCCTGGGAAATCTGATACAGCCCCTCCCGCACGCTCTGCTTTCCCACCTCATCCCGCATCATATAGAGCATCACCGCCATATCCAGCACGATGGCCATCAGGACCCCCGCCCCGTGAAAAAGGCTGACGAAAAAGATATTCAATGCGAAAAAAAACAGATAGGAAACCGCCAGGCGCCTGGAGCGCTGTCTGGCCTGGTATACCTGTCCCCCCACCAGAAGGGTCACATAGAGTACGCTGTTGCTCCACAGCGTCTGTCCCTTGATTCTGCGGCACAGGCCCAAAAGGCTGAACAGGAAAATCCAGTATTCCACCACCAGCGCCCCCGTCAGGCAAAGGCTGTTCAAAGCGGCTGTCCTGAAGTGGATTCTCCGGGAGGTCAACACCAGCAGATACCAGCTGATGGCGGCAATCAGACAAAGTCCCGCCGCAATCTCCGTAGGGATTCTGTCAAACCAGTTCAGTACCAGCTCTCCTCCCTCCTGCCTCCTGCCCGTGGTTGTCACGGAAAGAATCAGCAGTACAATCAAAAGCACGATACTGATAATCCCGGTAATCAGGCTCCCCAAAATCACCGGTTCCCTCTGGGAAAAAGCGCGATAGGCCTCCTGCAGCTTATCCCCGATGAGATAGGAGGTATTCACCGCCAGCAGGATCTTCTCCCCCGCTCCCAGGAAACGGGTGTTCATAAATCGCTGGGCCGCCTCCTCGTTCAGCACATACTCACTGTTCGCCACCATGATATTGAACTGCCGCTCCCCCTCGAAAAGGAATACCAGATCACTGCTGTTTTGCACCATTCGTCTTGCGGCGGAGAGGCTCTTTACGCTCATATTGGTGTAGCGCTGCTTCGTAGCGGTATTTTCCACATAGTAGGCCACGTTGCTGGGGGCCTGGCTGTTCTCCTCACCTCCGGGATTTTCCTGGGAAAACTCATACTGCTGGTAACGCTCCCCCACATCCTGACTGACAGAACATAGCTGCTGGTAATATTTCAGCAAAGAAGAAGAACCGCCGCTGATGCGGACAAAGTCCGCCAGAGAGTTCCCTGAAATAGGAAAGACCCTCTCCAGCTCCTGGGCTTCCTCATCCAGCTGTTCTGAAATCTGCTGCTCCGTCAAGCCGGAATCCGTCAGCCGCTGAATCCGGTCCTCCATTTTGGAAAGCCCGTCCTGATAAAACATCAGCAGGTCCCGGATATAGTAGGTGGTGTTCAGATTCAGGTTCGCCTCATCCAGCGCTCCCGTCTCATACTGACGGATATCCACCTCCTGCAGCTCATCAAACTGTCCGTTCAGCTCAAACAGCTCGATATTCCGGTCATAATCCAGCTTGCGCCGCACCGTCTCCTCCACCTGATTGAAAAACGCTTCCGTCTGCTCGAAGCTTTTTCCCATCTCGCCAAGGCTCAGGCTTCCTTCCGTCCAATAAAAGAAATTCATCAGGCACAGCAGAAAAATGCCCGCAAACGCCCCCTGCAGAATGATCCCCGCACACTTAAATCCAGTCCTGTACCACGCCCGGTACCTTACTTTTTTCATATTCCTGACTCCAATAATGTTACTGTTCCCTCCAGGCTTTATGACTGCTTTTCGCCTGACGGTTTACTCAATATTTTCAATCTTATACCCAATCCCCCACATCACCTTCAGATAGCGGGGATTCTTCGGATCGATCTCGATCTTCTCCCGGATATGACGGATATGTACGGTCACTGTGTTATCCGCGCAAAAGGCCTCCTCCTTCCAGATCTGCTCGTAAATCTGATCGATGGAAAAAACCTTTCCCTTATTCATAATCAAAAGAAGAAGAATATTGTACTCTATGCGGGTCAGCTTCACCGGCTCCCCGTCCACCGTGACCTCTTTGCGTTCGTCATTCACCATCAAGCCGCCGGTGCGGTAGACATGCTCCTCCTCCTTGGCTTCCTGGATGGTACCCAGGCTGGTATAGCGGCGAAGCTGAGATTTCACCCGGGCCACCAGCTCCAGAGGATTAAAGGGCTTCGTCATATAGTCGTCCGCTCCGATATTCAGGCCCAGAATTTTGTCGCTGTCCTGGGATTTCGCCGAAAGGATGATAATGGGAATACTGCTCTCCTCCCGGATCTTTAAGGTGGCGTGAATGCCATCCATCCCCGGCATCATCAGATCCAAAATCAGAAGATGAATATCCTCCCGCTTTAAAATTTCCAGCGCTTCCTTGCCGTCATAGGCTTTAAATATCTGATAGCCCTCCTGCATCAGATAGATTTCCACCGCATCCACAATCTCTTTTTCATCATCGCAAACCAGTATATTATACATTTTCCCCTCCCGTTCTCTTTTTACACAAACTGCCCCTGGGACTGATCGGATCTGGCCTCTCTCTTCCTGCGTATACCCACAGAAAAGCAAGGACAATATAATTTTCCGCATCCAGTCTAACAGGAGCAGTTTAAGAACAC
>CAMNQN010000166.1 GCA_946549155.1 uncultured Lachnospiraceae bacterium | reverse complement strand
TGGAGGCGGACGAAAATTTCGGGAGAGCTGGCAGCCCTCAAGGCTGACAGCTCAGGGGTGCTGAGCCGGGAAATCATCAGGATTTCCCAGCGAACCGCCCCGGTGCCCGAAATTTTCGTCCGGCTGCATCTTAGATTTTCTTGGTATCCGGAGTTATTTTCCAGATGCTTGTGGCCCTGCGCGCCCGTCTTTTCCTGCGTCCTGCTAATTAACAAAACCCGAAGAGCATTGGCATCCGACCAGTAACTGTCTCTGCATACAACCGGGCAATCGGGAAAAAGCCTCTTCCGGAGATTGCATCTTTGGAAAGAACATGGTACACTAAAAGAACATGAAAAGCCGTCGGCTGGAAAGGGATTTCACACCTTTGGTAAGTCCGGCAAATCAAGTGAAAATCGGAGGAAAAAACAATGAAAAAACCGGTTTTAGTAATTATGGCAGCCGGCATGGGAAGCCGGTATGGTGGGTTAAAGCAGATTGACCCGGTGGATCCCCAGGGACACATTATTATGGATTTTTCCCTGTATGATGCCAGAAGAGCAGGATTCGAGAAAGCGGTATTTATTATCAAGAAGGAGAACGAAGCCTTGTTCCGGGAGTGTGTGGGCGACCGGGTTTCCCGTTACATGGAAGTGGAGTATGTGTATCAGGACATCGAAAATATACCGGAAGGATATACAGTGCCGGAGGGCCGGGTGAAGCCCTGGGGTACAGGCCATGCGGTGCTGTCCTGCATGGAGGTGGTGGACGGGCCCTTCGCGGTGATCAATGCGGATGATTATTATGGAAGACGGGCGTTTCAGCTGATTTACGATTATCTTACCACCCATGAGGACGATGAAAAGTTCCGTTATACCATGGTGGGTTACATACTGAAAAATACTCTGACGGAGAACGGTCATGTGGCCCGGGGCATCTGCCAGGTGGATGAGCAGGGATTTCTGGCGGATATCCATGAGCGCACCAGAATCATCCGTACGGAGACGGGAGCGGCCTATACCGAGGACGACGGGATTACCTGGGTGGATGTTTCGCCGGAATGCCTGGTATCCATGAATATGTGGGGCTTTTCCGCCAGTATGCTGGATATGCTGAAGGAGAAATTCCCGGATTTCCTGGAGGAGAATCTGAAAACGAATCCGATGAAATGCGAATATTTCCTTCCCTTTGTGGTGGATGAGCTGTTAAAGGAGGGGAGGGCCACTGTCCAGGTATTGAAGACGGAGGACCGCTGGTACGGCGTCACTTATCAGGAGGATAAGCAGACCGTGGTGAAGGCGATACAGGCGCTGAAGGACCAGGGGGTTTATCCGGAAAAAATGTGGTAAAAAATGCTGGACTAATTTGTCGTTTTATGAGAGAATAAATCCAAACGGGCAGTACCGCGCAGAAGCATCTCCGGCGCTGCCGGGATTAAGTTATTAATTATCGAAAGGAGTTTCAAAATGATTTATTCACGCGAAGTAGAAGAAATGTGCCCAGTAGCACAGGGCGTTCATCATGGCGCTGCTCCCATTCCGGAAGAGGCTAAATGGGTACAGGCAAAAGAAGTTAAAGATATTTCCGGTTTTACCCACGGCATAGGCTGGTGCGCACCGCAGCAGGGCGCCTGTAAGCTGAGCCTGAATGTGAAGGAGGGTATCATTCAGGAAGCTTTGGTGGAGACCATCGGATGTTCCGGTATGACCCATTCCGCAGCCATGGCGGCTGAGATTCTTCCGGGACTGACGGTACTGGAGGCTCTGAACACCGACCTTGTCTGCGACGCGATTAATACCGCCATGAGAGAGCTGTTCCTTCAGATTGCTTACGGACGTTCCCAGTCTGCATTCTCTGAGGATGGACTGGCAGTGGGCGCCGGCCTGGAGGACCTTGGAAAAGGACTTCGTTCTCAGGTTGGTACGATGTACGGCACCCTGAAGAAGGGCCCCCGTTACCTGGAGATGGCAGAAGGCTATGTAACCGGTATCGCTCTGGATGCGGATGATCAGATCATTGGCTATCAGTTCGTATCCCTTGGAAAGATGACAGACTTCATCAAAAAGGGCGATGATCCCAACACTGCATGGGAAAAGGCGAAAGGCCAGTACGGCCGCGTAGCGGATGCTGTTAAGATTATTGACCCGAGAAAAGAATAATTGAGGAGGTAACAGGAAATGGCTTTATTTGAATCATATGAAAGACGTATTGACCAGATCAATGCTGTTTTAAATAGTTATGGAATTGCTTCCATCGAAGAAGCGGAAAAGATTACAAAGGATGCTGGCCTGAACGTATACGATCAGATTAAGAGCATTCAGCCCATCTGCTTTGAGAATGCCTGCTGGGCTTACATTGTAGGTGCGGCGATCGCCATCAAGAAGGGCTGCAGAAGAGCAGCGGACGCGGCAGCAGCCATCGGTGAGGGCCTTCAGGCTTTCTGTATCCCGGGCTCCGTGGCAGACACCCGTAAGGTAGGCCTTGGCCATGGTAATCTGGGCAAGATGCTTCTGGAAGAGAATACCGAGTGTTTCGCATTCCTGGCTGGCCACGAGTCCTTCGCGGCGGCGGAGGGCGCCATCGGTATCGCTGAGAAGGCGAACAAGGTTCGTCAGAAACCGCTGCGTGTTATCCTGAACGGCCTTGGAAAAGATGCTGCTCAGATTATCGCCAGAATCAATGGCTTCACCTATGTGGAGACTGAGTACAACCCCTATACCAACGAGGTAAAGGAAGTATTCCGCAAATCTTACTCTGAGGGACTGCGCGCGAAAGTAAACTGCTACGGCGCCAACAGTGTTCCCGAGGGCGTAGCTATCATGTGGAAAGAGGGCGTAGACGTTTCCATTACCGGCAACTCCACGAACCCCACCCGTTTCCAGCATCCGGTAGCAGGCACTTATAAGAAAGAGTGCAACGAAAAGGGCAAGAAATACTTCTCTGTAGCATCCGGCGGCGGCACAGGACGTACGCTTCATCCGGATAATATGGCGGCAGGACCGGCTTCCTATGGTATGACCGATACTCTGGGCCGTATGCACAGTGACGCACAGTTCGCAGGTTCCTCCTCTGTACCGGCTCATGTAGAGATGATGGGGCTGATCGGCGCTGGCAACAACCCCATGGTGGGTATGACTGTGGCGGTAGCTGTGGCAGTACAGGAAGCAGCAGACGCTGGCAGGTTTTAATCAGAAATTCCTGAAAAAATAGATTTGGGGCTTTTGGGAGTATTCCCGAAAGCCCCTTTTTTTATTGGTGTTCTTCCAGCCAGCGGACCGCGCAGTGCGCCAGGCATGCGGAACCGATGGGACAGACATTTTCATTGAACTGAACCTTTGGATTGTGCGCAGGGGCATCCCCGCGCTCATCCATATAGCCTGCCGAAAGATACATGAATACGCTGGGGACTCTCTCTGCAATAAATGAAAAGTCCTCAGAAGCGCTGGCTGACGTGTCGGGAACAGGAGTCAGACCGGGAATCGGAAGTTCCTTCATATAGCCTGCTATTTCATTCGTCATAGCAGAATCGCAGATGAGTGGCGGCACCTCGGAAATCATCTCGATCTCTGCTGATCCCCCAAATATCTCCGCAGTCCTGTGAACAATCTCCTTCAGCCGCCGGACCAGTTTCTCGCGGCTGGCGCTGTCATTGGTACGCAGGGTTCCCTGGAGGAGGGCCGTATCAGGAATTATGTTGGGTGCTGAACCTGCGGAAAAATTGCCAATGGTCAGCACGCAGGCTTTGCTGGGATCTGCTTCCCGGGCAATCAGCGATTCCAGAGCAAGATAAATATGGACGCCGATATTGATTGGGTCGATGGAATTGTGGGGATATGCTCCGTGGGCGCCTTGCCCATGGATTGTGATTCGGAAACCATCCACAGAATACATCATGGTTCCGCCGCTGTTGTACAGGAACAAGCCCACAGGCATCCTCCCGGGACCGACATGATAGGCCAGGGCAGCATCCACACCATCCAGTATTCCGTGTGCCAGCATATCTTTCGCGCCCTCAAAGGTTTCCTCCGCAGTCTGGAACATAAACCTGACCCTGCCAGACAGCATGGCTTCATTTTCTTTTAGCATTTTTGCCGCTGTCAGCAGCATGGCCGCATGGAAATCATGGCCGCAGGTATGGGCTTCCCTGCTGGTTGGACAGGAAAAGCTTTCGCCGCTTTCCTCTGGCATGGGCAGCGCATCCATATCCGCCCGGAGCAGAATTGTCCGGCCCCCTTCCTTCCCCAGCTCCGCAGTTACTCCATGCCCGCAGGGATGTGGATCCAATCCATATTCTTTCAACTGATCCAGAACATAGGCCTGCCCTTTGGGCATATGAAGGCCCACTTCCGCGTTGCTGTGCAGCCAACGGCGGTGAGAGACAGTTTCTTCACGCAGTTCCAGCGCCCGTTTATAAAAATCCATAATCGTACCTCCTTCATTTATTGCGAAAAATCAATAAACATATGATGAGAAAATTATAACAAAGGCCGTTTACAACTTCAATAATGTTTATAGTTTGTCCACTATTTATAGAAAATGACGCATCTGGCTATCATACAAATTTTGTCAGAAGCGGTATCGGAACTCAGGAAAAGATTTTCATGACAATATGCTGGGGATAATCATCAAATTTTGTTAATTGCCCGGTCCCGTCTTTTCCTGCGTCCTGCAAATCAACAAAACACGAATGACATTCACCTGAACAGTAACAGGGAATCAGATTGAAAAGCCGGGTTTTAGCAATTCCTGTTGACTTTTCTTTTTTTACTTGCTACACTATGTATAGTGCAAAAGATCCTTTGTCGTAAGGCGGAGGATTTTTTTAGTAAGGCGGCAAATACCCACGAAAACAAAGAAGAATGTTTGGGTATACAAAGGGTGAAATGCCGGGAAAGTTGAGGATTAGGGCGATGAGGGAACATACCGGGAAAAGAAGCAGTTTTTCTGGAAAAATTGGATTTGTACTGGCAGCAGCGGGGGCTTCGGTGGGGCTTGGAAATATCTGGCGTTTTCCGTATCTTGCGGCGAAATATGGCGGTGGAATTTTCCTGCTGGTATATATTTTGCTGGCGGTGACGTTCGGCTACACGATGATTATTGCGGAAACTGCGCTGGGCCGTATGACAAGGAAAAGTCCTGTAAGTGCGTATAATTCCTACGGGAAAAAATGGTGGTACCGGTTCGGCGGATGGATCAACGCAATCATTCCAATGCTGATCGTACCATATTATTCGACGATAGGAGGATGGGTTGCAAAGTATCTGTTTGAATATCTGAGAGGCAACACCAGCGGTCTGGCGGAAGACGGTTATTTTTCCGGATTTATATCCGGCGGCGGTTCAGCGGAAATCTGGTTTTTGGTTTTCACCGCCATTGTGCTGATTATTATTTTTGCGGGAGTCAGAAACGGTATTGAACGGGTTTCCAAGTTTATGATGCCAATCCTGGTGGTGTTGGCGGTTATTATAGCCGGATATTCCATGACCAGGGAAGGAGCTATGGCCGGAGTAAAATATTTTCTGGTTCCTAATCTGGAGAATTTTTCCTGGATGACGGTGGTAAGCGCCATGGGACAGATGTTTTATTCCTTGTCCATTGCCATGGGTATTTTGATCACCTTCGGTTCTTATATGAAAGATAACGTGGCCATCGAGGGGGCAACTGTGAATGTGGAGATTTTTGATACCGCCATTGCGATTATGGCTGGGCTGATGATCATTCCTGCCGTGTTTGCCTTTTCCGGTGGAAATCCGGAGGCGCTGCAGGCCGGTCCGTCCTTAATGTTTGTAACGATACCTAAGGTTTTTGAAAGTATGGGAATCGCGGCTTTTATTGGAAGCTTGTTCTTTCTGCTGGTGCTTTTTGCGGCGCTTACCAGTGCAATTGCACTGACGGAGAGTGCCGTGGCGACGATAGAGGATGAATTGGGCTGGAACCGTAAAAAATCTACGATTTGCATCGGTATGATCATTATTGCGCTGGGAACTTTATCTACGCTGGGCTACGGTCCGCTGTCCTTTATCAGGATTTTGGGCATGGAATTTCTGGATTTTTTTGACTTCCTGACCAATTCTGTGATGATGCCGATCGCGGCGCTGGTAACCTGCATATTTATTGTTCGTGTTGTAAAACTGGAGAAAGTCGCACAGGAGGTACGGAAAGACGGGGCTGCATTTAAACGGAGAAGGGTGTTTGAGTTTATGATCAAATATGTCTGCCCGTTTTTTGTGGTGATTATTTTGCTCAGCTCTATCGCGAATGTATTGGGCTGGATTTCCATGTAATTCATCTGGGGCGCTATACTGGAACGGGCACGCGGAGGGAATCCGGGAAAAACTGCTCCTTTTGGGATATGCCTGGCCTAAATAACAGAAAAGGAAAGGACGCTGTACTGCTGATCTCTCAGAAATACGGCGTCTTTTTTTATCGGAAAATCTGTCACTAACCTTTATTTATCCATTAACGAGAGCTATGAAACGATTAGTCACATCGAAAATCAATGGGGCTGTCGATCAGGGAGGCTACCTGAAATTCATGGCGGTGTTCGTCCGCTTCCCCGGTGAAGGCCTTGGCGAAATGTACATGCTTTCCGCCGCCTACGTCGATGGCACCGGAGGATTTTCCGCAGAACTCATGGTAATGGCCGTCAGCAAAATCGGTGCGGAATTTCACTTCATGAAAGTGATCCTGCTTGCCGGGAATAGGCATGGCTTCACCGGACACGGTGCAAAATCTATGGTTATGGCATTCGCCGCATTCATGGAAAATTCGGGTGCTGCCAGTAATCTCATGCACATGCTTCTGGCAGTCGGGATGATTCATCATAGAAAGGCTCCTTTTCTTTTTTATCAGAGTATGTAAAAAGGAGGAAGGGTGACAAATGGCGGCCGCTGCACCTGCGCTGACAGGGAACCTTAGAGCGGACTGCAGCGGCCGTCCCTTTATGGCCGGGAGATGACTTCCACGTTATTGATCATCCCCGTCACCTCCCGGGCCGTCCTGACGGGGACGGGTGGATTCAGGCAGAGGCTCCGTGATCCAGTTTTTCCTTGTGTGGGTGATTCCCTGGGGCTGTACACTGTTTTTCTCATTTCCCGGCAGGTCCACCTCAGGAATATTGCCGTCGTCATAGACGTTAGCGGTTCTGTTTTTCTCTGTCATAGTCTGCATCATCCTTTCTGGTATAGCGTTCCTGTATTTTTGGTAAAATAGACCAATAGTCTTATTTCACTATTTGTGAAGCGTTATGCCAAAATAGCGTGTGCAGAAGGGAGGAAAATTATGTATGGATGGTTTCCGTGTTTTTCTGGAAAATAAGATGTAACTATTCAGGCGGATGATTTGTCCTTTTCGTGTTTTGTTCATTAGCAGGACGCAGGAAGGGAAAGCGCGGAGC
>CAMNQN010000165.1 GCA_946549155.1 uncultured Lachnospiraceae bacterium | reverse complement strand
GTCTGACTTGGCAGGACATCAACCTTGAAGAACAATATCTGACAGTACGCCGCAGTATGCGTTACAACGGGGCAAGGCACAAAACAGAAATAGGGGCAACAAAGCGTAAAAAAATCCGCACCGTGGACTTTTGCGATACGCTTGCCGCAATCCTGAAAACTGCGAAAACAGAACAACACAAAAACCGTTTCCGATACGGGGAACTGTACAGCCTTAATTACTATTTGGAGGTCAAAGAAAAAGACCGCACCTATTATGAGGTTTACAGTCTGCCGAGGTCGGAAGAAGTCCCAGAGGGGTACAAGGAATTATCCTTTGTCTGCCTTAGACCTGACGGGGCATTTGAAGCACCGAGTACGGTGGGGATTATGTGCAGGACAGCGAGAAAAAAGGTGGAGGGATTGGAGGATTTCCACTTCCATATGCTCAGACACACTTATACAAGCAATCTGCTTTCAAACGGTGCAGCACCTAAAGATGTGCAGGAACTTCTCGGACACGCTGATGTTAGTACCACAATGAACATTTACGCTCACGCTACAAGGGAAGCGAAGCGTACTTCCGCAAGACTGCTGGATAAGGTAATCGGCGGAGAATAAAAAATTTCCCTTGTTTCGGCTCATAAGGGCAAAAACAAGGGAAAATACATAAGGTTTGAACATTTAATAGGCGATATGCCTTGAAAATACAGGGTTTATAGAGGATTGAATAGACAAATGGTAATTTCTCTATTGCATCCAACGAATCTAAAGCTGCTCTTCCAACTGCTTCTAAAAAAACTTAATCCATTGCTCATAATTACCGCTTCTTCTCACTTCACTGATTCTGTCATAATATTCAACCTGGTTTTTCTTTAGAAAATAAGATATATATTGGCGAACCAGACAGGAGTGATGTCAAGTAGGACTAACATTTTCCTATGAAAGAAATCTAAATCACTGTTTTCATGCCAAATTTAGGTTCATTCTAAAATAGAATCATACTCAAATATATTAATATATTAATGCAACTAAACCAATTACTTAAATCTCTCCGAACCTCACTTTTCCATCGTTCAACAAGCTCCTTATTTCGATAAGCCAATTTTAAAATACCTAAAAGATGATTTCTTGCATGAAATATTTATCAATTTCCCTATCACTCAAATTTTTTATCTCTGAACGAATCAAGTCATCATATATTATTTGTTCAATAAATTCTTTTGCATCAAACATACTTGATTCTCCTCCCAACCGTAAAATGATGTCATAATAATTATTATTTAAAATCCATATCAAAAGCAGGTTTCATATATTCACAAACGTTTCGCGTTAATCCACATTTTCCAGCAAGTAATTTCCAATTTTCACGTACAGTCTTTATTATTTTTTCGCTTATCTCACCAGCCTCGCGCTTTTCTATCCCAAAATATTTTGCTACACTCAATGCAAGTTCTATTGAAATGGAATTGTCATCCATACTGACATTCAAAGACAGGCTATCTCCATACGGGGTTGGATTTACATCATAGAGTGGAGATAAACTCCATCCGTTTTTAGTTAAAATAAACCCATGATTTCTTAAATGGTCATCCGTATTTGATACCGCCATGTTAAACACAATTCTCTTCCATAATTCTTTCAGGTCCCGTTTCGGTTCCGCCCCATTCGCTTTAATAAATAAAGCCAGTTCTAAATAACTGGATCCATCATCTCCAGATGCTCCGTCCGTTTTTCCAAGCAGGGTCATTGCCGAAGCAAAATGAATTCTTCTGTCCCCCTCTCTGTCAAACCGCTTTACAAGAAAAGTCGAACCATTTTTTGAAAATGTCTCCAATTTTGCTTCCGGTACATTAAGGTCACACATTTGTGCTAAGTCATGAACCACCTTTTCCCACGCACCAGCATTATACTCATCATACTTAGATGGAAATTTTGCTATCCAAAGATTTCCCCTCTCATCCTTCACTGTAGCCTTTGGACGAGCTCCGCCAAGAGATGACCCAGGCGCTAAAAGCTGCCGCAGCCACTTTGTTTCCAATCCACTTTCATCATTTTCAAACCCCCAGCTGGCAGCTTCCAATGCACGCAATGTTGTCCAGGGAGGGGTTGCCAGTTCTTGATCACCTGACAAAAATATTCCGTTTTCTTCCGTTTTAAAACGTAATGCACCCATACGTGCCTGATCATATACCCCCAACAGATAATCGCTTTCTCCCAATTTCTTTGGCTTTCTTTCCTCTCTTCTTGCCAGCTCAGCTTCTCTTCTCCGCATCAAAAGTCTTCCCCATCTATCCGGGCATGAATCTGCAAACACTCCAAACAGTGTTTTGTCCATTGGCACATAATGTCTTCCGTTATATAATGACAAATCCGGGTCTAACAGATAATTTGCTGTTGGAGATTTCAACCATTCTGTTTCATATTCAAATGAAAACTGTTCTTTTCCCCGGACATAAGAAACATAGAGTTTTCCAATTAATTGAGGGGCTAATTCAGTCCAATTTTCATAGACAAAAATTGTTTTTTCTTCCATCACGTTTCACTTCTTTCTTTGGGCGCACGTTTTCTGGTCACCAGTTCCAAATCCTGCAGCTTACGGCCAAGCTCATCATCCTTTGCTATCAGCAATAAATCCTTATCCAAATTATTTAACGCATGTAATACTGCCGCATACATTCCAATCGCTACGGTAGGCGCTCCTTTCTCTATAGACCATAAAGTCGCACGACTGATTCCCGCGCGTTCCGCCACCAGTTCTGCTGATAATTTTCTGCGAAGCCTGGCTAATTTAATTTGTTCTCCCATCTGTTCCAGAATCATCTCTGTCTGGGGCATAATGACAACTGATGTTTTGCTCATAGTTCTCCCTCCATATCTTTTATTATAATAAACTATATTTGAATTATTGTCAATTTTATTAAATATTAAATATTGTATGGCTTTCGCCGGATATAAATCAAAACACAGACAAAATCTCGTAAACAAGTTTCCGATTTTGTCTGTGTTTCGATTTCTGCCCGGATTCAATGCTCCAGCATATTCTCAATAAATATCCCATACCCTTTCGTGGGATCATTCACAAACACATGGGTCACCGCCCCCACGATCCGCCCATTCTGCAAGATTGGCGACCCTGACATTCCCTGCACAATCCCCCCCGTTTTCTCCAGCAGCTCTGCGTCCGTGACCCGGACGACCATTCCCTTATTGACCTCCTTTTTGTTCAGCTCCACGCTCTCGATTTCCACATCATAAGCCTTCACGGAGCTGTCCACACTGCACAGGATCCGGGCTGGCCCGGGCTGCACCTCCTGTTTATAGGCGATTTCGTATTCCTGCATCCCGGCAGTGAGAAGTCCCCCGCCGGAGCTGCCGAAGATTCCCGAGACCGTATTTTCCGTGATGTCTCCCAGCCGGGAGCTGTCCCGGTAGTAAATGACCCCGGACAGCTCTCCCGGCTCCCCTTTTTGGCCCTTCTTTACCGCCACTACCTGCGCCTCGTACAGCTTTCCTTCCTTTAAGGACAGCAGGGTGCTGGTATCCACATCGCTGATGCCGTGTCCCAGGGCGCCAAAATTTCCAGCTTCATCTACATAGGTCAGCGTTCCCACGCCCTGGGCATCGTTTCGCACCCAGATTCCGGCCTTGTATTCCATTGCCCCTGTCTGCACCGGCGTTACCTCCAGCTCGGTCAGCGCTCCATCCCGCAGCACCTCCAGATGCACCGTCTCTCCGCAGGAGGTCTGAATACATTCCACCAGTTCCTCCTTGCTGCTAAGTGTTTTTCCATCCGCTCCGATGATATAATCTCCCGATTGCACAATATGTTCTGCCGGTTCGTGGCTCTCTCCGTCCAGGCCGTCCACCTGGCCGGTTCCAATTACCAGAATCCCGTTGGTTCGGATATAGATTCCCACCGGGGTTCCGCCGGCGTATAGTTTCTGCCGCTGCGCCGTTTCTACTTCCACCGTTTTCAGGGGAATAATACCCAAAATAGAGCAGCGAATCGACAGGCTGCCGTTCCCCTGTGCAGGCTCCCCCAACAGGCCGTCACGACCCGCCGGCAAATTTCCTTCCATATGAAGCTGCCCTTCCGGTATATTGGATTTTTCCCGGCTGCCGGCTTCCACTGTTTCTTCTATGAATGTGCTGTAGGGAAAATGAAAAATTACTGGAGTTTGCCCGCCCTCTTCCACCAGAATATGATCTGGTATCCGGTCCTTCAGAAACAGATAGCTGCAGATTCCCAGACCGGCCAGGCTGATCAGAAACAGGCTCCGAACCAGCCGCCGGTATTTCTGTAAACCTGTCATATCATCACATCCTTTCCTGTATTTTTCTTTTGTAAAATAGGAATGCAAAACAAAAAACCATAGAAACAGGTTGCCCCGATCTATGGTTTAGTATGTGATAATTCGAATGTTCCACTCTAGTATTTTTTTGTTGTTTCTGCCAATTCCTTCATCTCTCTGGCACTCTGATATACGGTGTCGGTAATCTGAACACCGCCCAGAATCCGGGCCAGCTCCCGAATACTTTCCTCTCCGTCAAGCCTGGCAACGCAGGTGGATGTGACGCCGTCTCTGGCATGTTTTTCTATGGAAAAATGCGTATCCGCCATGGCCGCAATCTGCGCAAGATGGGTGATGCAGATCACCTGATGGCTTCTGGCGATCACCGCCATTTTTTCCGACACCTTCTGTGCGGTACGTCCGCTGATTCCCGTGTCAATCTCATCAAAAATCAGCGTACCGATGGCATCCTTCTCCGCCATCACTGCCTTGATGGCCAGCATAATGCGAGAAAGCTCGCCGCCGGAGGCAGTCTCCTGCAGGGGACGCAGCTGCATCCCCGGATTGGTGGAAATCATAAAACAGACTTCATCCATTCCCGTGCTCCCGGGCTCCTTCAGCCGCTGAAACTCTATGGTAAACTGCACATCCAGAAAATTCAGTTCCACCAGGGATTTTCTGATCTCCTCCGCCAGCAAAACCGCATGCTTCTTCCGAATAGAAGAAATCTCCTCCGCCACCGCCAAAAGCTTCCTGTAGCTCTCCTCTTTTTTTTGCCTCAGAGAAGCCACATACGCTTCATAATCCGTCAGTTGCTCTAGTTTTTCCTGCTTTTCCTGCTGATATGCAAAAATTTCTTCTATGGTTTTTCCATATTTTGACTTTAAATGATTGATCAGATCCAGCCGCTGCCCGATCTGATAAAAGGTCTGCTCATCGTAAGAAAAATCATCCATATATCCGGACAGACTCCGGCCAAAGTCATTCATCATATCCTCCATCTGCATCAGCTCCTGATACAGATCGGAAAGACCGGAATCAAACCCTGCCACGCTGCCCAGATCCCGGACTGCCCGGCCCACCAGGTCTCCTGCGCCGCCCTCATAACCGACCATCTGGTACACTTCTGTCAGTGCTTCTGTGATCTTCTGCCCATGGGACATGCGGGTGTATTCCTGCTCCAGCTCTTCATCCTCCCCGGGACGCAAGGAAGCCGCCTCAATCTCCTCAATCTCATACCGCAAAAAATCCATCTGCTTTTCCCGGCCGCTTTCCTCCGTCAAAGCTGCCTCCAGCTGGCAGCTGACCTGACGGTACTCCTGGCAGGCGCTTTCGCATTCCGCCTTCCGGCTGCCCAGATCCTCCCTGGCAAACTCATCCAGCAGTGCCAGATGAAATTTCGGATACAGCAGTGACTGGTGCTGGTGCTGGCCATGAATATCGATCAATCCCTGGGCCAGCTCCCGGATGAAGGAGATATTCACCGTCTCCCCGTTTACCCGGCTGATACTGCGGCCCCTCTGGTATTTCCGGGAAATGGCCACCTGGCCGTCCTCCACCGGAATATTCATTTCCTCCATTCTGCGCAAAACCTCCGGATTCCCTGTCTCAAACACCAGTTCCACCAGCGCGTACTCCGCGCCCTCAGGCACATACTCCTTGAAGCTTCCCGTTCCCAGCGCCACATTCACGGAACCGATGATAATGGACTTTCCGGCTCCCGTCTCTCCCGTTAAAATATTTAATCCCGGCCCAAATTCTATCTCTTCCTCTTGAATGAGGGCCATATTTTTCACATGTAAGCTTATTAACATTGTCCTTTCCCGACTCTCTCCCGATATCTGATCACGCCTGGGGGATTCCTTCCCCCACAATTCTGCGGATCATCTCCATCACCTGCACTGTCTCCTCCGTGCTGCGAATCGCGCACAGGATCGTATCGTCCCCGGCAATGCAGCCGGCCACCTGAGACCATTTCATGGCATCCAAAGCCGCAGCCACCGCCATGGCCATTCCCGAAACAGTCTTTACCACCAGAATATTCTGGGCCATATCCATAGAGACAAAGCCCTCCCGCAAAACCCGCAGGTACTTTTCATTCATCCCCACCGCCGCGGCCTGCATCACCGCGTACTTCTGCCTGCCGCCGTTTATGGCAATCTTCGTCAGTTTCAGCTCCCGGATATCCCTGGAAATGGTGGCCTGGGTCACCTGAAACCCTTCCCGGTTCAGATATTCCGCCAGCTCTTCCTGCGTCTCGATGTCATATCTGCTGATGAGATCTATAATCTTTGCCTGTCTTCCTGTCTTCATATCCTGCTTAACCCGCCAATCCTTTCCATGTATTACTGATTCATCTTCCGGCGTAAAATCTCTACAAAGCTGGTGTGATTGATTTTGGTCAGCCGGGTGCTTTTTTCCGATCTGGTCACCTCAATACTGCTGCCCACATTCAGCTTCATGGAAGTGTCCCCGTCAAAGGTCACCTCCGCACCCTCGTTTTCCAGCAGATTGCTGCTGCCCAGCTCCACCGTAATCTTTACATCGTCCGGCAGCACGATGGTCCTGGAGTTCAGCGTATGGGGCGCAATGGCCGTCAGAAGCATCAGCGACGCCTCCGGCGCCACAATAGGTCCCCCGGCGGACAAGCTGTATCCGGTGGAGCCTGTGGGGGTGGAAATGATGATTCCGTCCGCCCGGTAGGCGCAGAGAAACACATCGTCCACGTAAATATTAAAATCCACTACCCGAAGACGCCCCCGCCTCCCGATCACGATATCGTTCAGCGCCATATTCTCCATCAGCTTTTTTCCATTCTGATACACGGCTCCGGCCAGCATCATCCGTTTTTCTATGGTAAATGCTCCGGCCATCAGCTGGTCCAGCGCCGCCCGGATATTCTGGTGCTCAATCTCCGCCAGATATCCAAGGGTACCCAGATTGATGCCAAGAAGGGGCAGCCCCGTATCTACCAGGTCTCTGGAAGCCTGCAAAAGAGTGCCGTCTCCTCCCAAAACCAAAACACACTCCACATCCTCCGGTATTCCGGCTGCGTCCGTATATTTATACCGGCGGTCGTCCTTCCGGCTGCTTGTGGTACTTTTACTTTTCCGGCGTGTACGGCTGGGATGCCTTGAAAATTCATTTCCGTGCTTCCTGCTCCTTAAGCAGTGACAAGAA
>CAMNQN010000164.1 GCA_946549155.1 uncultured Lachnospiraceae bacterium | reverse complement strand
GCATCTGCAATACGACTTGATTGGACATTTTCTCCCGCTCACCCACCTTTTCCATGAAATAGATATGAAAAAGGGGCCGCCGCAAAGCTTCCTTTTTCTCTTGCGGTCAGCCCCTACTCTTTCACTGCTGCCTACTGAACTGCAACAGAAGCTTTCAGCTCTTCAATTTCCTCAGAACTCATGGTAGATGCGGAGTAAACGGTGATTTCACCGTTGGCAATCTTCTCCTGCAGCTCCTCCACTGTGGTTCTGATAGACTCGGGAACGATCTCCTCATAGTGAGCGTCCTTCACCAGTTCTACGCCGCCCTCTGCGAATCCGAGAGTCTCCACAACACCGTAGGAAAGGCTGCCTTCCATATCCAGCTTAATCGCACGATACAGAGCGTTTCCAACATTCTTCAGAGCGGAAGTAGGAATATTAGCAGCATAATTTGACATCGTCACCGCCTGGTCGGAGTCTACGCCGATGGCGTATTTTCCAGTCTCGCCAGCAGCCTCAATCAGACCGTTTCCGGCATTTCCGGCTACGTTAAATCCGACATCCGAACCGGAATTGTACATTGCCAGGGACAGATCCTTGCCCTTTGCGGAATCATCAAAGTTTCCAACATAGCTTACCGCTACCTGCACATCCGGATTTACTTCCAGAGCGCCCTGGATGTAGCCAACTACAAAATCGTTAATTACAACACCTTCCATACCGCCCAGCACGCTGATGATGTTGTTGGAGGGATCGATGCCTTCAATCGTCTCGTCCTTGGTCATCAGGCCGGCAATGGCGCCTGCCAGGAAGGATACCTCATTCTGCTTAAACAATACGTTGTAAATGTTTCCATTGTCACCGTTTCCTTCGAAATCATAAGCTTCATCGAAGTAAATAAATTTCTGATCCGGATACAGATCTGCAGCACTAGCCAGAGCATCCGCCATCTGCCAGGAACCGGTGATGATCATATCATAGTCGCCGGTATCACAGTAATCCAACAGGGTGGGCTCCCAGTTTACCTGGTCAGCGGAACCGCCGCCCATCTGCTCTACCTTGAAATCGAAGCTGTCACCCAGCTCCTCCTTCAGCGCTACCAGTCCGGAATTGGCTGAATCGTAGAAGGATTTATCGCCCAGCGTACCTGCGATTACCAAAGCTACGTTGTACACGTCGTCAGATGTGGTCTTTTCCGTGGCTGCTTCCGTAGTCGTAGCCTTCGGTGCTTCTGTTTCCTTTTCCTTTTTGCCGCATCCCGCCATGGACAATACCATCGCCAGAGAAAGGGCAAATGCCAATGCTTTTTTCATTTCTTGGTTCTCCTCTCGCTTTACATTTTGCTATTTAAAGTATCTTCCGCTTCCCTCATCCGATACCGGAGTGGGAAGCTTTCCTGGAATGATACACATTCCCCAATTTACAGGCCGGATGCCGTCTTACTCGCCGCAGGCAGTCTCCAGCGCCACTTTCATCATGTTCGTGAAGGTGGTCTGACGGGCTTCGGCGGACATCTCCTCCCCGTTCACAATCGAATCGGACACTGTGAAAATCCCCAGCGCCTTCACCCCGGCTCTGGCTGCGTTGCAGTAGAGGGCATAGCTTTCCATCTCAGCGGCCAGCACGCCCATCTTCGCCCAGGACTTCCACTCCGGTGTCTCGTTATAAAAAATATCCGAGGACAGCACATTTCCAACCACGTAAGGGAAGCCGTTCCTCTCGGCGGACCTCTGCGCCTTCACCAGCAGCTCATAGGAAGCCGCCGCGGAGAAGGAACCCGGAAGCTGATACTGATGCCCATAATTAGAATCCGTACTGGCTGCGATGGCCATCACGATATCTCCCAGCTTCAGATCCTCCCTGATGGCACCGCAGGAGCCAATTCGGATCAGGTTCTTCACTCCATAAAAATGAATCAGTTCATAAGAATAAATGCCGATGGATGCGCATCCCATACCGGTTCCCATGACGGACACCTTTTTCCCGTTATAGGTCCCCGTAAAGCCGAACATATTTCTCACCGCATTAAACTGTACTGGATTCTCCAGAAAATTCTCCGCGATAAACTTTGCACGCAGAGGATCACCGGGAAGCAAAACAGTTTCTGCAATATCACCCATCTGAGCGCTGTTATGTGGTGTACCCATATTTTAATACCTCCTGTTTCTCTGAGGTTTCCCGCCACGGCCGCCTGTTTTTCACGGAAGCACGAAAAATAGCCGTTCCTTCTCTTAGGATATCCAAAGGACTGATATTTTTGCATATTTTGCACAAGAAACCATCAGGCGCTATAATTAAATATAGCATATAACGCAAAAAATGCCAACTATTTTCTTTATAATATCTTTAAGAAATTCTTTATTTTTATATTTTCGCATAAATCCGCAAAAAGAGCTTCAGCATCCCGGGATTCAGATAAACTTCAGAAAATATCCCCAAAGCCGCCAGCGCCAATACGGCAAGAAATTCCAAAAACACCATTTTATTGTAGGAGGGTGCCGGATTTCCATTGCACAGCAGCGTCCGCATCCTGCGTTTCTTCATGAACCGCACCAGCCGCAATCCCGTCCAAACGTAAAAAATCCACTGCGGCAGCAGCGCACAGAGCCAGAACAAAACTCCAAAATAACGCATCTGCAGCACCGCCATGGCCCCCAGAAATCCCATGGACATTCCCACCGTCAGGCAGGCGCCCGCCAGAACCCAGAATCCGGCAGCGCTGTAGCAGGCAAAATAGAGCATAAACAACAGTGTTCCCCTGGAAACAGCCACCCTCTTTAAGATCACTCCATACTCAATCCCCGCAGCAGCATACTGCCTGAGGGAATCCGGTGCCAGCAGGACCGCCCTTATGTTCAGATTCAGGAAGGTCCACCGCGGAAGCAAAAGCCCTCCCAGAATCCCGGCACAGAAAAGGACCAGCAAAATCGTCTCCTCATTTTTCTTCATATCAACCGGCCATCCCACATTCCTTACTCCATTCTATGGAAAACAAAATAATTTAATACAAAAACCGCCGCGAAACTATTTTCATAATTTCGCGACGGCCCGCTTTCCTGCTTTATTTTGCGTAATCCACGACTCTTGACTCCCGAATCACGCTGACTTTGATCTGGCCTGGATATTCCAGTTCCGCTTCGATCTGCTTCGCCACATCTCTGGCCATAAGGACCATATCTGCGTCACTGATCTGCTCCGGAACAACCATAATTCGAATCTCTCTTCCCGCCTGAATAGCAAATGACTTTTCCACGCCTTTAAATGCGTTCGTAATATCTTCCAACTGTTTTAATCTGTTTGTGTATGTCTCCAGAGTTTCCCTTCTGGCCCCCGGTCTGGCAGCCGAAATCGTATCGGCAGCCTGTACAATACAGGCAATCAGGGACTCTGCCTCCACATCGCCGTGATGGGATTCCACTGCATTGACAACAAGCGCGGACTCCTTGTACTTCCGGCAAAGATCCGCACCGATCTGAATGTGGGAACCTTCCACATCGTGATCAATGGACTTACCGATATCATGCAGCAGTCCGGCACGCTTCGCCAGGCGAACATCCACTCCGATCTCTCCGGCCAAAAGCCCGGAAAGATGTGCCACCTCAATGGAATGCTTCAGGGCATTCTGACCATAGCTGGTTCTGAATTTCATCCTGCCCAGAAGGCGTACCAGCTCCGGATGGATACCGTGTACTCCCACTTCCAGTGTGGCTGCTTCCCCCTCCTCGCGGATCATCGTGTCCACTTCTTTTTGCGCCTTTTCCACCATCTCTTCAATTCTGGCCGGATGAATCCGTCCGTCCACAATCAATTTTTCAAGGGCGATCCTGGCAACCTCTCTTCTGATGGGATCGAAGCCCGACAGAATGACTGCCTCCGGCGTGTCATCTATGATCAGATCCACACCGGTCATGGTCTCGAGCGTCCGGATATTCCGTCCTTCCCGGCCAATGATTCTTCCCTTCATCTCATCATTTGGAAGCTGAACAACTGAAATCGTGGTTTCCGCCACATGATCCGCAGCGCAACGCTGGATCGCCGTAACCACATATTCCTTCGCTTTCTTGTTCGCATCCTCTTTGGCTCTGCTTTCCAGCTCCTTGTAGAGCTTCGCAGTGTCAATTTTCACTTCATCTTCAACAGTTTTTAAAAGATACTCTTTTGCTTGTTCGGAGGTTAAACCTGAGATTCGTTCCAGTTCCTGTACTCTTTGTCCAAGAAGCCTTTCAGCTTCTGCACGTTTCTTTTTCAGCTCTTCTTCTTTTGCTGTGATGCTGGTTTCCCGACGTTCCAGAGTTTCCGCTTTCTTGTCAACTGTTTCTTCCTTTGACAAGACCCGCTTCTCGTAACGCTGCAATTCTGTTCTGCGCTCTCTCGTCTCTTTTTCCGACTCATTCTTCATCTTCAAAGATTCTTCCTTCGCTTCCAGAAGTGCCTCGCGTTTCTTCGTCTCTGCCGTCTTCAATGCGTCATCAATTATCTGCCTGGCTTTTTCTTCCGCACTGCCGATCTTGGACTCTACCACTTTCTTTCGATAGCTGATCGCAGCAAGGCAGCTAACCGGTACCGCAATGACCAGTGTGATTAATACAGCAATGATAATCATAACTGCGTTCGGCACAGGAGCACCTCCTTATTTTATTTTCATTGTTCAGAAACAACATTACAATTTTATACTTTTTCGCAAATTATGTCAATGCTTTCTTAATCTCTGAATACAAAAAACCTTTTCTTAGTAAAAATGAATAAAACTTTTGGCGCTCTTTTGTATCTTTTGTCCCGATATCGAAGTGTTTTTTCTCCGCCCAACGCAGAATCTGGGCTGTGGCGTCCACCGGCTCCGTCTCCTCAAACGCCCTGGAAATCAGATCCTCCGCCACTCCCCGGCCCAGCAGCTCATAGCGAATCTGCTGGCAGCTCCTGGTTTCTTTTTTGGATTGAATATAATTTTTCGCGTAGCGCAGGTCGTCCACATAGTGGTAGGACTTTACATAATCCAGAGCCTGCGTAATCACTTCCGCCGGATACTCCTCCGTCTTAAGCTTTCTGACAAGCTCCGCCTCCGTCTTATCCATCGTCTTCAGCAGATTCAGACAGCGAAGCTGGGCACGCTTTAAGAGCACCTGTCCATAAATCTCCTCCTTCAGATCCGCCGAAAACTCCAGCCCCTTCCGGATATTGTACCGGGAAATCTCACCGTAGTACAGCCAGAAAGCCGGCTCATCATTCAGATAGACCCTGCATTTTTTTGTGTTGATTTTCTCGAAGCCTGTAACCTGCATTCCGACCTCCATCGATACAGAAAACACCCCTTTTCCACTGCCCTATGCCGCTGCGCTAAGTCACAGGGAATGTTTTCTGTCTGTTTTTCCCGCCGGCCCACTGTCATGAATCCTTCCTTACTCAGCAGGCACCTCATCCGCCAGAGTTTCCACCGGCGCCTTGGCTTTTTCCGCCGCCTCGGAGGAGGCTGCCGACTTTGTCAGGCCGTGATGCTCCCGCACCTTGCTTTCTACCTCGCTCATCACATCCGGGTGCTCCCGCAGATAGATCTTGGCGTTCTCCCTGCCCTGCCCGATCTTATTTCCATTATAGGCATACCATGCGCCGCTCTTGTTGATCACATTCAGATTCGCCGCAAGATCCAGGATATCCCCCTCTCTGGAAATACCTTTGCCAAACATGATGTCAAATTCCGCCTCCCGGAAGGGCGGAGCGATCTTATTCTTCACCACCTTGACCCGGGTCCGGTTCCCGATCACCTCCCCGGCCTGCTTAATGGCCTCTATCCGGCGCACGTCCATGCGGATGGAGGAATAAAACTTTAACGCCCGGCCGCCGGTGGTAGTTTCCGGATTTCCGAACATCACCCCTACCTTTTCCCGGAGCTGATTAATAAAAATCACCGAACAGTTGGATTTGCTTATGACGCCTGTCAGCTTTCGCAGCGCCTGGGACATCAGACGGGCCTGCAGCCCCACATGGGCATCCCCCATATCGCCCTCAATCTCCGCCTTGGGAACCAGCGCAGCCACAGAGTCCACGATAATAATATCCACCGCCCCGGAGCGCACCATCGTCTCTGCGATCTCCAGCGCCTGCTCTCCGTTATCCGGCTGGGAAATATAGAGGTTATCGATATCCACACCGATATTCTTCGCATACACAGGATCCAGCGCATGCTCCGCATCAATAAACCCGGCAATACCGCCCCGCTTCTGCACCTCCGACACCATATGCAGCGCCACCGTAGTCTTACCACTGGACTCCGGCCCATAAATCTCCACGATCCGCCCCTTGGGAATGCCGCCAAGCCCCAGTGCGATATCCAGACTCAGGGAACCGGTGGGAACCGTCTCCACATTCATATTCGTCCCGTTATCTCCCAGCTTCATCACAGAGCCCTTGCCAAACTGCTTCTCAATCTGTGCCAGTGCCGCATCCAATGCCTTCAATTTATCCTCATTCGCCATAGTTTCTTCTCCTTTTTATTTCAATTTTTACTCTCATGTTTTCATTCTCTGTTTTTTACCGCGCATCAGCGAACTAATGTTCGTTTCTTTGTCCATAGTATTATACTTTTCCTTTTCTGTCAAGAAAAAAATGGGGAAACAGGACAAAGAAAGAGGCCCTGCAAAAGAAAAATATCCAGAAGTATGATTTTATGTATATCATATTCTACACATTTTGTCAATATCACTTTTTATTTTTTCACTGCTATTCAGGTGTGTTTTATTCAGTGGAGGACGCAGGATGAGTCGGGGCCGCATGGCCATATCCATCTGGAAAACATCTCCGGATACCAAGAAAAACTAAGATGCAGACAGGCCCAAATTTCGGGCACCGAGGCAGTTCGCCGGGAAATCCTGATGGATTTCCCAGCTCAGTGCCTCTGAGCCGTCAGCCTTGAGGGCTGCCGTCTCTCCCGAAATTTGAGCCTGCCTCCATCCAAGTTTTTCTACGGTATCCTCCGAATTATTTTCCAGATGGATATGGCCATGCGGCCCCGACTCATCCTGCTGTTCTCTGGCTGGCCTTAAATAATCATGCCGAATATGACATCCTAAGCATAAAATATCCAATTTGTATTTACCGCTCAGTATGCCGAAGCCAGCTCAATTCTAGTACATCGGTTCGCAAATAACTACACCAATAACGTAGAATATTTCTTCGAGTGTGCATGGTAAAAAACGTAGGCGTAGCGGGCTACGCCGAGACTTTTTGCCATGTGCAATCGGAGAAATAGGCAAGTTATTTGGTGTAGTTATTTCGAGACCGATGTACTAGGGAAGTGCTGATTAATTCAGCATTTCCTTAGAGCCTCCGGTGGATGTCCACGGATTTTCAGGGGAAATGGCTGCTTCGAGCACAAATCCGGCACGGGAAACGCTTTAATCAGCGTTTCCCTGGTAAATTCAGCCAAGGAACAGCAGGAAGAGGAGGGCGCGCAGGGCCACAAGCATCTGGAAAATAATTC
>CAMNQN010000163.1 GCA_946549155.1 uncultured Lachnospiraceae bacterium | reverse complement strand
CATCTGAAAAACATTGCGCAGAATACCATAGAAAATCTTAGGTGGGGACGAACCCGAATTTGGGGAGGGTTGGCAGTCCTCCAGACTGCCGACCCAGGGTCACTGAGCTGGGAAATCATCAGGATTTCCCGGCGAATTGACCCGGTGCCCCAAATTCGGGTTCGGCTCCATCTTAGATTTTCTTGGTATTCGAAGCAGTTTTCCAGATGACAGCGTCGGCTCCGCCCTTTCCCTTCCTGCGTCCGGGTAGTTAACAAAACACGAAAAAATACTCCCGCAAAATGTCCGCATAAGCCAAAAATTTCCAGCGAAAAATGAGCTGTTTAAAATTTCGGTGGTTGACAGACACCCGGAAGTTGATTATACTGGAAAGAAGCTTATTGCTATGAGCAGCGGCATAGCACTCCATCGGGGGTAGTAAAGGTTTCGACGGGGGTTATGAAGCTGGAGAAGCTATCCGCAGGCGATGCGTCAAATCGCAAACCTAAATATAAACGCTGAAGATAATTTAGCAATCGCCGCCTAGTTGCGGCTGTCTGACTTAGAGCACCTGCACTTTAAGACCCAGGCATCGACGATGCAGGAAACGACATATGCTAAGCTTTGCGCATATGGGCGTATCATGAAGCTACTAAACGCAGCAGAGTGTCCGCTCCCGGCTGCCGGAGGGAATGTCAAATAACGGACTATGATAGTAGAAGGACAGTGAATTGGCTTTCGGACACGGGTTCGATTCCCGTCTACTCCATTCAGAAGCCCTTGATTTTAGAGGGCGATTTGAAAAATGAAACGGTAATCAAAAAGGTAATCAGAATGTATATTCTGGTTATTTTTTTGTACTTAGAACTCCGATATGGAACGGATGATTTCGAACTTTTTCCCTATAATCCGCACAATGTCATAAGTGTCTGTTCCAGCATCAGCCAGAAAAAAATAAATAAGCCTCCCCCGTACTTGGCCGGGCCGAATAACGTAATGATAAATCAGATATTTTTGCATAAAAATTTACATTTCGCATGATTTTGTAAAGCTTGCCATAGAACAGCAGGAAAAGACGGGGCCGGGAGGGCAGATTCCTCTGGAAAACATTGCGCGGGATACATGGAGAAAAGCTGATTAAAGCGTTTCCCGTGCCGGATTTGCGCTGCAAAGCAGCAATTTCCCTTGCAAATCCGTGCACATCCACCGGAGGTTCTAAGGAAATGCTGAATTAATCAGCGTTTCTTGTATCCGGAGCAGTTTTTCAGAGGAATCTGCCCTCCCGGCCCCGCCTTTTCCTGCGTCCTATTGATAAGCGAAACAGCATCACGAAGTGCCCTTCTCCGTCTGTCCCTCTGTCTCCTGTGTCACCTTACTGTAGGGCAGCCGGATGTATTTCCCATCCTCCAGGCTGATATCCTCCAGCCCGCTTTCTGTGGCCAGCGCGTACACCAGGTTCAGCATCTGCAATGCCTGGCCCTCCTTATCGTTGTAGACAGTGGCGTTCATCTCACCACTCTTTACCGCAGCCAGCCCCTCCTTTGTCCCGTCGATGCCGAATATGGCGGGCCAGTCTTCCCTGGGGATTTCCTCTGCTTTCAGAGCATCAATGGCCCCCAGCGCCATATCATCGTTATTGGCTACGATCAGCTCAATCTGACTGCCAAACTGTGACAGCATAGATGTGGTTTTGGTCTGGGCCTGGGCCCGCTTCCAGTTGGCGATGGCATATCCCAGCTTCTCCACCTCCACTCCCTGTTCCATCAGCGTATTTATGGCGTACTCCGTGCGGACGATGGCATCCTGATGCCCGGCTTCCCCCTCCAGCACGATGTACTGGAACACGCCGTCCCCATTTTTATCCAGGGAAGGATCCCGCAAAAACGCGTCCGCCGCCAGTTCCCCCTGCATAATGCCGGACTGGAAGGCATCCGCTCCCACATAGTAAAGCTGATTCCAGCGTTCCAGGTCCTCCGCCACCAGTTCCCGGTTAAAAAAGACGATGGGGACTTCGTTTTTTTCCGCTATATCCGTGATGGTGGTGGGTTCCGTCCGATCCACCAGATTCACACAGATCACATCGCAGCCCTTCTCAATCAGTGTGCGCACCTGCTCATTCTGGGTAATCTGGCTTCCGGAAGCGTCCAAAATCTCCACATTAATTCCAACTCCCGTTTCCTCCTCTTTCTGAGAAGCATAGGTGGTAAACATATTCATCATCTGAGAGATAAACGTATCGTACTGATCGTACACTGTCACACCGATCTTTATACTCTTCACTGATTTTTCTGTTCCTCCGCCGCAGCCTGTCAGAAGCGCCGCTGCCAGGGCAGCCATCAAAAATGCGCCACCCCTCTGCCTTCTTTTTTTCGTCACCAGTCTCCCTCCTGTCCTCATTCTGCGAATCCAGTGATCTGTCCTGCCCCTCAAGCTCTCTCCAAGGCTCCGTCAGCGCATCACCGGGAACAGAATCTTCTCCACCGCCTTGTCATAGAGGTTCTCTCCCGTCACCGTCAAAAAATCCACCTCCTCGTTCTCCACCGGGGAAGTGAAAAACTTAATTTTCTGAGCCAGCAGCTCCACGCTCTGATACCCCATATAAAACTCATTTGGTACAATCAGTGCGCGAATCATTCCTTTATCCAGATAGTAAACGGCTTTTTCTGAACGGCCCTCTCCATAGATGCGAAAGCCCTTGCCTCCCCGTTCCAAAAGGTAGTCCACCGCCCACTCCGTCTCGTCGTTATCCAGCGTAATCAGAACATCCACCGGGTTTTTTAAATAATAATACGCCAGGGAGCCCTTATCTTCCCGGGTCAGTGTCCAGTCCGCCGTCACGCCGCCGGCCGACAGGGATGCCAGAAGCCCCTCCAAACGCTGCCTCTGCGACAGCTTCTCCTGATTTCCCGCAAGGATTCCCACAGAAATATCGGCAAAATCCTCCGCCTCTTCTGTCCGCGCACCGCTTTCCCCTTCTGCCGTGCTTTGCTCCTTCGTGCCCTTCTCCGCGGCCAGCACCGCCTCGCCGATGGCCTCGCCCAGCCGGTATTGATCCGGGGTCACGGTGGTATAAAGCTTCTCAGACTGAATGCCGTTCTCCACCAGCACCACCGGCTTCGATGAAGCCATTCCCTCAAAAATGCTGTTCACATCATCGGCACACAGATCCACAATCAAGCCGTCCGCGCCGTTCTCCAGCTCCCGGCTGATAAAAGAGCATTCCTCCTCCAGGTTCAAAAACTCCCCGGTGGATACCACATTCAGGTACACCTTCCGCCCTTCCACGCCCTGATCCAGTCCCTCCTTAAAGGCATTCCACCGGTCATTGCCGCTGTCCTCCAAAATTACGGAAATCGAATGATATTCTTCCCGCTTTCCGGAACTGAGCATACCGTTGGATACATAGAAAATTACCATTAAAATCAGCGCAATAAGAAGCGCCATATACCACTTATTCTTACTCATGCCGCTCCTCCCCGCCCTCATTTTCTGATTCTAATTCCGTCCCGCCGTCTGGCCCGCTTCGCTTATCCTCTTCCGCCTTATCCGCCGGATCCTCTCTCTCTTTCCTCCCGGTCTGCTTTTTTATTTTCTCCTTCCCCGGATATTTTCCTTCCTCCAGCAACCGCTGATTTTCCTCCGTATAGGGAATAAAGGGCAAATGAATCCGTATCAGCATACCCTCGTCCGGGTGACTCTCGATCATCAGGCCATACTCAGGGCCAAACCGCAGTTTAATACGGCTGTGCACATTAATCAGGCCCACGCCGGACCCCCGCTTGCGCTCCCGGCCGCTTTCAAAGAGAAGCTGCGCCGCTTCCTCCTCCGGCATCCCTAAGCCATTGTCCCGCACCTCGAGAAATATATCCTCCCCCTGCTGATAGCCCCTGACCAGAATCACGCCCTCCCCATCCATGTACTCCATGCCGTAGTAGATGGCGTTTTCCAAAAGCGGCTGCAAAATCAGCTTCACCGTGCAGCACTGACGTATCTTTGGGTCAATCTGAAAATCCACCTCAAACACATTTTTATAACGGATCTTCTGAATATTCATGTAGTTCTCCGCGTGCCGCACCTCATCCTCCACCTTAATGATGGTTTTGCCCCGGCTGAGGCTGATGCGAAACAGGCTGGCCAGCTGCGTAATCATGAACACTGCCTCGTCATACTTCTCCCCGGTGATCATCCACACAATGGAATCCAGCGTATTGTAAAGAAAATGGGGATTAATCTGAGACTGCAGCGCGTCCAGCTCGCTCTTTCTCTTCTCCTCCTGCTCCACCACAATATCCTGCATCAGCTGGCGGAGCTGCTCCACGGAAGAGCGCAGTGTTTTCCCCAGATGCTCCACCTCCAGGGAACCACCCACATAGATATCCGGCTCCAGATTTCCCGACTCCCATTCCTTCACGGAATCATTCAGCTTCTTTAACGGCTTTGCAATCCGGGCGGACACCAGCTGGTTCAAAATCACCACCGCCAGCAGCGACAGGGCCACCAGCAAAATTGCCAGATATTTGGAGCTCTCCAAACCGATGGAAAACACCTCCTCCGGCACCACGCTCACCAGCTTCCATCCCGTATAGCTGATGGTTTTCAGTGTCACCAGCCGATTTTCCCCCGAAAACTGCTCTTTTCTCGTCTCATCCTCGTAGCCGGCCGCCGTCCGGTTATTCTCCTCATAAAGTCCCATGGAAATCAGATCCTGTTTCGGATGATAGATAATCTCACCGCCCTGATCCATCAGATAAATATATTCTCCCGAAGTGTCCTCATTCGCCTTGCTGAGCAGCTGCTCAATACTGCTGAAATTCATATCCACCAGCAATACGCCCAGCTCAGAACCGCCGTTGTCCGTCAGCTCAACCGTCCGGCTCAAGGAAACCACCCAATAATAACGGAAGGAAGGGTCATCAAACAGATTCTGCACATGGGGCGTGGAAAAATGGAAATTTTCCAGTTGGTCCATGGCGTCCACAAACCACTCCTGGGTGGTCACATCCACCTCCGTCTTTCTCGTGGCAATGGGCGCGGCCGCCGTCAGTTCTCCCTCCTTCGTGTAGCAGGCAATGCTTACCAGCTTGTCCTTATTGGCCTCATAGAGCAGATTCATCTCCTCGTCCAGGCTGTCCGTGGCCAGATCAGTATCCTTAATCACGCTGTAATACATGGCATCGGAAATCCGGCGCATGTTCCGCAGATAATCCTCCAGATTAATGGCGGTCTGATTCAAAAGCTGCCCGGAATTATCAATGTAGAGCTCCTCCATCCGTTCTGAAAACTGCCGAAACAGCATTACGCCCAGAAAACACATACAGCAGACGGAAATCAGGGTAAAGGACAAAGAGATTGTAACCTGAATACTCTTGGGCATAACATGTTTCCCGAACCAGCATCCGATGGTGCTCCATAGCTTTTTAATTTTTTTCACCGTTTACTTCCCCATTCTGTATTTGGACGGCGATGTCCCATACTTCTTTTTAAACGCATAGCTGAAATAATTGGGATCGGCGTACCCCACCTTTTCCGCAATAATATATGTCCTGTCATTGGTGGTGAGTAAAAGCTCCTCCGCCTGCTCCATCCGGTAATCCGTCAGGTAGCCAATGAAGGTTTTGCCCGTCTCCTTTTTAAACACCGTGGAAAAATAAGCGGCACTGACCCCGAGGGTCCTGCAGACCGTCTCAATAGAAACATCCTGGTCCGCATAGTGTTCCCTCACATATTCCTCCGCCCTGGTCACAAAGGATTTTGTTGTATTCTGCCGTTCCCTGGCCACCATGTCCAAAAGCCGCCCGCAGAGGGCTGACAGCCGGTTCCACAGCTCCTCCGGCGCGTCCTCCTGAAACGCCACCGTATAAATATCGTTGTATTCCCGGAATATTTCATCCGTATTTAAATGATTATTATTTCCAAACCGGGTAAGCTCTGCAATCAGCTCAATCAGAAAAATGCGGTATTTCTGCAGAGAGGAGCCCCCCTCCGAAAAACGTTTCCGGCAAACGGCAATCTCCTCCCTCAGCGCATCTCTGTTTCCCAGCTTTATTTTCTTAATAATTTCCCGGATGGCCTGATCCTCCCAGCGCTCCTCCCAGGGCTCCTGCGGATCGATCTCCGCGATATTGATGGCTCTGGTATTTCCATACAAAGCCCGATAGGACACCGCATTTCTGGCGCCCTGATAAGACATCCGCAGATCCTGCAGCCGTTCGCAAAACTGTCCCACACCCGCCGTAACCCTGGCTCCGCAGACCTTCTTCGCCAGACGGCAGAACTGGTCCATGGCATCCGTATAGGCCATCACTTCCCCGGCCGCCCCTAACTGAGAAATCAAAACAATATCTCCCAGATACATCAGCGTCCGGCTGCGATAGGTCTCCGCCAGCTGTTCCTCTGCCAGCTTTTTCACTGACACCGTCATCAGAAAAGGATTCCCCTCCGTCTGCTGTTCCACACCGCTGACATGCAAAATTGTAACAATATAGAGGGGGCCCTCCATCCGGATCTGATAGTTCATCAGCGACCGTTGGATCTGATTATCCGGCACCCGCCCCTCGATCAGGGAAGTAAAAAAGTTTTCTTGCATCATGGGAAGGCTTTCCAGATAGTATTCCTGCAGCTTATCGATATTCTGTTTTTCGTCCATCTCCCGATCCAGATTTCTCCGAACGCGTTCAAACACTTCTGTCAGCTCCGCGGCGTTGATGGGTTTTAACAGATATTCCTCCACCTCCAGCTTGATGGCCTCCTTGGCATACTCAAATTCATCAAAGCCGGAGAAAATAATGATCTTGATGGTGCGGTACAGTGCTTTTAAGCGCTTGCTCAGTTCCAGGCCGTCCATGTAAGGCATCTTAATATCCGTCAGCACCACGTCCGGCTGATACTCCTCCGCCATCTCCAGCGCCTCCACGCCGTTGTGGGCATAGCCCGCCACCCGGAAGCCCATACCTTCCCAGTCAATTTTCTTCATGATGATCTGGATAACCTCTTCCTCGTCATCCACCAGTAAAACGGTGTACCGATTCATCTCGCCACTCCTTACGCGCCATACTTCTCATTCATTTTTTTCCATAAAAGGCCGAAAATCACCAGGCAGATCACCATCTGCACAAGAGCCGCCGTACTGCTCCAATAGGTGAGCATCGCCATCACCAGCGAGGACAGCATCAGAAATGCCATCAGCTTTCCCGCCCCCCTGGCATACATCTCCTCATCCTTTACCTTCTTTTCGGTTTTTCCCCGAACCGCTTTTATATCCTTTTGTATCAACAGCCGAAACGCATAGTAACCAAAAACCGCCGTCAGCAGCAGGGGAATAAACGCATCCTTCAAAAACTGTTCCATTTTTTCTTCCTTTCCCAATCTCTTTTACAGGGTATCTTTCTTTTCTTTCCCGAGAAAGAAAAGAACAAGGTCTGCCGCATGCACATGCGGCAGCCCTTCTGTCTGATTATAGTACATAAATTATTTTCTAGCCACATATTTTATGATCTCCAGAGAAATAGCGATG
>CAMNQN010000162.1 GCA_946549155.1 uncultured Lachnospiraceae bacterium | reverse complement strand
CGCCCGGCCCCGTCTTTTCCTGCGTCCGGGTAATTAACCAAACACGAAGAACATTGGCATCTGAACAGTAATCAAATGAACGATAAAAAATAGAAGGTTATACCGCATAATTTGCCAGATAATCAAAATTGTAAAAATTTACTTGCTAGGTAAAAAGTATTGAAACTGTTAGTATTTATTCAACAAACAGATAATGACGATGGCAGTTGTGCAGGAGAAGATATGATCAGATATAAAAGCATCAGTAATAAGGGTTCGCGTATCGTGAACGAGGATTGTGTCGGGATGTTCAAAAGAGAGGAAGAATATGGATTCTTTCTGGCAGATGGATTGGGAGGGCATGGCAGAGGAGAGACGGCTTCCCAGGAGGCAGTGAAGCAGGCGATTCTTCAATTTGAGGCCGGAGGATGTAAAAATCAGACACTGGCGGCGATTTTTGAAGCGGGGCAAAAGGAAATTCAGAGCCTTCAGAAGAAAGAACAGAATCTTTATTCTATGAAAACGACCATGACGGCACTTTTGCTGGGCAGGGATTTTGTGCAGTGGGGACATATCGGAGACTCGAGGATTTACTGGTTCTGGAACGGAAAATTAATGGGCAGAACGCTGGATCACAGCGTCCCGCAGATGCTTGTAACCATCGGAGAAATAAAGGAAGAGGAAATTCGCAATCATCCCGACCGCAATCGCTTGTTAAGAGTGATGGGAATGGAATGGGAGGGGCCAGAATACCAGATCGCAGAAAAAATACCACTCAGATTTGGACAGGCATTTCTGATGTGCTCCGATGGCTTTTGGGAGTTGATTGAAGAAGAGTGTATGGTAAAGCTGCTGAGACAGGCATCCAGTGTGGAGGAATGGATGGATAGGATGGCGGCGCAGGTGCAGAAAAACGGAGAGGGAAGAGAGATGGATAACTATTCCGCCGTGGCGGTATGGGTTACCCGGAAATGAGGAGAGAGCGATGGCAATTATTCAGTGTTCGCACGGGCATTACTATGATGACAGTAAAAGCGATTTCTGCCCAATGTGCAGAAAGGCTGCGGGAAATCAAATAGCGGATCAGATTGATCGGACGCTTAGCCTGACGCCGGAAGGGGATCTGGAGCAGCAGGAGATTGTACTTACCGAAGCGGGAGTAAAGGTGGTCTGCGACCCGGAGAAGGAAAAGAGGAAACAGTGAACTGGAATTGACAGCATTTTGCAAAGGAGAACATGTGTGGAAAACTATTTAGAGCAGGTTTACTTGAATATGCCGGAAGCCGTTTTCTATTTTTCAGGGGAAAAGGATCGGGAAGAGAAGGATTTACAGGCATATATTGGAGAAGAAAAGCTGAACCTTCAGTCGCTCCGGAGAAGTTTGGAGAGTGAAACGGAGATATATTATTACATAGCGCTGGATATTTCAGCGTCCGTTTCCAAAGAGGAATTTTCTACTATTTGTCAGGGGTTGATCCGGTTTGGCGATACGCTGCGGAATCAGGATCATATGGTTTTGGTTACCTTCGGGGATGAGGTGAATACTGTTTTTGATCTTACGGGAGAGCAGTTTCGTTCAGACAGTGAGGCAAAGGAGACGCTTTCTAATTTGATAAATTCCGATCAGCATACGCTGCTGTACGAGGGACTGTATCAGATTGCCCGCCATTCGCAGCGGTTAAGCAGCGAAGGAGCGATCCGGAAAGCAGTATTTGTCATATCGGACGGTGTGGATGATGCTACAGGTAAGGCGGCTCAAAATGAGTCCTTGCGGGAGATACAGGAAGCGGGACTTCCATTGTACGGTTTTACTGTGCCAGAAGTAGCGAAGGAGACGGTGAACAGCTTTGGGGAATATGTCCGTGCTACCGGGGGATATTTGACGATGCTGGAGAAGGGGACTGAGGCGGACAGCTTTAGGCAGGTTTCCCAGCATATTTTGAATTGCTATGAAGCGGTTTTTCTGGCTGATAATAACAGGGTTTCCAACAGCGCTGTGACGGCTACTCTGGAATTTGCGGATGAGGGCATGAAACAAAGCAGGGAGGTACTGCAAAATCAGTGGATTGCCGATGTGGTGGCACCGCAGGTTACGAAATTGGAGCAGCGGGGGAAACGACAGCTTAAAGCGGTTTTTTCTGAACCAGTGTCGGGAAGCGCGTCAGCGGAAAATTTTATTCTGAAAAGCGGGGAAGAGGAGCTTGTTCCGGTATATACGTCGGAGGGAAGCGGCGGGGACAGCGTTTTGCTGACCTTTGCGGAGGATTTTATGCCGGGAGATTATGAACTGGTCTGTGAAAACCTGGTGGATGTTTCTATGGAAAAAAATGTGCTGGAGGGTACCGGGCACATCCGGATTGAGCAGTCAGCCGGTACAGAGACAGAAATCAGGGCAGAGACAGAAACGGAGATGGAGACAGAAACGGAAACGGAGACGGAAACGGAGACAGAGACAGAAACGGAAATGGAGACGGAAACGGAAGCCGAAACGGAAACGGACATAAAAACGGAAACGGACACAGAAATTCAGGGAGAGCGGGAAGGCGGGGCGAAAACGCAGGCCGAGACAGAAACCGAGACGGAATGTGCCATGGAACCAGGTTCAGATCAGGCCGGATTTTTATCCCATTCAGGATGGCTGATAGCGCTTCCGGGAGTTTTGCTTCTTTTGCTTTTGATTTTGCTTTCCAGAAAACGAAAGAGAGCAAAAGAAAAGAAAGAGGCGGCGCAGGAGGTACGTTCAGTTTATGAGGTACATCGCAGAGTAAAACTGGACAGGGACAAAAAGCTGGAAAACAAAACCGTTTATATCCGTGTGAGCGGACGAAGGGAAGAAATGAAGCTGACGATCAAAAACAGTATGATCGTGGGCAGGTCAGATACCTGTGAGCTCAGCTTTGATGACTCGGCGCTTTCCAGACAGCATTTTGTTTTGCTGGTTCAGGATGGAACCTTAAGAATTTCCAATCTTAGTAAGAGCGGTTTTACTGCAGTGAACGGCGTCCGGCTGACGGAGGGGGAGCAGCCGCTGCGTTCAGGTGATCGCATCCAGGCCGGAAAGCTGGAACTGATAATCAGATGGGAGTAGGCTATGATAGAAGAGAAACCTTGTATTACGGAATTAAAAAAAGGAAGGTATAAGGTTGTATCCATTTTGGGAGCCGGTGGGTTTGGCATTACCTATCTTTGCAGAGATGTTCAAAACAATAGGGTCTGCGCAATAAAGGAATATCTTCCGGAAGTCATTGCTTCCAGAAATGAAAAGACACTGGAGGTATTGCCGCAGAAGGACAGAGTCAGAGAATATCTTCACGGGAAAAAGCGGTTTTTTGAGGAAGCCCTGATTTTGATGAAGATGAAGGAGCTTCCCTCAATGGTAAATGTTTGGGAAGCCTTTGAGGAAAATAATACTGCCTATTATGTGATGGAGTATTTAAATGGCAGGACGCTTAAGCAGGTTATGATGGATTCCGGAGGAAAATTGCCCTACCCCATGGCGCTGGATGTGGTGGTGAAAGTCGGAGGGGCGTTGGATAGGATGCATCGCCAGGCAGGTATTTTCCATCGGGATATCAGCCCGGAAAATATCATGCTTATGCCGGATGGGGAAATCAAGATTATTGATTTCGGAAGTGCGAAAGCGATGGCCATTTCGGAAAATCAGCAGTTTTCCGTTGTGCTGAAGCCGGGTTTTGCACCTCCGGAACAGTATTCCAGCAAAATGAGTCAGGGAAGCTTTACGGACGTTTACGCGCTGGCCGGAACGTTTTACTATGCGGCTGCCGGAAGAAAGCTTCCGGCAGCTCCCAATCGGCTGATGGGAGAGAATTATGTTCCTTTGGATCAGTTGGTTTCCCAGTGCAGCCATAAGGTTTCCCAGGCGGTGGATCGGGCGCTGCTGATGAATCCCCAGTACCGCACACAGACCATGTCAGAGTTTGTTTCAGCCATGGGAAAGCAGCGCAGGAAACCGGCGCGCCAGAAGCCGGTTTGTACTGCGAAGCCTTCGCAGGCCGCGAAACCGGTATCCAGGAGGCTGCCGAAGGTTTGGCTTCTGGTTTCCCAGGGAAGCTGCGTGGGTGCATTGTTTCCCATCTTACAGGATCATTGGCTGCAGGTAGGGCGTTCCGCAGTGAAAAGCCAGATTGTGCTCAGCGGACATGCGGAGATCAGCGGACTACATTTTTCTCTGTATTATGATTCCTCTAATCAATGCTTCTATGTGATAGATAAGTCAGTAAACGGCTTGTATTACCAGCAGACCAGATTGTTAAAAGGGAAAAAATACCGAGTGCTGCCGGAAACGGAGCTTGGAGTCGGCAGCATGAAATGCAGAGTTATTTTGGGGGTAGAAAAAAATGGATGAGAGCGCAATCAGGACAGTAAGCCTGGGGACGGATCAAACGGTGCACTTGGAAAGATATGTTTCTTATGAATCGGGAATGACGCAGGGAGGGCGAAAAAGTCAGCAGGACAGTATTTTTGTGGGAATCAAGGGAGAGTATTTGCTTGCGGTGGTTTGTGATGGAATGGGGGGAATGGAAGGAGGCGAAAAAGCCAGCGCATTGGCGGTTCAGATGCTGGCGGAACAGTTTTATGAGGAGCCCTTTGAGAATATTCCGAACTTTCTCAGGAAAATGGCTTACAAGATGGATGAAGCGGTGTATCGGCTGCAGGAAAACGGGAAACGTCTTCAGGCAGGCACCACAGTGGTGGCGGTGATTATGGATGAGAGCAGACTGCATTGGCTGTCTGTGGGAGACAGCCGCATCTACCTTCATCGCGGGGAAGAGATGATTTGCCCGGTAAAAGAGCATAATTACGGTACGCTGCTAAAGCAGATGCTAAGCAGCGGCCAGATTGACCAGCAGGATTATCAGGAAGAACAGAAAAGAGCTTCCGCGTTGATCAGTTATCTTGGACTTGGAGGCATCAGCCGGATTGAAATAAATACAAAACCTTTCATGGTGGAATCCGGCGACCAGATTTTGCTGTGCAGCGACGGTTTGTACCGCAGTGTAACCAATGAAAGAATACAGGAGCTTCTTGAGAGCAGCGGGAGTCAAAAGGAAAAGGTAGCGCAGCTTTTGCAGGAGGCGCAGGTGAACGGCAAAGAACGGCAGGATAATACCAGTGCGATATTAATATCCCGGATTTAAACGCAGGGATGAAAGATTGCATTGCTATTTATAAAACAACTATATTTTCAGGAGGAAAAGATTATGAATTTAAAGAGATGTAACAACGGACACTTCTACGACGCGGACAAATATATGACCTGTCCCCATTGCCATATGACGGCAACCGCCAATGAAGAAACGGTGGCACTGGATGCCAGCAGATTTGAACAGGCAGGCGGCGAGGGTCCCACAGTGTCCCTGCAGCCGGAGGAACCTTCCGTATTTTCGGATGCAGTTCCCGGCGAAGGCGATAAAACAGTGAGCTTTTATAAAGATTCCCTGGGAACAGAACCAGTGGTGGGCTGGCTGACCTGTACGGAAGGGGAATATTACGGACAGAGCTTCACATTAAAATCGGGAAGGAATTTTATCGGACGTAATCCGGGGATGGATGTGGTACTCAGCGGTGATCTGAGCGTTTCCCGTGACCGCCACGCAGTGGTGATCTATGAGCCTAAAACCAAAATTTTTATTGCACAGCCGGGAGATTCCCATGAATTGTTTTATCTGAATGATAAGGTGGTCCTGAATAATGAGGTACTGTCTCCCTACGATGTACTGACGATTGGAAATGAGAAGCTGTTGTTTATTCCGCTTTGCGGCGAAAAATTCTGCTGGGAAGACACAAAAAATAAAGAAAAATAAAAATCGGCACTGAATGAAGAAAAGAGGGAGAGAAGATGGATAAAATCAGTTTAGCTACAAAAAGCATATATCGGAAAATATTGATGGTCTTTGGCGCCTTGCAGATCGTGTAAATTGTTTTTGGGACCAAATGCGGAATCCTTAGGAGGCGAACTTGCCTTATTGCTGGCGGTTACGTTTCTGATTTCCGCAGTATTTGCGCTTCTGATTATCCTGATGCATCTGTATGGAAAAGGAAAGCGCAGTTATGTGGGCACGATATTGGCAAGCATTGTGATGATGGCGGCTTACGGTCTCAATATGATTGCATTGGAGGCCTTTGTGGAAGCGGGATATGGGGAGAGCTTTGTCCCGATTCTTCTGGAGATACTGGCGTTTGTACAGCTGATCGTAGCAATTATAGGATGCGTGGTTGATAAAGGAGAGAAAGGGTGTATGGCTGGAGGAACGGTAAAGCAGGGAAAGCGCGATGGAGTGCTGATTGGCCTTCAGGGAACTTATGAGGGTGCCCGCATTCCGTTAAAGGACGGCAAGCCGGTGTACATCGGCCGCGATCCGAAGGCGTGCAGTGTGGTAATTAAGGGGGAAAATGTTTCAAGAAAGCATTGCTCTGTTACCTACAACGCAGCGAATGGCGCTTACAGTATCACAGACTTTTCTGTAAATGGAGTTTATGACAAGGATGGCAGACGGCTGGAAAACGGTAAGGTAAATATTTTGACCTCAGGAAATGAAATTCATATTGGTGCGACGGAAGAAATTTTCCGCCTTGGTTAAGAAGACGCTGATAAAGGCGTTTGTTCTAAGGAAATGATGAATTAATCGGCATTTCCTTAGGAAAAGGGCATGGCGACAGTGCAAAGGAGCGAAGCGTATGGGCAGAAACAGGAAATATCGTGGGTATCGTTTATTAGCAGTGTGGCTGTGCCTTTGCCTGTTTTTTGGCACTGCCGGGGAGGCGGCTACGGTCAGGGATCTGGGCAGTGTAACGGAACCGGTACAGTTTCCCGCGGAGGGATATATTCATGCGGAACTATACTGTGACGTGGAGCAGAAGGGGGAACATTTTCAATACAGCAAGGAGGAAGCTTATCTTCCGGTGGCGGTATCCGCAGATCAGACCGTTTATGCTCATCTGGATTTTCTGGCGGAGAAGCTGGATCTGGAGGTTTCCTACGCGGGGCAGACTGCGAGGCTGGATAGCTTTGAGAGCAGCATACTGATGAAATTGGGAGACCGGGAATACGGATATCTGAATGATCTGTATCAGTTTTCTGTGGAGGGCGCCGCCGCGCCTGCCCTGTTTCAGGGGACATGGTATGTGCCCCTGGATATCGTGCTGAATCTGACGGGATGCGGCGTGGTGTATACAAAGGGGGATTTTCGGGGAAAAAAGATTTTGGCGCTGGTGAAGCCGCAGCGGGATTTGGAAGATGAACTGGCATTGTTTTACCGAAAACGTTCCCTCTATCCTTTTTCTTATACCCAGCTTGGTTATTCAGAGGAACTGGTGGAGAAAATGGAGGACGATAAGCAGATCCAGCAGTTTTTGTATCGTCTGGGCTGCCTGAAGCCCCGGGAATGGATTTATACGATTGGATGTATTGGGGAAATCCCTTTTATGCTGCGGGAGAAACAGGGAAAAACCACCTGGCCCACTTTTCAGCAAAAAAGAACCGGAGCCGGGAAGGAAGCAATCCTGGAGGATATGTATCTGGATACCTATATGGCCTGCCTGCTCCAGGAGGATGAGGCGATTCTTCAGCAGACGGTGGAGGATACTTTGGAGACCGTGGACCGGCTGGTCGCTTTTG
>CAMNQN010000161.1 GCA_946549155.1 uncultured Lachnospiraceae bacterium | reverse complement strand
CCCTGCGCGCCCGCCTCTTCCTGCGTCCGGGTAATTAACAAAACACGAAGAACATTACCACCTGAACCTTTCGCCCTGCTCCTATGAGGCCGCTGCACTTTTGCTTGTCTTTCCCCCCTTCTGATGATATACTCTTCCTATAGCCACTGGCAAATGTACATAGAAGATAGCCGCCCTGCAGGCCGTCCCATTCTGCTGGGAACCGTAAGCGGGCTGTTATCCTGGGAGGATTTACCATGCATCAAAATGAATCAGCAGAAAACTATCTGGAAAGCATCTTAATTTTAAGCAAACGGCTGCCGGTGGTCCGCTCTGTGGACATTGCCGAAGAATTAAATATCTCGAAGCCAAGCGTAAGCGTAGCCATGAAAAAGCTGCGGGAAAACGAATGTATCCTGGTATCGAAGGCCGGATTTATCACCCTGACGGAAAAGGGGAAAACCATCGCCGCCTCGATTTACGAGCGCCATACCTTTTTCTCCGAATGGCTGATCTCCATGGGGATCCCGGAGGAGACCGCTGTAGCCGATGCCTGCCGGATGGAGCACGACATCAGTCCGGAGAGCTTCGCAGCCATGAAACAATTTATTAAAAAATACAGCAAAACGGAGGATGCAGTATGAAAGCAAAATATCTGATTGATACAGAAGAAAACCGGCGGTTTTTAAGAGAAATACGGGAGGGCCTGCTGGCCTTCGGCCACCGTTTTCCATCCCCGGACGGCTCCTCCTATTATCTGGGAGATGACGGCATGCCCTGGACGGACCGCCCCAGAGAGACATGGGTCACCAGCCGGATGGCCCATGTATACAGCATCGGAACACTTCTGGGACATGAGGGCAGCGAAGCGCTGGCGGATGCGGCGTTAAAGGGCCTGCGGGGTGCCCTCCACGATAATGCTCACCAGGGCTGGTATGCGGGGCTGACCGCCGACGGCGGAATCCTGCCGACCAAACAGTGCTACGCCCACGCTTTTGTAATCCTGGCTGCCACCTCGACGCTTCTGGCCGGGCGGCCCGCGCGAAGGAGCTTCTGGAGGACGCCCTGGCTGTCTACGACCGCTTTTTCTGGAATGAGGAGGAGGGCTTATCCTGCGATACCTGGAATACCGAGTTTACCGTGCAGGACGACTACCGGGGGCTAAACGCCAACATGCACACAGTGGAGGCCTTCCTGGCCGCGGCGGACGTGGCCGGACTGGAGCAGTACCGGGTAAGATCCGGCCGCATTATCGACCACGTTCTGAAATGGGCCGACGGAAATCACTGGCGGATTCCGGAGCATTTCAGCCGGGAATGGGAAGCGAACCTGGAGTGCAATAAGGAAAAGCCGGATGATCCCTTTAAGCCCTATGGAGCCACACCGGGCCACGGAATGGAATGGGCAAGGCTGATTACTCAGTGGGCGCTGTCCACATTCAGGGAAAACGCCGCAACGGACCCCTGCGGACACTGTGACAGACATATCCCAGCCAAGGCTGCACCCTACATCGAAGCAGCGGAAAATCTGTACAACCGGGCTGTGGCCGACGCCTGGAACGCTGACGGCGCCCCCGGCATTGCCTACACCACTGACTGGGAGGGCCATCCCGTAGTTCATGACCGGATGCATTGGACGCTGGCGGAAGCCATCAACACTGCCTCCGTGCTCTTCCGTGTAACCGGGAAAGCCAAATACGCCGACGATTACGCGCAGTTTATGCAATATCTGAACGAAAAGGTTCTGGATCACGTAAACGGCTCCTGGTTCCATCAGCTAGACCAGAACAATCAGGTCATCGGCACCGTATGGCCGGGAAAATCTGACCTCTACCATGCACTGCAGGCTACACTGATTCCCTACAGCGCTCCGGAGGTATCTATTGCGCTGGCAGTAAAACAACAGACAGCCTAATCAGATAGCTTCTGTCGCAAAATGGCAGGGGGAACGTCACTGAATATCCGGGTGTACACCGGATATCCGTAACGCTCCCCCTGCCATTTTGCGACGGCCCACATATTTCTATTCTTTTTTCGCGCCCCAGTATTCCCTCAGCTGCCGTTCCATCTCTTCTCTGGTTCCCTCAATATCCAGCCCGTACTCATTCACCGTCAGATCCGCATACTTTTCGTACAGCGGCGTCCGCTCCTCATACAGATCCCTCAACGTCTGCCCGGCCCTAAGCACCACGCCCCGGTCCTTCAGGTTTTTCAGACGGCGCTGCAGCGCCGGATAGGGAAGCTTTAAATACACAACCGTGCCCATGGCGCTTAAATGTTCCATGGCCTCCTTCCCATAAATCACGCTGCCTCCTGTGGAAATCACCGCCCACTCTGTCTGAATAGAGGCATTCACCTGGTTCTCAATCTTAAGAAATCCCTCCACCCCGTCCTCAGTGATAATCTCGTGGAGCAGCCGCCCCTCCTGCTGCTGAATCAGCAGATCCGCATCCACAAACTGATAGCCCAGCTCCTTGGCTGCAATCACTCCAATGGTACTTTTGCCCACACCGGGCATCCCGATTAAAATAATATTCCTCTGTGTATTCATTCCACTGTTCCTCTTTCCGCGTATTAAAAAATGGAGCTTGCGCAAAATGGGGGAAGCGTTATTGATATCCTGCCATTTTGCGACAGCTCCATATATGGTAATTCAACCGTAAACAGGCGCTTCTACACCATCAGGTACACCAAATCCCGTACCGTCCGCACGCCCTTTATCTGGATACCCTCCACGGCACCCACCGTTTTTTTGCACACCTCCGGCAAAATCACCGTGTCAAAGCCCAGTTTCCTGGCCTCCAGTACCCGCTGCTTGGCCATGCTCACCGCACGCACCTCGCCGCTTAATCCCACCTCACCGAATACGATGGTCTTTTCGTCGATAATCACATCCTTGTAGCTGGAAATCAGTGCCATCATAATACCCAAATCCACCGCCGGCTCCCGCATCCGGATACCGCCGGCAATATTAATGTAGGCGTCGCAGGAAGATAGATGAAGGCCCAGCCGCTTTTCCAGCACCGCCAGCAGCAGATTCACACGGTTTAAATCTGCCCCGTCCGCGGTCCGCCTGGGATAAGCCAGATTACTCTGGCATACCAGTGCCTGAATCTCAATCAGAATCGGCCTTGTACCCTCCATGGAGCAGGCCACCACAGAGCCGGAAGCATTCTCCGGCTTTCCCTCCAGCATAAATTCAGAGGGGTTTAAGACCTCCCGCAGGCCGTTCTCCCGCATCTCAAATACGCCAATTTCATTGGTGGAACCAAAACGGTTTTTCACACCCCGCAAGATGCGGTAGGCTGCATGGCGGTCTCCCTCAAAGTAGAGTACCGTGTCCACCATGTGCTCCAGCACCCGGGGACCGGCCACCACACCCTCCTTAGTCACATGGCCCACGATAAAGATGCTGACGCCCATTCCCTTGGCAATCTGCATCAATACTCCGGTGGACTCCCGCACCTGGGAGACGCTGCCGGGGGCGGAGGCCACATTTTCATTGTACATGGTTTGGATGGAGTCAATGATCACCACGGCAGGCTGTATCCGCTGGATGGCTTCCCGAATGTCCTCCAGATTCGTCTCACATAAAATCAGAAGGGAATCGGAGAAATCCCCCATACGATTGGCCCGCAGCTTAATCTGCTGCAGGGATTCCTCCCCGGAAATATAGAGCACCTTTTCCTGGCGGGCCGCCAGATTCTGGCACACCTGGAGCAGCAACGTGGACTTTCCGATACCGGGGTCACCGCCCACCAGAACCAGCGAGCCCTCCACAATGCCGCCGCCCAGCACCCGGTCCAGTTCCCCGATGCCAGTGCTGCTGCGGGAACTGCGGTCAATCGTAATCTCCTTTAACTGCTTCGGCTGGGGGCTTCCCGGCGTCCGTTTCACAGACTTGACGTTCTTAACCACCGGTTCCTCCGCAAAGGTATTCCATTCCCGGCAGGCGGGGCACTGCCCCATCCACTTGGCGGATTCATACCCGCAATTCTGACAAAAAAATACGCTGCTTTTCCCCTTCGCCATGATACCTCCTGTTATCCGCTCCGCAGCCTACACTCTCTCCACCTTCACACGGATCTGGTCGGCGCTGCCCATCTCTACACTGAGCATCAGCTTTCCACCCATATTTGTCTTTACAACGCCGCTGTACTCGCCATCCACGGTCACCTGGTACTCCGTATCCTCTTCCAGTCCCAGGGTCACCTGCGCGTCCTCCGGCCCTTCCACCACAAAAGAAACGCCTGTACCCACCGCGGCAAAATTTGACACGGAGGTACCTGGAACGGATTCGTATACCAGCATTCCATTGCGTTCCAGCTTCGTAATTTCCTTAAACGTCTTCACCTTATATAAATCGCCGTTATATTCATAATCGGAAAGCTTCGCTTTCTGATCCAGTTCATAATCTCCAAAACTAATGGTACCATCCGCTTCTGTACGAAGAAGTTCTTTAATTGCTGACATTTTCATGTCCTCCCCTTTTTTCTGTAGTTTTTACTTGTAGCAGCCACTTCGCAAACCGGAAAATACTTTCTATTTTTCCGGGTCAGGATATGAGAGATTGCTTTTCCCATATCCAGCATTATAACATGAAATATTTATTGTTTCCAGACGATTATTGGGAATGTCCGCCCAATTTATCCTTTCGGCGCAGCCACCTTAAAAGCAACCCTTTCCTTTACCATCGTCACCGTAACCTCATCTCCCGCCTTCACCCGGCCTTCCAGAAGCTCCTCCGCCAGCAGGTCCTCCACCTGGTTCTGGATGGCCCGCTTTAGCGGTCTGGCTCCGTATTTTTCATCGAAGCCCGCCTCCGCAATGTGATCCCGCACGCTGGTGCGCACGTTCAGCGTGATATCCATCTGCTCTCTGCAGCGCTGCTGCAGCTCTTTAAAGAGCAGCGTGACAATGCTGCGAATATGTTCCTTATTCAGAGAATGGAACACGATAATATCATCAATACGGTTTAAGAACTCCGGCTTAAATATGCGGCGGATCTCCTCCATCACACCACTCTTCATGGCCTCGTAATTTTGTTTTTCATCATCCCTGGCCCCAAAGCCCAGACGCTTCGGTGACAGAATGGAGGAAGCCCCCGCATTGCTGGTCATGATCAGAATCGTGTTCTTGAAATCCACCTTCCGGCCCTGGGCATCGGTAATATGCCCCTCATCCAATACCTGAAGCAAAATATTGAACACATCGGGGTGGGCTTTCTCAATCTCATCGAACAGGATCACGGAATAGGGATGCTTGCGCACCTTCTCCGAGAGCTGGCCGCCCTCCTCGTAGCCCACGTATCCAGGCGGCGATCCCACCAGTTTGGATACGCTGTGTTTCTCCATATACTCCGACATATCCACCCGGATCATCGCCTGCTCGCTGCCGAATACCGTCTCCGCCAATGCCTTGGACAGTTCCGTCTTTCCCACACCCGTGGGGCCTAAAAACAGAAAAGAGCCAATGGGGCGTCTGGGATCCTTCAATCCTGCGCGGCCCCGCTTGATCGCCTTAGCCACTGCGTTTACTGCCTCGTCCTGGCCGATCACCCGCTTATGCAGCGTCTTTTCCAGCTTCAGCAGCCGCTTGCTCTCCTCCTCAGCCACTTTCTGCACCGGAATCCTTGTCCATGCGGCAATAGTAGCCGCAATGTCCTCCTCCGTCACCTCCATGGCCCGGGCCCTGATACGCTTCCTGGCCTGGTCCTTCTGACGCTGGCAATTCTCCCGCAGCTCCTTCAGCCGTTCATGCTCCTCTTTGGCCTTCCCAAATTCTCCGGCCTTGATGGAACCTTCCATCTGCTCAGACAGTTCCCGGATCTCCCGATCCAGCTCATGCACCTTATCCGGCAGGCGGTATATTCCCAGCTGCCGTTTCGCGGAAGCCTCATCGATCAGGTCAATGGCCTTATCCGGCAGAAACCGGTCATTAATATAGCGTTCTGAGAGCTTCACCGCCGCCTCCAGCGCCTGATCAGAGATCGTCACGCCGTGATGTTTCTCATAGGCAGGGCGCAGCCCCTTTAAAATCTCCACCGTCTCCTTGAGGCTTGGCTCCTCCACCATAATCGGCTGAAACCTGCGCTCCAGCGCCGGGTCCTTCTCAATGTGCTTCCGGTATTCATCCACCGTAGTGGCGCCGATCACCTGAATCTCCCCCCTGGAGAGGAAAGGCTTCATAATATTGGAGGCATCCAGCGCGCCCTCCGCGCCCCCGGCCCCGATAATCGTATGCAGCTCGTCGATAAACAGCAGTACCTCCTGACTGTCCATGACCTCATTCAGCACCCGCTTCATCCGCTCCTCAAACTCTCCCCGGTATTTGGAGCCGGCCACCATGCTGGCCATATCCAGGGAAAGCACCCGCTTGCCCTGTAAGGGCTGGGGCACATCCCCTGACACAATCCGCTGGGCTAACCCCTCCACAATGGCGGTCTTCCCCACGCCGGGCTCCCCAATCAGACAGGGATTATTCTTGGTCCTGCGGCTTAAGATCTGCACAATGCGCTCGATCTCACCGACCCGTCCCACAATCGGGTCAATCCGCCCCTCCCTGGCCTGCTGGGTCAGATCCCGGCTGAACTGGTCCAGGATCGGCGTAGCCGCAGACTGCACCTCCCCGGCAGACCGGGTATTTTTCATCAGATCCTTGTACCGCTCATCGTCAATCCCCATGATCTCTATGATTCTGCGGTACAGCTTCTGAAGGTTCACGCCCATGGTATGCAGCAGCCTGGCTGCCACACACTCCACATCCTTTAAAATCGCCAGCAGAATATGCTCCGTGCCCGCCTGGTCGCAGCCGTACAGATGGGCCTCCTCCACTGCATTGTGCAAAATTCCCTCGGCCCGGGGCGTATACCCCTCCCGGTCCGCGACGGTCACACCGCCCTCCGGAGCAATCAGCTGACTGATCAGCTCCATCAGTTTTTCCTCTCCGATCTGGCACTCCCGCAGCACCGCCCCGGCCGTTCCCCGCGGCTCCTTCAAAAGTCCCAGCAAAAGATGTTCTGAACCTATATAGCTGTGATGACAGGCCTTCGCTGTCTGTTTCGCCAGCTTCAGCGCCTGTTTCCCACTCTCCGTAAACTGTTCCAGCATCTTTAATCCTCCTGAGTTCCATTTTGTCGTAGCTCTGAAAAAATCTCATCCACCAGGCTGTGTACCTCCTGCCTGGTAATACACTTGCAGCTGGCCTTAGCCAGCGCCACCCGCAGATTCTGTTTTATCTCTGCCAGTGCCTCATTTTTATCCACATCCAGTGATATCACTGCGCCCTTCCGCCTGTCAATAGTAACAAAGCCTTCCTGGCGCAGCACTGAATATGCTTTATTTACTGTATGCATATTAATGCCGATATCATCCGCCATCTGGCGGACAGAAGGCAGTGTATCGCCTTCCTGGAGTACGGACGTGGCAATGCTCAGGATAATCTGATTTCTAAGCTGCATATAAATGGCCTCGTTGCTCTGGAAATCGATCTCTATTATCATAAGCGCCGTCCCCCTTCTCTTTTTGTTATAACAAAACTATAACAAAAGACACATACAAATGTCAAGGGGAAGATTATTGCTCCGGAATCCATACAGGGCTATTCGTGTTTTGTTAATTACCCGGACGCAGGAAGAGGCGGGCACGCAGGGC
>CAMNQN010000160.1 GCA_946549155.1 uncultured Lachnospiraceae bacterium | reverse complement strand
GCGAACCGCCCCGGTGCCCGAAATTTTCGCCCGGCTGCATCTTAGATTTTCTTGGCATCCGGAGTTATTTTCCAGCTGCTTGTGGCCCTGCGCGCCCGCCTCTTCCTGCGTCCTCTTAATTAACCAAACACGAAAAAAACCACACTGGGGAGGTGTGGTCTTTTTCCTGGAATTATATCATTTTCATGTCTGAGTCATTAATAGAACTGGTGATCTCCAATCTGCATCCCGGAACCGGAGCCTGCATTGAAGTAGAGCGCGCCGCCCACCGGATTTTCTCCGGCCATCGCCGCAGAAGCCGCGTCATAGCAGGTGCTGGGGACACCGCTGGCCAATGCACCATCCAGTGCTCCGGAGGAAGCCGGCGTAAACTGACCGCTCTGGTAAATCACTTCGCTGATGGTATTCGGAAAAGAGGAACTGTACACACGGTTCATCACCACCGCTCCTACCGCCACCATACCTTCATAGCTCTGATTTCCCGCCTCACAGTAAATGATGGCCGCCATCAGATCCAGATCGCTGGAGGAGGAACTGCTGGCTTCTGTCTCCTCCACATAGCCTTCCTCTGCGTAAGTATCATCGGTGTAGCTCTCATCCGCATAGGTGTCGTCGGTATAGGTATCCTCGGTGTAGGTCTCACCCGCCGCGGCGTTCTCCTCTACATACTCTTCAGCATCCTCAACCTCCTCCACATATTCATCGGAGGAGTCGTCACCGGTAGTATCCTCTGTATCTACCACTGTGTCGTCGGTATAAATATCATCGTCGTATTCCGCATCATCGTCATCATAGCTGTCATCGCCGTCATCCGCGGAAGTATCCGGCTCCGTGGCCGGGGCCTCTGTAGCAGGAGTATCCGTACCAGTGGAACCGCTGCTGCCCACATTATTGTTCGTGCCGGAATTGCCTGTGGAGCTGTTATCATAGCTGGTATCTGTGGAGCTGTTATCCGTATAGGATGTATCCTCACTGTAGGAGGGCTCCTCATAGGTATCCTCCGAGGTGCTGTAGGGCTCGTCCACAATCACCAGATCGTCCACCAGGATCACGCTGGTCACATCCTCGATAGAAACATACGCCTCCGTGTCCTCAAACTTCACCTTCTGCCAATGGCCCTGATTTTCCAGAAGCTCAAACTTCTCTCCAGCCTCCGCTGTATAAATAATCGGGGCATCCGCATCCGGCTGCTCAAATACATGCACATCGTCCCAGGAAGCCTCCACGCCGTATACGCCGTAGTATTCCGCCAGGCCCTTGGCCTCCGTGCCGTAGATCAGATACTCATTCTTCACAAACCCGGTGGCATCTCCCACTTCCACTTCCGTCCACTGGTCACCCTTATGAATCACCTTCACCGCACCGCCGCGGTATATGCAGGCAATCACCTGGCTGTCAGAGCTGGCTGCTTCCCGGATATTCAGTCCGGTCTTCACCTCATCATCATTGGTCATGGCGATGTTCTCCCACGCCTCATTGTTATTATCTGTCATATCAATGCTGAACGCATGTACATTCTTTTCCTCTTCGGAAGCTGCTGCAGTCATACCGGCCGCCAGCGTGAGCACTGTCATCGCAGCCGCGCATACCATCCATCGCTTTTTTAACATATAAAAATACCTCCCCTGTGCAAAACGCTGCACCCTTGCTTCGACAGCCTTCCGCGCTTTTCTGTCCTCTGTCTGCGCAGCCCCTGTCCTGATCTGTCGAATATCTTCGAAATATTACAAATTTGTTAAATCATGTTACGAATGTATTCTAATTCATCCCACCCCATTTGTCAAGATAATTTTCTGTTTCCGCAGCATTTCTTTCAATTTTCTTATGTTTTTCTTAATTCGGGCCCCGTTTTCCCCGTTTTTCACTGGCGCTGCCTCCTGGCCTCGTACATCAGAATCGCGGAGGCCACCGCCGCGTTCAAAGACTCCACCTGCCCGCTCATGGGAATGCGGATATAGTGGTCCGCCAGTTTCGCCGTCTCCTCTGTCAGTCCCTGGCTCTCATTTCCTATTAGAAAAGCGGAGGGCCTGCGGTAATCCTCCCGGTCATACGTGCGCTGTCCCTTCAGGTGGGCAGCATACAACCCGATTCCCTGCTTCTTCCACTGCCGCAGCACGCCATGAAAATCCTCTGCATAATAGAAGGGCATCCGATACACTGATCCCATGGTGGAACGAATCACCTTGGGATTATACAGATCCACACAGTCTTTACTCAGCAGAATACCGGTAACCCCCGCGCCCTCCGCTGTGCGAAAAATGGTTCCCAGGTTTCCCGGATCCTGAAGATTCTCCAGCGCCATGCAAAGAGGCGCCGCACCGGCAGTCAAATCTTCCGGCCGGTAATGATACTGTTTCACCACACAGATCACTCCCTGGGGAGTCTTTGTATCGGAAATGCTTTCAAACACTGCCTCCGACACCACCTCATAATCACAGTCTTCCAGAAGCCTTTCATGCTCCGGCCTTCCCAGAAATCCCGGTGTTACATACACCTTCTGCAGGCGCTCCGCCGGAAGCTCCCGGAACATCTTGATACCCTCCACCAGAAAAACATCCTGTCGGCTGCGCTCCCTCGCTTTCTTTTTCAGTAGAATCATATTTTTAATCTGGCTGTTCGCCGAACTGGTAATCACGACCCTTCCCCTCCTTTTTCTTCTATACCCCTGACCTTAACTATCTTTATCCGGCATTTTAATCAAAAAGACCGCCCCAAAGGAAGGAAAAACCGAAACGCTCTCCCCTCCTTTGCGGCAGTCCATTCCCCGCGGCTTCCCAAAACAAACAGATCAGATACTAAGCGCTTTGCTGACTCTGAGCATATAGTCCGGGATCTCCTTCTGCATCGCCAAAGCTTCATTGATATCAAAATCCACATACTCGCCGTTGCGGTAACCTACCACGCGGTTGGTCTTTCCCTCCGCCAGCAGGTCCGCCGCGTAGGCCCCCATCATGGACGCGTACACACGGTCCTTACAGGTGGGACTGCCGCCCCGCTGCATGTGGCCCAGGATAGTGGCTCTGGTCTCCACACCGGTGGCCGCCTCGATTCGTCTGGCCATACTGCTGGAATGACCGATCCCCTCCGCATTGACGATAATGTGATGCTTCTTTCCCCGCTTCCGGTTCTCAATAATATTATTAATCAGCTTCTGCTCATCGTAATCATAGGACTCCGGCAGCAGAATATCCTCCGCACCGTTGGCAATGCCGCACCACAGCGCGATATATCCCGCGTTTCTGCCCATCACCTCGATAATGCTGCAGCGCTCATGGGAGGTGGAGGTATCTCTCACCTTGTCGATGGCCTCCATGGCCGTATTCACCGCCGTATCAAATCCTATGGTATACTCGGTACAAGCAATATCCAGATCAATGGTACCCGGAACACCGATGGTATTGATGCCTCTGGCCGCCAGCTGCTGTGCTCCCGCAAAGGAACCGTCGCCGCCGATAACCACCAGGCCCTCAATACCGTGCTTCCGGCAAATCTCCGCCCCCTGGTCCTGCCCCTCCGCAGTGCGGAACTCATGGCAGCGGGCTGTATAAAGAAGGGTACCTCCCTTGGCAATCGTGTCGGAAACATCCCTGGCCTTCAGATCCGTAATCTCCTCATTCAGCAATCCCTTATATCCCTGATAAATCCCCTTCACATTCATACCCTGGGAAATCGCTTTGCGGACCACTGCGCGTATGGCAGCATTCATGCCCGGAGCATCCCCGCCGCTGGTAAGAACACCAATCGTTTTAATTTTCGCAGCCATTTCGTTTCCTCCTGATTTGTGCTTTTCAAACTGCTTCCTATTCTAATCTATTTCCCGGCATTTTTCAAGCACAACCGCCTACTTCCTTTGGGTCACCTTCACATTTTCTCTTCCAAACACCTCTTCCAGTCCCCGCAGCAGCTCCTCCGAAGCCCTCACGCTGTAGCGCTCTCCCAGCCGTTTGATCGCCTTGGGATTCTTCACATAGATCACCACCTGATCTTTGCCGTCACTGGAATAGATCATCTGGTAAAGCTGCTGTTCCCGGGCAGCGAAGTCCTCCTTCGTCTCAAACTGAATCCAGATGTCCCTGGGGACATCCTCAAAGCTCCAGATTTTCTCACAGATCAGCTTGCTGGCCTTATCATCTTCTCCGGACACTCTCCCCCGGACAAACAGTTTCGCGTCCTCACTGATCAGTTGATGGTACTTTTCGTAGTCCTTCGGAAACACCACCACTTCCACGGTTCCAAGCAGATCCTCCAGCGTAAAAAACGCCATGGTTTTGTTGGTTTTCGTATATTTAACGGTCTTTCCCTCCACGATTCCCCCGATCACGGCCTTACTGCCGTCCTGGATTCTTGGCTGTCCCGCCTCCTCGTCCAGGGCGAAATCCGCGGATACCGCCGAAATATTTTTCTTCCAGATGTCCTCATACTCCTTCAGGGGATGACCGCTGGCATAGATTCCCAACACCTCTTTCTCAAAAGCCAGAAGCTGCCCCTTCTCATATTCTCCCACATCAGGCATCCGGATGGAAAATTCCTTCTTCTCCTCCTCACCCATCAGGTCGAACAATGACATCTGCCCGCTGACGGAGGCCTTCTTCTCCTGTGCCACACTGTCCATCACCCGGGCGTACACCATCATCATCTGCTTTCTGGTGGCCCCCAGGCTGTCCAGCGCCCCGGATTTGATAAAGTTCTCCACCGTGCGCTTGTTAATCTCCTTGCCGGAAAGACGCTCCAGGAAATTTTTCAGATCCAGGAAACGTCCGCCCCGGTTCCGTTCCTCCACCAGGGCCTCAATCACAGGCCGTCCGATGCTCTTGATGGCGGAGAGCCCATAGCGAATCTGTCCGTCCTTCACAGAAAAGGCGCCCTCTCCCTCGTTGATATCCGGAGGCAGGATCCTGATTTTCATCTGCCGGCAGCTCATGATATACTCCGCCACCTTCCCCGGATTATCGATCACCGAGGTCATCAGCGCCGCCATAAATTCCACCGGATAGTAATATTTCAGCCAGGCGGTCTGATAGGACACCACCGCGTAGGCTGCCGCGTGGGACTTATTGAAGGCGTATTTGGCGAAGTCCGTCATATCATCATAGATTTTATTTGCCACCTGCTCGCTGATACCGTTGGAAATGCAGCCGGGCACCTGCTCCTCCTCATTTCCGTAGACAAAATTCTGGCGCTCCTTCGCCATCACCGCGGCTTTTTTCTTGGACATGGCCCGGCGTACCAGGTCGCTGCGGCCCAGGGTATAGCCGCCTAAATCCCGCACAATCTGCATCACCTGCTCCTGGTAGACAATACAGCCGTAGGTGGGCTCCAGAATGGGCTCCAGCTGCGGGCAATCGTAAGTGATGGTCTCCGGGTGATTCTTTCCCCGGATATACTGAGGAATAAAATCCATGGGGCCGGGACGGTACAGGGAAATGCCTGCTATCACATCCTCCAGGCTCTGGGGCTTTAACTCCTTCATGAAGTTCTTCATTCCCGCACTTTCCAGCTGGAACACGCCGTCCGTCTTGCCTGTTCCCAGGGAAGCGAGCACCGCCTTGTCATCGTAATCTATTTTGTCCATATCAATGGTTTTCCCACTGCTCTTCTCCGCCAGCTTCACCGCATTCTGAATCACCGTCAGGGTACGCAGGCCCAGAAAATCCATCTTCAGCAGGCCCAGCTCCTCCAGCGTGGTCATGGTGAACTGTGTGGTGATGGAGCCGTCGGAAGCCCTGGATAAAGGCACATATTCATCCACCGACTTCTGGCTGATCACCACCCCCGCCGCGTGCATGGAGGTATGGCGGGGCAGCCCTTCCAGACGCTTCGCCATATCAATCAGCGTGCGGATCTGCTGGTCCGTCTCGTACATCGTGCGCAGCTCCTGGCTCATTTTCAGTGCCTTGTCAATGGTAATATTCAGTTCATTGGGCACCATTTTGGCGATGGTGTCGCACAGCGCATAGGGCAGATCCATGACGCGGCCCACATCCCGGATCACACCGCGGGCCGCCAGGGTACCGAAGGTGACGATCTGCACCACCCGGTCCTTCCCGTATTTGCGCACCACATAATCGATAACCTCCTGCCTGCGCTCAAAGCAGAAATCCACGTCAATATCCGGCATGGACACCCGCTCCGGATTTAGAAAACGCTCAAACAGAAGATTGTATTTAATGGGATCCAGCTTGGTAATGCCCAGGGTGTAGGCCACAAGACTGCCTGCAGCGGAGCCCCGGCCCGGCCCCACCATAATATCATTGTCCCTGGCGTAGCGGATAAAATCCCATACGATCAGGAAGTAATCCACATACCCCATGGTTTTAATAACTCCCAGCTCGTAGTCAAGCCGGTTCTTCAGCTCCTCCGTCACCGGCTGATAGCGCTGCCCGAGCCCCTCAAAACACAGCTTGTTTAAGTAGTCCCAGGCGGTATACCCCTCCGGCACATCGAATTTCGGCAGCTTCGTGACGCCAAACTCAATCTCCACATGGCATCGGTCCGCGATTTTCTGCGTATTTTCCAGGGCCTCCGGCAGGTTCGGAAACAGTTCCAGCATCTCCTCCGGGGATTTCACGTAATACTGGCCGCCCTCATAGCGCATCCGGTCCTCATCCGCCAGCTTTTTGCCCGTCTGGATACACAGCAGAATGTCGTGGGAAGCCGCGTCCGTATCGTAGGTGTAGTGCACATCATTGGTGGCCACCAGCCCAATCCCCAGTTCCCGGCTCATACGCACCAGCTGCTGATTCACCAGACGCTGCTCCGGAATGCCATGATCCTGCAGCTCCAGGAAGAAATTTTCCTTCCCGAAAATCCCTTCATATCTTAATGCGGCCTCTCTGGCCTCCTCATAAAAGCCCCGCACCAGGTTGCGGGGAATCTCCCCCGCCAGGCAGGCGCTTAAGGCAATAATTCCCTGATGGTACTGTTCCAGCACCTCCAGATCCACCCGGGGCTTATAGTAAAAGCCATCCACAAAGCCCTTGGATACAATTTTCATCAGATTAGCATAGCCCTGGTTGTTTTCTGCCAGAAGCACCAGGTGATAGTACCGGTCATCGCCGTTGGCCCTGCCCGTCTCTCTGTCAAACCGGGAACCGGGAGCCACATACACCTCACAGCCCAGAATCGGATTGATCCCCGCCTCCCTGGCCGCCCGGTAAAAATCAATCACGCCGTACATCACGCCGTGATCCGTAATCGCCGCACTGTTCATCCCCATCTCTTTTACCCGGGCCACATACTCGCTGATCTTATTAGAGCCGTCCAGAAGACTGTACTCCGTGTGGACGTGAAGGTGGACGAAGGGGATTTTTTCTGTCATGCTCACTCTTGGATTACCTTCGTAACAGTTCCCATGGGCGTGCTGTTACTTCCCTTTCTCATTTATAGTATCGTTACGCTTTTCCTTGTTTCACCTTATCACAGAGAAAAAAGCATGTCAAATTTTTTCACATCCGGACCCTCTTGTTCGTCAATATTTCATTGCTGTTTGTGTTTTGTTAAACAGGAGGACGCAGGAAGAGGCAGGCGCGCAGGGCCACAAGCATCTGGAAAATAATTCGGAGGATACCATAGAAAATCTTAGATGGAGACGGGCGAAAATTTCGGGAGAGCTGGCAGCCCTCAAGGCTGACAGCTCAGGGGCGC
>CAMNQN010000159.1 GCA_946549155.1 uncultured Lachnospiraceae bacterium | reverse complement strand
GTGTTTATCTGGTACCGGGTACTGGAAAAGTCACCATTAATAAAAGAGATATTGACGATTATTTCGGTCTGGAGACCTTGAAAACCATCGTTCGTCAGCCGTTGGTAGCGACCGAGAACACCGACAAGTTTGATGTGCTGGTAAATGTACACGGCGGCGGCACCACCGGACAGGCTGGCGCTATCCGGCACGGCATTTCCAGAGCCCTGCTTCAGGCAGATGCGGAATACAGACCGACACTGAAAGCCGCAGGTTTCCTGACGCGTGATCCGCGTATGAAAGAGCGTAAGAAGTACGGTCTCAAAGCAGCCCGTCGCGCTCCGCAGTTCAGCAAACGATAAAAATATCAAAAAGTCCCGAAAATGCGGCATTTTCGGGGCTTTTTCTTTTGCTAAGGTCTGCCAGAAATCCCTGTTTTTTCTTCATCTGTGACGTTACATTCGCCATTCCCGGATTGCCGGTTCCGACGGACTGTGTGCTTTTTGAAGGATATTATTTCATGTAGGAAATGCCGCACATTGTACAGAATATCCCCGCAATACTCCCCACATCTTCTTTTTTCCCATTTTGAAGCCACATAATTGCTGTATTAAATAAGGCCCCTATATACATGTACAATTTATATCTTTCAATAGAACCATTTGGCATGGTTCCAGCGATCTCTTCATGAAACCGATTTAGCTTTTCTAATAGTATGGAGCCATAGCCAAATTGATATAGATCCAGCACAAAATTCCCATATTCCTCAAAATACTCAAAGCTTTTGTATATATTCTCATAAATGTAGTAGTCTGTCTCATCCAAATCAATGGTATCCCTGAAATTTTCCAAAACATCTTCTATTAATGTCACCAGCACATCTTCTTTAGAATTATAATTTCGGTAGAAGGATATCCTCGCAACACCGGCAGTCCGGATCAGTTCTGAAATGGAAATATCTGAGAAACTTTTTTCATGCAGTAAATGAAACAATGCTTTCGTTATGTTGTTCTTCACACGCATATTCGCTTCTTTTCGTTTATCCATATTTCCTCCGCTTCCATATTCTGATACAATATAAACTTTTTTGTTTCATGTCCATATCTTGTTGGACAAGCCTTTATGTGATACAGTTGCTTCATATTATTTTAACAGAATATAGGAGTTTGTCAACAATGAGGAGAGCCTTATGAGATCAGGAGGGAAGCATGGATAAATTTTACTTGACAATTCGTAAAATAACGGTCGCACCAATTATTGCAGTAGTTATGTTGACTGTTTTCTTTATTTTAATACCCGAAATATTTCAGTCTGCATTTATGTATGTACTCAGCTTATTTTGTTTAGGGGTTCTGCCACTGTTGGCATATCCTATACAAAAACATATTCCGTCCTATAAGAATAAGGGGCGTGACGGACAGAGAACCCTTACCTTGCCAAATTTGCCATTGGATGGCATCAAATAATCATACCTCCCAGGCATCCCCCACTATGTAAACGAAGTATTTGCCTGCAGCCTCAACCAGTAATACAATATATACAGACCAAAAGATAATATTTGTATTTCAAACTTTTCCAAATTCTCTTGACCGGTAGTTACAACCGCCTGATATAATCTTATCAAACGAATACCGATGGATTATCCTATATAGCAGAGGAAAGGAAGAAAACATGATTTATACTGATTTTCAGGGATTGAAATTATCCCTGCTGGGTTTTGGAACAATGAGGCTGCCGCAGCTTTCCGGGGAGCCGGGCGAACCTGTGGATGAGGCGCAAGTGGGAGAGATGGTGGAATACGCCCTTTCCCATGGCGTAAATTATTTTGATACGGCCTATCCCTATCACGGCGGAGAGTCTGAGCGCGTTATTGGCAGGGCACTCAAAAAATATCCAAGGGAACAATTTTATCTGGCGACAAAGTACCCGGGGCATCAGATCAGCAAAAGCTACGATCCGGCCGCTGTGTTTGAAGAACAGCTGGAAAAATGCGGGGTGGAATATTTTGATTTTTATCTGCTGCACAATGTTTATGAAAACTCGATTCAGACCTATACAGATCCGCGCTGGGGAATCGTGGATTATTTTCTGGAACAAAAACGGAAGGGAAGAATCCGTCATCTGGGTTTTTCCAGCCATGGCAGCGTAAATAACTTGACAGAGTTCTTAAACCTTTATGGGGATGAAATGGAATTTTGCCAGATTCAACTGAATTATCTGGACTGGACACTGCAGAATGCAAAGGAAAAATATGAGCTGCTTACCCAAAGGGGTATTCTGGTATGGGTGATGGAACCAGTACGCGGCGGACGGCTTGCCAAGCTGGAGGCGGACAGGGAGGAGCGGCTGCAAAAGGCCAGACCGGAGGAGGGCATTCCCGCATGGGCGTTTCGCTTTCTGCAGGGGCTTCCGAATGTACAGATGATACTCAGCGGGATGTCGAATATGGAACAAATGAGGGAAAACGTAAGCACATTTGAGACAAGGAAGCCCCTGACGGCCGGGGAGGAGGCGATGCTGCTGGAAATTGCGGAGGGCATGAAAAACTCTGTTCCCTGTACTGCCTGTAGGTACTGCTGTGACGGCTGCCCGATGGGATTGGACATTCCCATGCTGCTGGCAGCTTATAATGAACTTCGATTTGCACCCAATCTCAATGTTTCCATGCGTCTGGATGCTTTACCGGAGAAGAAACGGCCGCAAGCCTGTATTGGCTGCGGAAAATGCGCAAAAATTTGTCCTCAGTGCATCGATATTCCCAATGCAATGCGGGAGTTTGCCCATATGCTTTCCGGGATGCCAAGCTGGGAGGAGATCTGCCGTCAGCGGGAGGCAGCGGCTGCAAAAAAATAGCTCCTTGATGCAGGAAGGGAAAAAGTTAAGGAGATGTGGAAAGAGACGATTACCCTTCCACCGGAAATTGAAAGAACGGTATGGCCCGGAGCGGCGTGTTTTGAAAACAGTCCGGCTCTGGCGCGTATACTAAGGTGCAGTATTAGCCATACAGGAGGAAATGAAGTGAAAAAGTTATATGAGAAAAACGAACTGACCTTTGCGATTGCCTGGATCGTGATTTACTGCGTTTTGCAATCCCTGGCCAATCCATTGAACGAAAAAATCGGGGTTCCATATGGTGCGAGTGCTGTTTTCTGCGTATTACAGGCAATTCTTCTTTTCGCCTTTATCTGGAAAAATAAATTACAAAAACAATATGGGCTTTGCAAATCTCCGGTATCGGCCAGCCGCTTTCTTTTCTATATTCCTCTGGTCATTTTAGCTACGACAAACTTTTGGAACGGAATTGCACTTAATTTAAACTTAGCAGGTACTGCCTGCTACATAGTGTGTATGCTTTGCGTTGGATTTGTAGAAGAAGTAATTTTTCGGGGATTTCTTTTTCGGGCGATTGCAAAGGACAATGCAAAAACGGCGATTGTCATTTCGAGCGTTACCTTTGGCTTGGGACATTCGCTAAACCTGGTAAATGGAAGCGGTATGGAGTTGACGGAAAACTTGTTTCAAATGATAGGAGCGATTGCGATTGGTTTTCTGTTTGTCATTCTTTATTATCGCGGCGGTAGTTTGCTGCCCTGTATGATTACTCATTCTATTATTAACATTACAAATGTTTTTGCAAATGAAACAGGATTGACAGTAGAAAAGCGTATCATTTTCCAGTTAATACTGGTTGTAATTACGGCTGCTTACGCGCTTCTCCTTACAAAAACACTTCCCCAAAGGCAAGACGTGAGGAAAATACGGTAGAGTACACAAATATTTCACAAAAATCATTAGCACTCCCACTTGACGAGTACTAAAATAAGTGTTATAACACAGATAGAACAAAGGAAGAGGAAAGAAAGGAACCGGTAAAGGGTTTCGTTTTCTTCCCAATCATCCCCAGTTCCGGTTAACAGATTGTTTTTAATTTGGAAAAGGAGCGATGACTTATGATGACACCTAGTATTTTTGGAGAAAACTTATTTGACGATTTCTTTGATGATTTTTTCGATTTTCCGTCGTTTGACGATACAGCGATGCGCAAAGCAGAGCGGAAGCTGTACGGACGCCATGCGGCGAATATGATGAAGACGGATGTGCAGGAGCATGATGACCACTATGAAGTGGATATTGATCTGCCTGGCTTTAAGAAAGACGAACTTTCCCTGGAACTGAAAGACGGTTATCTGGTGATCAGTGCGGCGAAGGGGCTTGACAAGGACGAGAAGGAAAAGAAAACAGGCAGATTCGTCCGCAGGGAGCGCTATGCGGGAAGCATGAGCCGGTCCTTCTATGTCGGCGAGGAGGTAAAGCAGGAAGACATCCACGCAAAGTATGAGAGCGGGGTATTGAAACTGAGCATTCCGAAGACCGAGACAAGAAAGCCGGAGATGGAAGAAAACAAATACATTGCCATCGAGGGATAACGGGCTCTCTTAATCGGGAGCCGATGGTCTTTGGGTTTTGGTAAATAATTAGGAGGACGCAGGAAGAGGCGGGCGCGCAGGGCCACAAGCATCCGGAGTTATTTTCCAGATGCTTGTGGCCCTGTGCGTCCGCCTTTTTCTGCGTCCTCCTATTAACAAAACACGAAGAACATTGGCACCTGAACTGCCCACTCCGGGCTTTTTTGTTTTGTGGTAGGAAAAGAGGCGGACCTGTGATAGAATAATGGCATAGCAGACCATTCAAGGACTGCCCTGCAGGAGATAAAGCCTGGGCAGAGGCGTAGTCATTGGATGTGGTTTATTGTGTGAAGTTTACGGGAATGAGGGAGGAGAAGGAAAAAATGAAATTACAGATGGCTTTGGATGATATTGCGCTGGAGGAAGCGATAGACCAGGTGGAAAAGGTTCAGGATTATGTGGACATTGTGGAAGTGGGGACTCCCATGGTGATTCAGTACGGCATGGAACCAGTGCGCCGGATGAAGGAGCGTTTCCCCGGGCTGGAGGTACTGGCGGATCTGAAGATTATGGATGCCGGGTACTTTGAAGCGGAGGAGGCTCTGAAGGCGGGAGCGGATTACATTACTGTGCTGGGAGTGACGGATAATCTGACCGTCAAGGGATGCGTGGACGCGGCGAAGGCTTACGGCGCTCAGGTGGTGGTGGATATGATCTGCGTGGCCGGTCTGGAAGAGCGGATCGCGAAAATGGAGGAACTGGGGGCCCATTTTGTATCGGTGCATGTGGGGGTGGACCAGCAGGCGGCAGGCAGGACCCCGCTGGATGATCTGAAGGTGATGCGCTCCTGTGTGAAAACCGCCAAAGTGTCTGTGGCCGGAGGAATCAACCTGGAAACCATCGACGCTTACAAGGCTTATCACCCGGAGGTGATTATTGTGGGTGGGGGCATTACCCATGCCAAGGATCCGGTGGCGGCGGCACGGGCCCTGCATGAGGCCATAAAGGAGGATTAAGGAAACGCGGATGAAAGCGTTTCCTTAGAAGTGCATTCTCCGTCTCAGTTCCTCCCGCACTCCATGCAGGAGGCAGATGGAGACCAGGATTACATCGATGGCTATGCAGCAGGTCAGTACGATGGCAGACCAGGAGAGATGCAGCGGCCGTCCGTAATGCAGATGAATCAGCAGCTCAATGGCGACGCACAGCGCGCCCAGACTGCCGAAGAGGATGGCAGTTCTGGTGATCAGGGAGCTTTTCCGCCTCAGAGAAAAGAAATAGTAATTCAAAATCAGGATAAGCCCCAGCCCAATGATGGGTACCGCAATGTCCGGGTACCAGCCATTCCCGGGATGCAGCCGGGAGATGACGAACAGGTAGGCGGCGATGCTCAAGCCGTCGGACAGAATGCTCATCCAGGCCCGGATCTGCTTCGGGAAAAACACCGGCAGCAGGAAAATCCAAAGCAGGATGCTCAGTCCGATGACATAGACAGACCACCGGGTTCGGGAAAAGATCCAGTGATTCAGGATATAGCAGACGATGGACACCGTTGCACAGATGATACTCATTAAGATGATAAATTCCTTCCGGCTGGCCTGTTCAGCGGTTCCGCGGCGGGCGGGGAAAGGTGGGGCGGTGTCAGGGTTTATGGGCTGAGCCGGGTTGTACACCGGGGTGCCGCACAGCGGACAGCTCCGGCAGGTTTGCTCCAGCTCCACGCCGCAGTTTACACAGTATGACATAGCGATTTCTCCTATCTACATGTTTCGATTTGTCTCAATTTTTACCGGAATTCCATCCTGTACCAGCTTTCGGAAAAAATTGCGCTCCACATCGGTTTCCTTGATGCAGCTGGCAAAGTTCACAGTCAGCGTGTTTTGGTAGCTGATGATGGCGCAGTTTGTCCGGGCGGAGAAGGGATGGCCCATCAGAACGTCGAAGCGGTCCACATATTTCTGCATCTCCTCAGAGAGGGTGATGATTCCCAGATTAGTCAGCCCGGCGCTGGACTGGCAGTCCTGTACCCGGATGTAAAAACGCTTTACCACGAAATCCTTGATAAACAGCGGAATAATGCGGATCAGCGGATTTTGCTGGGTGATGGCGTTGGTGGTAATGTCGGCGTTGAGAAATTTATCGTTGATGTAATAGCGCATATAGTGGTGTACCTGGGTGAGAATATCCTGGAAGGAATAATCGCCCATCCGGGGGTCAATGGAGGGGTATACCATGGTAATAAAGTTTCGCAGTGTTTCCGAAGGAAAAAAATTCCGCAGGTTTACCGGCATGGCCAGCTTCAGAGGCTTTTCCCGAAATACGCCGTCCGCCGCCTGTTTCTTCAGCAGGGCGTACAGAAGGACCGCGTTCAGGTACTCGGTGACGGATACCTTGTATTGCCGGGTAACGGCAAGCAGCCGGTCCACAGGAATCACACCGCAGATGATATTTAAGGTGTGCAGCGGTTCCGGGGTTCCCCGTACCCGATAGGCCCGTCCCTGCCGTCTGGGCGGACAAAATTTGGAGGTGGCGTATTTCAGGTATGCGTCCTCCAGCTCTCCGGGGGAGGGCTCCTCATCTAGATTCAAAACGCCGCAGCCGTCCGGGATTTCATGTCCCTGCAGCCGCAGGTAGACGGCCACGATGGTGCGCAGCAGGCACAGCGCGCCGTTGCCGTCGGAGAGGGAGTGAAAGACCTCCAGGGAAATCCGTTTCTGATAATAATAAATGCGGATCAGGTAACGGCCGTCGGAACGGAAATCCATGGGCATACAGGGATTTTGAATATCGGGCCGCACAAAGGGGCCAGGCCGACTGTTGGGCTCCAGGTAACGCCAAAAAAGCCCCCGCCGCAGCGCTGTCTTAAAGGTGGGGAAGCGCGGAAGCGTCCGGTCAACGGCCTGCTGCAGCAGGTCCGGCTGTATGGGTTCCTTCAGTGTGACGCTGATACGGTACACACTGGAAAAATTTTTCCGCTGCAAGGTAGGATATACATTGGCGGATAAGTCTAATTTGTACCAGGAGGTACGTTTGGTTGTATATTTTTTCATAGTTCTATTATAAAATGAAACGGACGGGATGACAAGCAAAAGCATTCCGGAAAATAAGGGAAGGGAGGAAGCTGACGGTTACTGTTCGGGTAAATGCTCTTCGTGTTTTGTTAACTACCCGGACGCAGGAAGAGGCGGGCGCACAGGGCCACAGGCATCTGGAAAATAACTCCGGATACCAAGAAAATCTAAGATGCAGTCGGACGAAAATTTCGGGCACCGGGGCGGTTCGCCGGGAAATCCTGATGATTTCCCAGCT
>CAMNQN010000158.1 GCA_946549155.1 uncultured Lachnospiraceae bacterium | reverse complement strand
TGCCCGCCCGGCCCCGTCTTTTCCTGCGTCCTGCCAATTAACAAAACACGAAGAGCCTTGACGCCTGAATGCACGCGGATATCTTCTGCTATACAAAATTTTTAATAAAAGTCGCCCTGTGTATGGGTGACGGCCCATACTTTTTGATGGCGGCGATATGCGCTGCGGAACCGTACCCTTTGTGGGACGCGAAGCCGTATTCCGGCATCAGGTCGTCGTACTCCCGCATCATCCGGTCCCTGGTTACCTTGGCGATAACGCTGGCTGCCGCAATGGACAGGCTTTTGGCGTCCCCCTTAATGATTGGTACCTGGGGGATTTTTACCTGGGGGATCGTCACCGCGTCGTTGAGCAGAATCTGAGGCATCACCGCCAGCTTCCCGATGGCCTCACACATGGCCTCGTAGGTGGCCTGGAGAATATTAATCTCGTCGATTCTTCTGGGTCCGATGATTCCCACCCCCACTGCCACCGCTTTCTCCCGGATTTCCTCATACAACTCTTCCCTGCGCATTTCCGTCAGCTGCTTGGAATCATTGAGATAGAGAATCTCGCAGTCCGGCGGCAATATCACCGCGCCGGCTACCACCGGTCCCGCCAGCGGTCCCCGTCCCGCCTCGTCAATGCCGCAGACATAGCCCAGATGCTCATATTCCCGCTCGAACTTCCGCATTCCCTCCAGGCGTTCCCGTTCCGCACACAGCTTCTCCATCTGTTTTTCGCACTTTTGAATCAGACGCTCCACTCCGGCCCTGGGATCCTCCCGGTACTTTTCTATCAGCTCCAGCCACTGGTACTCCTTTGCCTGCGCAAACTCTTCCTTGATCTCTCCTATGCTTTTCGCCATCTGTTCTTCTCCTGTAAAAATGTGACTCAGTTCACAAACCCAAATCTTGACAGCGGCCAAATTCGAAGCCGGGCTTTTCCGATAATGCTGCTCTTAGACACATTCCCCACACTGGGCTCCCGGCTGTCGGAACTGTTATTTCGGTTATCTCCCAGCACAAAATACTCGTTCTCTCCCAGTGTGATGGGATCGGCAGCCAGGCCGCCCTTCCCGATAGGCTCCCGGAGGTTTTTCTCCTGCAGCGGCTGCCCGTTGATATAGATGATACCCCCGGAAATCTGAACCGTCTCTCCCGGCAGCCCAATCACCCGTTTTATATAGTAGGTATCCTCCTGATACTGGAACGGGAATACCACAATATCGAACCTCTGAGGATCGGAAAATTTGTACGTAATCTTATCCACAATCAGGCTATCCCCATCCTCCAGCGTAGGGTACATGGACACACCGTTTACAGTGGTCCTCTGCCCCACAAACCGTACGATCAGAAAAGTAGCCACCAATATAATCAAAATGTAGAGAGTCCAGCTGACAGCCTCCCCCAGCAGACTTCTCCGCCTTTTTTCCTTTTTTCTCAAAACTCCACCACTTTCTATTTTTCCGGCGCTTCCAGGGTAATGCGCCCCAGACGCCCACTGCGGAAATCATCCAGCAAAAGCGCCGCTGCCTTGGCTAAATCCGGTTCGCCGCCCTTTTGTTTACAGGAACGGTTCTCTGCCACCATCACCAGCAGCTCCGGCTCCCCGGCTTCCTCCGATACACTGTAGCGCTTTGTAAGCCAGCCGGGATACGCCTCCTTCAGATAATGCAGCAGCCATAGGGTCAATTCCTCCGCATTCAGCAATTCATCTTTCATGGACCCCACCAGCGCCAGCTTCAGCCCTACGGTCTGATCCTCAAATTTGGGCCACAGAATCCCCGGCGTGTCCAACAGCTCCACCGTTTTATTTAAGCGGATCCACTGCTTTCCCTTCGTCACTCCCGGCTTATTGCCGGTCTTGGCACAGGCCTTCCCCGCCAGGGAATTGATGAAGGTGGATTTGCCTACATTGGGGATGCCCACAACCATAGCCCGCACGGGACGGTTTATAATTCCCCGTTTCCGGTCCCGCTCAATCTTTTCTCTGCATGCCTGATGGATCAGAGGCTGGATCGATTTCAGACCCGCTCCCGTTCGGGAATTCAGCTTTGTCGCAAAATAACCAAGGCCCTCAAAATATTCCATCCAGGCAGCATTCTGACGCTCATCCGCCAGATCCGCCTTATTAAGAAGAATCATTCTTGCCTTGCCTTTCCCCAGCTCATCAATATCCGGATTCCGGCTGGAGAGGGGGATACGGGCATCAATCAGCTCGATCACCAGATCAATCAGTTTCATATCCTCCTGCATCATACGTCTGGCCTTTGTCATATGGCCTGGATACCACTGATAATTCATACGTCACCTCGTCTTTTTTCTTTCTCTGTCAGGAAGCCTTGCGCTCCCGCCGCTTCTGTCTTTTATCCGTTTTCCGCTCTGCCCGCTTACTCTACAAATCCTCTGTGTTCACCGGGGCTGAGCACAAACCACACCTTCCCCTCGACGGAGGCGGATTCCACCAGTCCAATATCCGCGAACCGGCTGTCCTCGCTGTTGTTCCGGTTATCTCCCAGCACAAAGTATTCATTCCCGCCCAGGGTTATGGGCTCTGATGCCATGCCCGGATTGGTAATGGCGGGATAGTTTTTCTGTTCCAGATAAACCTTCCCGTCAATATAAATCATCCCTTCGATAATCTGCACAGTCTCCCCCGGCAGCCCGATCACCCGCTTGATATTAGAATGGCTGCTCTCGCTGCCGTTGGGCTTAAAGGAAATAATATCTCCCCGCTTCGGTCCTCCCAGCTGATAGGCCATCACATTAATCAGAACCGTATCCCCGCCGGAAAGGGTCACGTCCATGGACTGCCCCACATTCGTCCGGGACTGCCCGAAGAAATAGACGATTACGTAGGCAAACATAATCACAATCAAAATCTGAAAGGTCCATCCAAACACCACCCGGGGAATGGACTTTTTCCGCCGGGGCCGCTGTATCTTAGCTTCCATCCGCCGCTGCTCCCTGGGCGTCCGCCTGCTTCCATTTGTATAAGGCTCCAAAACCTCTTGCTTCCTCTTATTTTTAAACATACCCGTTCCTCATAAAATCTTAGTCCTGTTTTCTATCCTATCAAAAAAAGGGACAAAATACAATGTATTTGTCCCTCTTAGCAGTTAAATTATTTTACTAACTCTTTTACCTTCGCGCTCTTGCCAACACGGCCTCTTAAGTAATTCAGTTTCGCACGTCTTACTTTACCATGCCGAACCACTTCCACTTTCTCAATCGTGGGGGAGTGCAGCGGCCAGGTCTTCTCTACGCCGATACCATTGGAATTCTTTCTTACGGTAAAGGTCTCTCTGTTGCTGCCGCCCTGCTTCTTCAGGACAACGCCTTCAAATACCTGTACACGTTCCCGGTTTCCCTCTTTGATCTTGGCGTATACCTTAACGGTATCTCCCACATTGAATTTCGGCGCTTCCGCTTTCATCTGAGCGGCTTCGATATTTCTGATAATCTCGTTCATTGTGTTCCTCCTTATATTTTCGGATGTTCTTAATGCAATCTGCAGCAGAGGACCATCTCTTTCTCACAACGCAAACTATTTTATCATGCTTCCTCTTCATTTGCAAGCAAAAGTTCCAGATATTTTCGATCTTTATTACTTAACTCGGCAATTTCCAGCAAATCCGGCCTCCGTTCCAGAGTCCGCTTCAGTGACTGCTCCCGCCTCCACTGATCCACATTTCCGTGATGACCGGAAAGCAGCACCGCCGGGACCTTCTTTCCCCGCCATTCCTCCGGGCGGCTGTACTGAGGGTATTCCAGAAGATTGTCCTGGAAGCTCTCAAACTGGGCGGATTCTTCATTGTTCAGCACCCCTGGGACCATCCGGGAAATGGCGTCCATCATCACCATGGCCGGCAGTTCACCGCCGGTGAGCACGTAATCCCCCACGGAAACATAATCCGTGACAATTTCCTCCAACACCCGCTCATCGATACCCTCATAGTGCCCGCAGAGAAATACCAGGTTTTCCTCCCCGGCCAGCTCCTGAGCCAAAGACTGGCGAAACACCTGACCCTGGGGGGTTAAATAAATCACCCGGGGCCGCTTTCCAATCCGTTCACAGAGCGCCTGATAGGCGGCATACACCGGTTCCGGCTGCATCACCATTCCAGCCCCGCCGCCGTAGGGGTAATCATCCACCCTCCCCTTTCGCTTTTCCTCCGCATAATCCCGGATATTCACAGCTTCCAGAGAGATCAGTCCCTTTTCAATGGCCCGTCCGATAATACTGGTATTCATACCGCTCTCAATCATCTCCGGAAACAGCGTCAGCACATGATAATTCATAGCATTCCTCCCAGAATATGGACCGTCATAAGGCCTTCCTCCAGATTCACCTGCAAAATGCACTGCTTAATGGCCGGAATCAAAATTTCCTGTTTTCCTTCCGTCACCACATATACATCGTTGGCTCCGGTGGCCAGCACATCGCTCAGCGTCCCCAGCTGCCGCCCGGTGTCATCCACCACCTTCAGCCCAATCAGATCCGCCACAAAATATTCGTTCTCCTCCAGTTTCACCGCGTGATCCCTGGTCACATACAACGGTTTCTTCACATAGCCCTCCACATCCCCGATGCAGTCCAGCCCCTTGAATTTCACAATTACCAGATTTTTAAAATACCGGACCCGTTCCACTTCAAGCTCCCTCAGCCCTTTTCCGGTGTCCAGCCATACCTCTTTCAAATCATCGTACCGTTTCGGATCGTCCGTAGTGGGAAAAACTTTCACTTCCCCCCGCAGACCATGGGTGGCAGTGATGGCACCCACCTGCAGCATATCGCCCATGGGTTTCCCTCCTTTTTATTAACAAAATCCCGGTGGCAATCTATGCTTCCACCGGGATCATAAGCTCAGCTACATTTACTGTAATATATCTACAATCACCTTTTTATCTTCTTTTGATGCTGCAGCTTTCACAACGGAGCGAATCGCCTTGGCGATTCTGCCCTGCTTTCCGATAACTTTGCCCATATCTGTAGGCGCTACCTTCAGTTCAACCACAAGTGTCTTTTCATTTTCCTTTTCGGTAACAACTACTTCCTCCGGATTATCGACTAGAGACTTTGCAATTACTTCCACTAACTCTTTCACCTTTGCACACCTCTATCCTATTTCTCGATTCCTGCTACCTTGAAAAGCTTAGCAACAACTTCGGTCGGCTGAGCACCATTCGCAAGCCATTTCTTAGCCAGCTCTTCATTAACCTTGAATTCGCTGGGATCTGTATTGGGATTGTAAGTGCCGATTTCTTCGATACACTTACCATCTCTCGGAGATCTGGAATCAGCTACAACGATTCTATAGAAAGGAGCCTTCTTCTGTCCCATTCTTCTCAATCTGATCTTTACTGCCATTTTTTTCACCTCCCCTTAGGTTCTACGCTGAATTTTATGTTAAAAAGGAAGCTTAAATCTTCCTCTTTTACCACCTTTACCGCTCATCATGCCGCCATACTGCTTCATCAGCTTCCTGCTCTGGTCAAACTGCTTCACCAGCTTGTTCACCTCGCCGATATCCACACAGGCGCCCTTCGCGATGCGCTGTTTTCTGGACGGATTTAAAATATCGGGATTCGCCCGCTCCGCCGGTGTCATGGACAGGATAATCGCCTCCGTCCGCGCCATCAGCTTCTCATCCATGGAGTCCTCAATCTGCTTCATCTGCGCGCCGCCCATACCGGGCATCATGCTCAGCACACTGGAAATGCCGCCCATCTTTTTCATCTGGTTCATGCTTTCCAGATAATCGTCAAAGCCGAAGGAGGCTTTCTTCAGCTTCTGCTCCATGGCTCTGGCTTTTTCCTCGTCGATGTTCTCCTGGGCCTTCTCAATCAGGGTCATCACATCGCCCATGCCCAAAATCCTGGACGCCATCCGGTCCGGATAGAACTGCTCCAGGTCACTGAGCTTCTCACCCATGCCCACATACAGAATGGGTTTCCCACAGGTCGCCTTGATGGAAAGCGCTGCCCCGCCTCTGGAATCGCCGTCCAGCTTCGTCAGAATCACGCCGTCAATGCCGATCTTCTGGTTAAACATATCCGCCACATTCACCGCATCCTGACCGGTCATGGCGTCCACCACCAGCACACACTGATTCACCGTCACTGCCGCTTTGATCTCCAGCAGCTCGTTCATCATATCCTCATCCACGTGAAGCCGTCCCGCCGTATCCAGGAACACCACATTCAGGCCGTTCTTTTTCGCATGATCCACCGCAGCTTTCGCAATATTCGCAGGCTTCTCCTTATCTCCCAGGGAAAATACCTCCACACCCTGCTTCGCGCCGTTGATCTGCAGCTGCTGAATCGCTGCCGGACGGTACACATCGCAGGCTGCCAGCAGTGGTCTGCGGCCCTTGCTCTTAAGCTTACCGGCCAGCTTCGCCACCGTGGTGGTCTTTCCAGCTCCCTGAAGCCCCATCATCATAATGACGGTCACCTCGCCTGCCGGCTTAAGCACCAGCTCCGTGGTCTCCGATCCCATCAGAGAAACCATCTCGTCATGAACGATCTTGATCACCATCTGTCCGGGATTCAGGCCGTTCATCACATCCTGCCCGATCGCTTTCTCCTGCACTGCCCTGATGAACTGTTTTACTACTTTAAAACTGACATCCGCTTCCAGAAGAGCCATCTTGACTTCCTTCAGAGCCGTCTTTACATCGGCCTCCGTAAGCCGTCCTTTTCCGCGAAGGCTTTTAAACACATTCTGCAGTTTTTCAGATAAACTTTCAAAAGCCATGCTCACAACTCCTCTAAAATCTCGTCGGATATCCGGATGATCTCCTGCACATCCGGCATCTGTCCTTCCTCCGCAGCCATCGTTACCGTCTGGCGCATCTGCCGGACCTTCGCCTGAATATCCAGAAACTTTTCCACCAGATGAAGCTTCGCCTCATACTCCTCCAGCTGCCGGTTACACCGCTTAATCAGATCATGAACGCCCTGTCTGCTGACACCCTGTTCCTCAGCCACCTCGCTGCAGGACATATCATTACAGACCACATCCTCATAAATCTGCTGCTGATGCTCCGTCAACAGCTCTCCGTAAAAGTCAAACAGCAAAGTCTGCTGCACAAATTTCTCCATCTGACATCACCTTGGATAGCATACACCAAGCTCTACTGAATGTCAAGTATTTTTTCTTTACAAACTGATGTTCGTATCGTTTTAATTTCAGGTGCCAGTGTTCTTTTGTTAAACAAGAGGACGCAGGAAGAGGCAGGCGTGCAGGGCCGCAGGTATCTGGAAAATAACTCCGGATACCAAGAAAATCTAAGATGCAGCCGGACAAAAATTTCGGGCACCGGGGCGGTTCGCCGGGAAATCCTGATGATTTCCCAGCTCAGCACCCCTGAGCTGTCAGCCTGGAAGGCTGCCAACTCTCCCGAAATTTTAGCCCGCCTCCATCTAAGATTTTCTAAGCATCCTCCGAATTATTTTCCAGATACCTGTGGCCCTGCGCGCCTGCCTCTTCCTGCTGTTTTTTGGCTAGCCTTACAATAAATGCAGCGGGCCTGTATCGTAAAACTCATATTTGGCTTCGCATCCATTTATGCAAGCCAGATATTTACTGCTTTGCATATTACATTTGGCGTGATTATGTTAAGCCAGCCAGAACGCAGCAGGATAAGACAGGGGCGGAAGGGCAGAACGATCTGAAAAACATTGCGCAGGATACGTTAGAGACACTTAGAGGGAGCCGCTCTTTAATTTCGGGAGAGTCGGCAG
>CAMNQN010000157.1 GCA_946549155.1 uncultured Lachnospiraceae bacterium | reverse complement strand
ATGTGGCCCTGCCGTCCCGCCTCATCCTGCGTCCGGGTAGTTAACAAAACACGAAGAACATTAACACCTGAACAGTAATAACCGGGAGGTACAACAAAAAGCCGGAGCTTGCCAGGAAAGGCAGATAAATGCTATTTATTTTCCGGATCAGAAGGTGCCTCCGCATTTTTTCTTACAGATCCCGTGGACTGGCGCACCATCAGATGGGCAGGCTCTATGATGTGAACGCTTTTTTCTCCGTTCAGCAGATCCTGCAAACAGTGGAACGCCTGATGCCCCACCGCCTTAATTTTGATGCGGATGGTGGTCAGGGAAGGGGATATGTAGGAGGAGAGGGAAATATCGTCAAAACCGGTGACGCTGATATCCTCCGGGATGCGGTAGCCCTCCGCCTTCAGAGTACGTATGGCCCCGATCGCCATCACATCGCTGGCGCATATCAGGGCGGTGGCACCGGATTTTACAAGATCCAGGGCGCACTCGCCGCCGGACTTTTCGGTGAAATCACCGCTGCGCACCAATGCCGGATCAAAGGTCAGGCGGTTGATGGTGAGTCCGTTTACGTAGCCGGCAAAGCGTTCGTCGCTGATTACGCTTCCGGCTTCCCCGTTAACAAAGCCGATCTTTGTATGGCCCAGGTCAGCCAGATGGGTGACCAGCAGGCTTATGCCCTTTAAGTTGTCAGAGGTAATGCAGGATATATTGGGATGGTCGACAAAGTTATCCACCAAAATCGCCGGGTAGCGCAGATCTTTTAGCTGCTGATACTGCTTGCTTTGGGTGTTCAGTCCCAGAATCAGGCAGCCTGCGCATTGATTCTGCTCCAGAATCTCATTGTAGGTGAGGGTGTCGTAATCGCTGTCAGAGTGGATGATAACCTGATACCCGTTCCGGACAGCCAAAGATTTGAAGGCCAGCATCACCTCGTAAAGATAGTAAATGACATGGGGAACCTCCAGATGCTCAATAAAAACACAGAGCTGCCGATCCGCTGCCGGCCGGCGGCTGGCTTTTGTGTAGCCCATCTGGCGGGCGGTTTCCAGAATCTGTTCCCTGGTGGTTTCACTGATATCGGAGGCGCCGTTAAAGGCTTTATACACGGTGCTGACGCTGATATTCATGTATTCTGCGATGTCCTTGATCTTAACCATTTTGACATTCTCCATTTCTCAAAGCTGCATCGTCAATTCAGATTTCAAAATATAGAAATCAGAACCCGAATGACATAGTATCATCTTAATATACTACATCCACCCGGTGAAGTCAAAATTATTTTCAAATATTCGGAAAAAAACCGCCTCCGTCTCTTCCTGCGTCCTGATAATCTTCAAAAGAAAAATTGAAAATTTATCGATAAAATAGTTGACTTTGTAGATTAACAATGATAAAATTGAGAATGGCTGGACAAGGTTCACAAAAAATAGAGTGAATTTAATGAGAAAGTCGGCGAAATGCCCACAGCTAGGCGAAAGACAGTGGGGAAAATGTGAAAGGAGGAACTTAAGTAATGAAAAAAATTTTGGCAATGGTGCTTTCCGCGTGTATGGTTATGACGCCCATGACATGTGCCGCAGAGGAAGCGGGTGACAGCATTACGGTTTGGTGTAATCCTGAGTGTGAGGAGTTCATGAAGAAAATGGCGGAGGAGCACCAGGCGGAGACCGGCGTGGAGGTTCTGGTTACCGGTATCGATATGGTGGACGGAGATTATAAGCACACCATTGACGGGCCTGCAGGCATCGGCCCGGATATTCTTTACGGCCCGCACAATGATGTGGGAGATAAGAGTGCCCAGGGACTGTTCGCTCCCATTGAGATTTCAGAGGAGACCAGAGCGCTGATCAATGAGGCGGCATTGGACGCCTGTACCTATGAGGATAATCTGTACCTGGTTCCGGATACCATGGGAACCTCTCTGCTGATTTACAATAAGGATCTGGTGGAAACACCGCCTGCCACCTGGGATGAGATGGTGGAGATTGTAAATGATCCGAAGTTTGACAATGGCGGCGACGGTTCTCTGGGACTGCTGTGGAGCCTTGGAAACTGCTATTATTCCGCCGGCGTTCTGTTCGCCTGCGGCGGCTATGTATTTGGAAATGATAATACCGATCCCAGCGATATCGGCTTGAACAATGAGGGCGCTGTTGAGGGCGCAGGCTATGTGCAGCAGCTGTTTGGCATGATGCCTGCCGGTATGGCAGACAGAAACTCCGCGGAAGACCTGATGCTGGGTCTGTTCTGTGAAGGTAAAGTGGGTATGATGGTGAACGGTACAGGCGTGATCCCCTCCATCGAGGAAGCCGGTATCAATTACGGTATTGCCAAAATGTTTGCTATGCCCAATGGCGAAGTGGTGAAGAACTACTCCGGATTTAACGGCATGGCCCTCAGCGGCTTCTCTGAGAAGGCGGACCTAGCTATTCCGTTTATGGAATTTGTGGTGCAGAATGAGCATGCTGAGGATTTCTTCACGATGACTGGTCATATTCCCACCAACCAGAACTTCCTGGATACGAAGAGCGAAGATAATGAGATTATCAAGGCGTTTAATGAGCAGATCGGCTACTGCGTACCCATGGTTAAGATTCCGGAAGGAAATCAGACCTGGGATCCGCTGCATGCGGCAATGGGCGCTCTGGCGTCTGCCGACGCAGATCCGCAGGCGGTTATGGACACCGCGGTGGAGCAGGTGCAGGATAATATCGCAGCGATGAGCAAGTAAATAATATCATAAAACTCCTATGAAATGAAGGACAAGGCATACCTTGACCAGGGAATGGTTTGGGTATGCCTTTTTTGTAAAATAGTCCTGTTGGGAGTTGGAAGCAAGGGTGGGTGAGGTTATGGAAAATAAGAAAAAACAGCATCAGAAGCTGGCGCCTCTGTGTTCGATCATACCGGGAGGCGGACAGTTTTATAACGGGCAGCGGCTGAAGGGTGTTCTGTATTTTGTGCTGGTGACGGCGTATGTGCTGGCCACCTTTCAGACGGTAATATATGGCAATAAAGGAGGGGGGGGGTATCTGGGTTATTTACGCTGGGAACCGAAAAGGGGGAGGACAATTCCCTGTTTTTCCTGGTGGAGGGAACCTATTCCCTGTTTCTGGCAGCGGTGGGCCTTGTGATTTATATCGTCAATATTGTGGACGCCCGGAGAGTGGGGCGCAGAATTGACGAGGGGAAAGAGGTCCGGGGCCTTCGGGCAGGAATCCGGGCGGCGGCGGACAAAGGCTTCCCTTATTTGATTATGTTCCCGGGAATCGCCCTGATGATTTTGGCGGTGGTATTTCCTATTGTAATCACCATCATGTTTTCTTTTACAAACTACAATGTGAATCATCTGCCGCCGAAGAATCTCTTCGCATGGATCGGGCTTGGCAATTATATTGAGATGTTTACAGCGAAGCAGTGGAGAAATACCTTTGTCTATACGCTGGGCTGGACCTTGCTGTGGACCTTGTGTGCCACCACCCTCACCATCGTTATGGGAATTCTGACGGCAGTGGTGATCAACCAGAAGGAAGTGAAGCTGAAGAAGCTGTGGAGGACGGTCTATATCCTGCCCTGGGCCATACCGGCTTTTGTGTCAGTGCTGATGTTTTCCGTATTCTTTAACGACAGCTTTGGCGCCATGAATACCCAGGTGATTCCGTTCCTGGATAAGCTGCTTCCATTTTTGCGCCTGTCCACGCTTCCCTGGAAAACCCAGGTGTTTTACTGCAGGCTGGCGCTGATCCTGGTGCAGGGCTGGCTGGGATTCCCCTATATTATGGTGATGACCACCGGCGTGCTGCAGTCCATTCCGGGGGATCTGTATGAGGCGGCCCAGGTGGACGGGGCTACCAGATTTCAGCAGTTTAAGAAAATTACGCTGCCCTGGATTTTAAGCTCCATCGCTCCGGTATTGATCACGCAGTACACCTTTAACTTTAACAATTTCAATATTATCTATTTGTTCAGCAGCGGCGGCCCTGCGGTTTCCGGACAGCTGGCGGGGGGCACGGATATTCTAGTGTCCTGGGTGTACAAGATTACCACGGAGAGTGTGGCCAGAGATTATGGCGTGGCAGCCGCCATCACCGTGTTCATTTCCCTGTTTGTCATGGCAGTGGCGCTGTCCCAGTATATCCGGACGGATTCGTTTAAAGGAGGGAAAGGCGAATGAGACAGAAGAAAAATATCAAATGGAAGGGAATGCCCCGTATTGTGGGCATGTACCTGTTTTTGCTGGTGCTGGCGGTGATCGTGATCTATCCGATTCTCTGGATCATTTTTTCTTCCTTTAACGGAGTACAGACCATGTTTTCTTCCACCCTGATTCCCAAGGTATTCTCCTGGAATAATTATAGGGACCTGTTTGCGGAAGGTTCCGATTACAAGCTGTGGTTCTTTAATTCCATGAAGATTTCCCTGTGGACCATGGTACTGCAGGTGATTCTGGTCTGCTTTACCGCCTACGCATTTTCCAGATTCAATTTTTCCTTCAAGAAAGTAGGGCTGCTCTCTTTTATGGTACTGCAGATTTTGCCGGTAACCTCCGCCATGATCGCATTCTATGCGTTGGGCGTGCTGCTGGGGCTGGTGCAGAAATATCCCCACCAATATCTGATTGCTATATATGTGGGGACGGCCATACCGGCAAATACTTATCTGGTAAAGGGATATTTTGACAATATTCCCAAGGAACTGGACGAGGCGGCCTACATTGACGGCGCGGGGAAATTTACCACCTTCTTTCGGGTGGTGATGCCGCTGGCCCTGCCGATTCTGGCCGTGCAGGCCCTGTGGGCCTTTATGACGCCCCTGCAGGACTTTATCATGGCGAAGCTGATTATCCGTGATCCCAAGGATATGACCCTGGCGGTGGGCCTGCAGACCTGGATCAGCGGCGGCGCTGGAAATTCCGGCGCGCCTTCGGAATTTACCAAGTTCGCGGCGGGGTCCTTGCTGATTGCGGTACCCATCGCGCTGCTGTTCATATTCCTGCAGCGTTATCTGGTGAGCGGATTGACAGCGGGAAGCACCAAGGGATAAAGGAGAGACAAAGGTATGGCGGCGAATACAGGAAAAGAATTGAGAGGCGCGCTGATTTACAGCGTTTATGTGAGAAATTATGGGAAGGAGGGAACCTTCCTGGAGGTGGCGGAGGATGTGGAGCGCATCCGGGATCTGGGAACGGATATTGTATGGTTCCTTCCCATCCATCCCATCGGACAGAAAAATAAAAAGGGGACCCTGGGGTGCCCGTATTCCATTCAGGATTACCGAAAAGTGAACCCGGAATATGGAACGCTGGAGGATTTTCAGTATTTGCTCCGGCGTATTCATGAGTGCGGGATGAAGTGTATGATTGACGTGGTGTACAATCACACCTCCTGGGACAGCGTGCTGCTGGAGGAGCATCCGGAATATTTCTATAAAAAAGAGGACGGAAGCTGCGGAAACAGGGCCGGCGTATGGGCCGATGTGGCGGATCTGGACTATTCTAATAGAGAACTGTGGGAGTATCAGATTGACAGCCTCTGCTACTGGGCCGGGCTGGGGGTGGACGGCTTCCGCTGCGATGTGGCCAGCATGGTTCCGGTGGACTTCTGGAAAAGGGCCAGAGAGCGGGTGGCCCGGGTGAATCCGGAGGTGATCTGGCTGGCAGAATCTGTGCACCGGAGCTTTATCTGGGAGCTGCGTCAGAACGGATTTTACTGCGCCAGCGACAGTGAGTTGTTTCAGGCCTTTGATATCACTTATGATTATGATATCCGGGGATGGTTCGAGGAATATTTCGAGGGGAAAATCCCGCTTTCCTATTATCTGGAGCAGATCAATCAGCAGGAGACCACCTATCCGGAAAATTACGTGAAGCTGCGCTGCCTGGAGAATCATGATCTGCCCCGGGCGCTGCATTATCTGCCAGAGCGGCGGCGTCTGGAGATGTGGACCGCCTGGATCTATATGCTGAAGGGGACTGTCCTGCTGTACAATGGCCAGGAAACGCTGAACGATCACACGCCCAGCCTGTTTGAACAGGATAAGATCACCTGGGAGAAGGAGGAAGCCTTTCTTACGCTGCTACGGACGATGGCCCGGCTGAAAAAGGAGCCGGTGGTTACAGAGGGACGCTATCGAATGGAAATTGCCGGAGAAAACCGGAACACGTCGGTGACGGCTTACGAAAGCCCGGAGTGCAAAATGGTGGGCATATTTAATCTGGAGCTTACCCGGGAGGAGATCACGGTTCCGCTGGAGGATGGCGTCTATAAAAACCAGATTACCGGGGAGGAGATTTCCGTGCAGGGCAGGAAGCTTGCACTGACGGACCGGCCGGTGGTGATAATTGAGTAATTACTGTGAAATTCAGAATTTCCCCCGGCGGAAAACATTTCCGTTTACATTTTCCGCCAGAACCGTTAAAGTAAAAGAGAGACGGTTTAACGATAATTATTTTCGATAAATTATCGTTAAAATTATTGACAGATTTTTGCTTCTCTGATAATATTAGATATATCAAATTGATTTGATACGGAAGAACTGAACAAAATATCTAAAAGACAAGGGGGATTCTTAGAATGAAAAAGAAATTGGCACTGGCATTGGCAGGAGGAATGGTTTTGACCTCACTGGCTTCAGCAACGGCTTTTGCGGAGGAAGAGCATGAACCGGTAACCTTATCACTGATTTCCTTTATGACTTTCTCAGATACAGTGCTTCAGAAGTTTGAGGAGGAGTATCCGTGGATCACGGTACAGTATGAGAACTTCCCGGGCAGTAGCGAGTACAATGATGTATTCCGTACAAGACTGGCCGGCGGCGAGAACCTGGATATTATCACCAACCTTCCGGAGAATATGCCGGCACTGGTGGAGGAAGGCCAGATCCTGGAGCTGACGGGAGAAGAGTGGTTGAGTAATTTCTCGGATACTCTGTACGAGATCGAGCAGCGGCGTCTGGGAACCGATAAGGTTTTCTATGTTGGATATGAAAACGTAGTGGATGGTATCTGGTACAACAAGGACATCTTTGATGAGTATGGCCTGGAGCCGGCAAAGACCTACGATGATTTGATCCATATCTGTGAGGTGCTCACGGAAAATGGAGTTACACCGTTTGTGGATGGCTTCAAGGATCTGTGGATCTGCAATTTCCTGGTATTCCCTATGAAGAGAACCATCGGCAACACCGATGACTTTGCCGCGAAGCTGGCTTCCGGCGAGATTAAGTGGAATGAAAATGAGGAGATCAAGGCAGATATGGAGCGCGGAGCTGCGTTTGTACCGTATTACGATCCCAACAGTCTTGGACTGAGCTATGACCAGGCCTTCCAGGTATTCCTGCAGGGCGGAGCCGCCATGTGGTCCATTGGAAGCTGGGGAAGCGAGTTAATCAGTGATCCCGATAACTTTGAAGCGCCCTTCGAGGTTGGCGTAATGTTTAACGCCGATGCCATCGGAGATGAGACCTCCCATGTTACCGTTTCCGCAGATGCGAGAGCCATCAGTATTTACAGCGGAAGCCAGCATCCGGAAGAGGCGAAATTGTTCCTGGAATTTTACAGCCGTCCGGAAAATGCGCAGATTCATGCGGATGAGACCGGCACGCTGTCCAATATCAAGGGTGTGGTTTCCAGCGGCTACCTGATGGATAAATGGACCGCTCTGGCAGAGGAAGGAACTGCCATCGATGAGTGGACTGCCCGTTTCGATCCGTCTGTGCTGACAGTGCTGCAGCAGGGCGTTCAGGGGATTTTCTCCGGTGAGAAGACGGTGGATGATGTGATGAATGATATGCAGAAAAAGCAGGAAATTGTAAATAATAAATAACAAAGGAAA
>CAMNQN010000156.1 GCA_946549155.1 uncultured Lachnospiraceae bacterium | reverse complement strand
TTTCGTCCGGCTGCATCTTAGATTTTCTTGGTATCCGGAGTTATTTTCCAGATGCTTGTGGCCCTGCGCGCCCGCCTCTTCCTGCGTCCTACTATTTAACAAAACACGCGCCAATCTACGCTCTCCCGTATGTATGGGCTGCCTCCAGCATCTGCTCTGCCAGCGCTTTGTCCAGTTGTCCCGGCAGCAGTCTCCACTGCCAGTTGCCGCCCAGCACTGAAGGCGTATTGATCCGGGCCTCGGAGCCCAGTCCCAGATAGTCCTGAATCGGAATGATGGCAGTGTCCGCCACCGATGCCAGCGTATGGCGGATAAAGATCCAGTGCAGGTTCTCTGCAGTACAAATATTCAGATACTTTTTCGCAAACGCAAGGTCCTCCTTGTCCACATGCTCCAGCCAGCCCACCATCGTGTCGTTGTCGTGGGTTCCGGTGTAAGCCACACAGTTATAGGGATAATTGTGAGGCAGGTAGTCTCCCTTCTCCCGGCTGTCAAAAGCAAACTGCATCACCTTCATGCCGGGGTAACCGGACTCCTTCACCAGCTTCAGCACTGTGGGGGTCAGAAAACCCAAATCTTCCGCAATAATAGACTTATCACCCAGATTTTTTTTGATTGCCCGCATAAAATCATAGCCAGGGCCCGGCCTCCAGCCTCCCCGCTCTGCCGTAGCATCGCCGTAGGGAATCGCAAAATACTCGTCAAACCCCCGGAAATGATCAATCCGTACCACGTCGTACAGCTCAAAGCAGGCCGCCAGCCGTTTCATCCACCAGTCATAGCCGGTATCCCGGTGATAATCCCAGCGGTACAACGGGTTTCCCCAAAGCTGCCCGGTGGCGGAAAAGCCATCCGGCGGACAGCCGGCCACCGCTGTGGGAAAGCCCTTTTCATCCAGCTGGAACAGCTCCGGATGAGCCCAGGTATCAGCGCTGTCAAAGGCCACATAGACCGGGATATCCCCGATGATCTGAATCCCCTTCTCATTGGCGTACCTTTTCAGGTCCAGCCACTGCCTGCGGAAGAAATACTGCTGAAATTCATAAAACCGGATCTCGTCCGCCAGCTTTTCCCGGTAGAAGTTCAGAGCCCCCGGTTCTCTCAGCCGGATCTCCTCTTCCCATTCCGCCAGGCCCTTCCCCTGAAATTCATTCTTTATGGCGCTGTAAAGCGCGTAATCCGCCAGCCACTGTTCTTCCCGGGCGATAAATTGCGCAAACTCCTTCTGTTCCCGCCGCCCATCTTCCTCCCGTTCCAGGGCAAAAGGGCTGTTCTCGTAAGCCTTCCGCAGGATTCGAAACCGGCTGCGGTAAATTTTTTCATAATCCACCCGGACCGGATCCTCTCCCCAATCCACTGTCGCCAGGTCTGCCTCTTCCAGATAGCCCGCCTCCACAAAGCAGTCCAGATCAATGAAATACGGATTCCCGGCAAAGGTAGATACCGACTGATAGGGCGAATCCCCGTAACCGGTCTGTCCCAGCGGCAGAATCTGCCAGTAGGTCTGCCCTGCCTCCTCCAGAAAATCCACAAACTCATAAGCCTCTCTGGAAAAAGAACCAATTCCGTATCGGGACGGAAGACTGGTAACCGGCATTAAAACACCTGCTTTTCTCTTCATGACCGTTCTTTCCCTTCTATACGCCGCACGGATTCCTTTTCCACCAGTTCACCCTCGTAAATCAGATTTTGGGCTCCGCTTCGGCCTTCTATCATATCGTACAGCAATTCAAAAGTGGCGTCGGCCAGCCGCTCCACCGGCTGCGCCAGCGTGGTCAGCTTCGGCTGCAGATAGTCTCCCAGTTCAATTCCGTCAAAGCCCACCACCGAAATGTCCTCCGGAATACGAAGGCCCGCTTCCAGAATCGCCCGGTATGCCCCCACCGCCATAATATCCGACATGGCATAAACCGCTGTGAACTCCTCCTTCGAGTCCAGAAGCTTTTTGGTCGTCAGATAACCATTTTCCATGGAATAATGCTCCAGTTCATCAGAAACCGGGCAGATCAGCTTCGGATTTTCCACGATATGGTGATCCTCCAATGCCTTCAGGTAACCCTGCATCCGCTGCCGTCCCACCGAAGAATCTCTTGTCTCCGCTGAGAGAATGGCAATTTTCTCATGACCCATATGAATCAGATACTCTGTAGCCTTATAGCTCTCCCGCACATCATCCACTGTCACATGAGAATACCGGGTGGAATCCTCGTCCTCAAAAATAGTTCCCACGGTACTGAGCACGAAAGGAACGCTGATTTTTTTCAGCTCTCCCTGGGGATAATAATAATTGGAACCGAGAAAAATAATCCCCTTCAGCCGCTTTTCCTTAATCAGTTCCAGCGCGATGGCCACCTCGTCCTCCTCATAATTCACATGCTGCAAAATCATAGACAGCTTGTACCGTTTCATTTTTTCGTCAAAAACCTTAACCATGGCGTTGAACAGCGGATTGGTGATGCCCTTAATCAGAATCGCCACCCCGTTTGACTCCGTACGCTTTAAATTGCGCGCACTGTTGTTGGGGATATACCCGTACTGCTCAATAACCGCCTGAATCTGCTTTCGGGTTTCAGGATTAATATCCGGATGATTATTGATTGCCCGGGATACCGTGCTGACACCTACCCCGCAGATTCTGGCTATATCCTTAATCGTAATCTCTGACATTCCTACCTCCCGTTCGCAGTATTTTTACATGCTTTGCCATGCTGTCGCGGCGGCGTCTATTGCATGCTGGCAAAAGTTCCTTCCTGCAGCGTTCCGTTCAGATAAACCGCGGCAAAAGCTTCCTTCGCCGTCACCGTAAGCCTGGCAATCTCCATATTTGTCTCTACACGCAGACTGCCCTCCTGATCTCTCCCTGCCCGGAGGAAAAAGGCACGCACCCTGCCGTCCTCCGCCTGATCATAAAAAACTGTCTCCATGTCACTGTCATAAAATAACTGTACTTCCAACTGCCTGAATGCACCCTCCGGCACAAAGCGGCAATCCTCCTCCCGCAAAAGAGGAAGAATCGAATTTTCTCTCTGAAATACCGGAAGCTCCTCCAGGCCCGGGGAAACTTCCACATACCTTCCGCCATCGAAAATTTCCCCGCTGGCAAGCTCTTTCCATTTTCCCTTTGGCAGATACACTTCATAGCTCTTCCGGTCAAAAGGAGGCGCAATCAGTAGGCTGCCGCCCAGCAGGCAGCTTAACTCCTGGTATCTGGCCGTCGGGTCTTTTGGGTATTCCAGCAAGAGGGGACGCAGCATAGGCACGCCCTCCAAATGGCTCTCACAGGCCGCACTGTAAAGATAGGGGGCCATGCGGTGCCTCATATGATCATATTTGCGCACTATCTCCAGGGCATTCTCCGAAAAATGCCAGGGTTCCCTGGGCGTTTTTCCATGAGCCCTGGACAGCGGCATCCAAAAGCCCAGCTCCACAGACCGCAGATATTCCTCCTCCGTGGGCGGACACTCATTTCCATTGGCGGCCGTATTATAAAAACCGCCCATATCAAAGCCCCAGAACGCCACGCCGGACATGGCCAGACTTAAGCCGCCCCACAGAATAGCCGCATGATTATTCAGCGCACTGGAAGAATCCCCCGCCCAGGCCGCCGGGATCCGGTGGGAGCCGCTATAGCCGCTCCTTCCCCACAGCATCGGAAGCCTGTTCTCTTTCCGGCCATACTTATCCATTAAATCATAAATCGTCCGGGCATACAAGTAGGTAATTTTATTATGTCCTTCCACACCGCTGCTGCCGTCCCAGTACACCGCGTCCTCCGGCACCGCCTCGGAGAAATCTGTCTTGATCACCGATACTCCCATCCGCAGCACCTTCGCCGCCCGCTCCTCATACCATTCCAGAAAGTGGGGATTGGTGAAATCAAAACAGGCTGACCGGCATTCGGCATCCGCCATGGCCTTAAACAGCGCGGTGCCGCCCTTTGTATTCTTTACAAAAAACCCCTTCTGCTCCAGCCCGGCAAACAGCGGAGACGCTTCCGTCAGATAGGGATAAATCCAGAGGCTTAGATGCACATGGCGTTCCTCCAGCCAGCGGATCATCCCCTCCGGATCCGGGAAGCGATCCGTATCCCACTCCCAGGTGCCGGTATTTTCCTTCCGCTGCCATCCGTCGATATGAATCACATCGATGGGAATGTCCTCCTCCAGACAGCGGTTTACCACGTCCTCGATCTCCTGCCGGTTCTGGTAGGAGCACCGGGACATCCAAAAACCGAACGCCCACTTGGGGATCAGCGGAACCGGCCCTGTCAGGTCCCTGAACTCCCGCAGGATTCCCCTGTAGTCCCGATCCCCTCCCGCGAGAAAAATATAATCCAATACCCCGTCCTCCGCGGCCATCTGATAACTGACCTGGGAGGAGCAGCCCATATCAAAGGTACAGCGGGTATAGGTATTTAACAGAATCCCGTAGCCCCTGCTGCTCAGGAAAAAAGGATGGGCCTTGTAGGAATCCTCCGTATTGGTGGAAAGAGCGTCCTTCTGCCAGCAGTGCAAAAGCTGTCCCCGCTTATTGAGTCCGGTAAATTTCTCGCCGAAGCCCCAAAAAGCCTCATCCGAAAACAGCACCATGGTCTCCCGCACTCCCCGGCAGTTTCCCTGCCCGTCAACCTCAAAACCGATGGGGAGATATTTCCAGCGGTTGTCCACATTGGTGTCGAAGGCCTGCTCCTTTGTCAGCAGGCGCTCCCCCTCATACACGGACAGTTCCCAGAATTCCCTGCAAAAACGCAGCGTCAGCCGGCTGGTTCTGTATTCATACCGGTCCTCTTTTTCCAGGAACTCCCCCAATTGCCTTCCCTTCGGCAAAAGCACGGGATTCCCCGCATCCTCCCGGACGCCCTCCGGAATCATCCGAAGCCGGAAGGAGGTTTCCGTCAGAAAGGTCACCCGGACCGCAGCCCGCCTTCCCATCCGGGTAACCGCCGTAATCAGAAGGCCCTCCTCATCCTCCTTCCAGGACAGGGGGCGAATCAGGAAATCGCAGGTGTCGGGATAGAGCGTCCGTCTATAGCCCAGCTGGGGATTATAGTCTACATTCATCTTTCATACCTCTTTTCACATTTTTTATCGGATTTAGCCCTTCACAGCGCCGTCCACAATTCCCTCGATAATATATTTCTGACAGCAGAAGTAGAAAATAACGATGGGAATCAGCGCCACCACAATCACCGCCATCAGATGGCCGTAATCGATGGACCCATATCCGGTTTTCAGGTACTGGATCGCCACCGGCACCGTGCGGTACTTCGTACCGATAATCAGGTAAGGAAGCTGAAAATCGTTCCAAATCCACATAGCATCCAGAATCGCCACCGTGATAGAAATAGGCTTTAAAATCGGGAAGATCACCTTTGTAAACATGGAAATAGGATTGCACCCGTCGATCAGTGCCGCCTCCTCCAGATCAATAGGCACGCCCTTTACAAACCCGGAGAACATAAATACCGCCATGGGAGCGCCAAAGCCCAGATACAGCACCAGCATTCCCACCAGGTTGTTCAGATGCAGCGTATCCGCCGTCTTGGTCATGGTGTACATCACCATCTGGAAGGGCACTACCATGCTGGCCACAAACAGATAATATAGGAATGAGCTGATTTTGCCCTTCACCCGGGTGATAAACCATGCGGTCATGGAACAGCAGACGATAATGATAATCACAGAAAATACGGTGATAAACAGGGAATATCCGATACTGTTCCAGAACTTGATCTTGGTAAGACCCTCAATGTAATTGGAAAATCCTACGAAGGTTCCCTCCCCGGGCAGCGCAAAGGGCTGGTCAGAGATATACAGCTTGTTCTTAAAAGAGTTCATGATTACCAGGGCAATCGGCACAAGGAACGCAACGGCCAGAACCGTCAGCACAACATAGGTAATGATATTTGCCGCTCTTCTTCTCTCCTGCATCCTATTCCACCTCCTTGGATCTGGTCACTCTCAGCTGAACCAGCGCAATCACAAATACCAGCAGCGTGAAGAGAACAGCCTTGGCCTGGCCGATACCGGCAAAGCCCACACGGTTGTAATAGGTATTGGTGATATCCAGAGCCAGCATCGCCGTCTGATTGGCCGGTGCTCCCCCGGTCAGCGCCAGGTTCTGGTCGTACATCTTGAAACAGTCCGTCAGGGACAGGAACATACAGATGGTGATGGAGGACATTACCATGGGCAGAATAATCTTGCGCAGGATCTGCCAGTAGTTGGCTCCGTCGATCTTGGCCGCCTCCAGCATATCCGCCGGAACAGACTGAATGCCCGCAATGTAAATAATCATCAGATAACCGATCTTCTGCCAGTTATACAAAAGAATGATACCCAAATACCCGTAAGAGGCTTTGAAGGTCAGGTCCGCGCCCACCAGATGAATCAGGATACCGTTCAGTAAAAGCTGCCAGATATAACCCAGGATGATACCGCCGATCAGGTTCGGCATAAAGAAAATGGTCCGGTATGCGCCGGTTCCCTTTAAGCCCTTGGTCAGAAGCAGCGCCAGCGCAAAGGCAAACACATTCGTGGTAATGACGCCTACCACCGCCACCTTTACCGTGAAGCCCAGAGCGGAGATGAAGCCCGCACTGTCATTAAACACAAACTGATAGTTTGATAATCCCACCCATTTCGCGCTGCTGATTGTCTTAAAATTACAGAAAGACAGATACAGTCCCATAAAAAACGGAACAGCAAAACAGATCGCGTAGGCAATCAGCGTGGGAAGTGTAAATACAGGAAAATATTTTTTGTAAATCTTCTGCATAACTCGATCCTCATTTCCATATAAAAGGGCCGCCGGAAAATGCAGTCCAGGGTTTATCCCTTTTTACATTCCGCGACAGCCCCTACACATCAGCTATTCATGATTGATCGTACCTTTCACGTACAGCTATTCAGCATTTCTTTTTCCTTATTTCGCCGCATTGGTATACTGCATCTCTACAGCCCACTCGTCAACAGCTGCGGATACCACATCGTCCCACTCCATCTGTCCCTGCGCATACAGCAGCAGGTTAGCGCCGAAGTCATTCTTCCAGGTCTGGCTGGGAAGCAGGTTGCAGGTAGGCGGATAGGAGGTCTTGCCGGCAGCTTCGATCTCAGACGCGCTGGCGAACAGTGCGTTGGTATAAACAGCGCCTTCCATGGTGGTGAACGGAGTTACCAGCTGCAGTTCTTCCGATACCAGCTTCTTGCCGGTCTCGGAGCTGAACAGCCATGCCAGGAAATCAGCGGCAGCCGCCTGCTCCTCCTCAGGAATCTGGTTGTTGATGCACAGCCACAGAGTAGTCGCCGCGCTCAGGCCCATATCAGCTTCCCCTTCCACACCCATGGTGATCGGAATAAAGCATACGTCCTCATCCGCTACGGCCTTTCCTTCCGTGTTGGCAATGGTGGACCATGCCCAGTCGCCGTTCTGGATCATCGCGCATTTGCCCAGCGCGAACTCTGCCATGGAGTCGTCAACCGTCTTGGTTCCCACCAGCTTCGGCTCGATTACGGAATTGTTCAGATACAGATCCAGGATGTTCTTATAATTCTCCGCATACTCGAAGTTAAACTCCGGGATCACGCCGAAGGTATCCACGTCTGCGCCCCACTCCCAGTACGTCGGAAGGTTCATCAGATGAGTCTGATATCTCCAATCGTCGCCGGCCTTCAGCGCCGTGGAACCAAACACGCCGTCGATACCCAGCTCTTCCTTCATGGCAGTCATATCTTCCACAACCGCCTTCAAAGCGTCAAAGGTATACAGATCGTCCAGGGAGGTATACTCCGTGGATTTGTTTTCAGAGGCAAAGTATTTTTCCATGATCGCTTTGTTCACGATAATACCCCAGTGCTCTACCACGTAGCAGATGCAGTCTACCTTATCGCCGTCCTTCTTTGCGTAGGTATCGCTGCTTACATAGCTGTACAGATCTGTTCCTGACAGGTCAGCCATGTAATCTTTCCAGGTGGTCAGCATATTTCCGCCG
>CAMNQN010000155.1 GCA_946549155.1 uncultured Lachnospiraceae bacterium | reverse complement strand
ATCCTGATGATTTCCCAGCTCAGTGACTCTGGGTCGGCAGTCTTGAAGACTGCCAACCCTCCCCAAATTCGGGCTTGGCTCTATCCGAGATTTTCTATGGTATTCTGCGCAATGTTTTCCAGATGACCGTGTCGGCTCCGCGCTTTCCCTTCCTGCTGTTCCCTGGCTGAATTTACAAAATCGCGTTAAATGTGGCATATTAAGCGACAAAAATATAGCCTGCGCAAGATGATAACGGAATGATATATGCTGGGTTTAAAAGAAATAGCGGAAAATTTACCATTGAAGCAATTGCCATGCAAGAGCACGGGAAACGCTTTAATCAGCGTTTCCTTAGATATAAAAACTTCTGTCCGTGATTACAATATTAATTTGCGCAAATCAGATATTTTCTGCTTAGGAGGTCACGTTCAGCGTGATTTTGTAAATTTAGCCAAGAAACAGCAGGAAAAGACGGCAGCCCACAAGGCTGACGGCTCAGGGGTACTGAGCCGGGAAATCATCAGGATTTCCTGGCGAATTGCCCCGGTGCCCGGAAGCGGAGGGCGGCTCCATCCTAGCGTTTCTTGTATCCGGAGCAGTTTTCCAGAGGCATCTGCCCGCCCGGTCCCGTCTTTTCCTGCGTCCTAATAATCAACAAACAATAAAAAATGCCCGGTTGTGAATACAGATATAAAATGTTATACTATAAGAGACAGCTTGGCGGTTGAAAATGCGTAAGTATTTTTGCGGGTTTATAGCAGGAAGTATCACAATACAGATGATGATAAAGTACATATATGGAGGCAAGGAGGTGCGGCCATGTCCATCAGAGAGGAGGCGGAGCAGCGGGAGCTGGAGTATTTCAGCCCTTATGCGGCTTACAGCAGAGATACCAGGGGGAGAGAGCGGCAGGAGCTTCCCTGCGATATCCGGACGGAGTATCAGCGGGACCGGGACCGGATTTTACATAGCAAATCGTTTCGCAGGCTCAAGCACAAGACGCAGGTATTTTTGAGCCCTCAGGGAGATCATTACCGTACCCGTCTCACCCACACGCTGGAGGTATCCCAGCTGAGCAGGACGATCGCGAAGGCGCTGCTGCTCAATGATGATTTGGTGGATGCCATTGCTTTGGGCCATGATCTGGGCCACACGCCCTTTGGCCATGCCGGCGAACGGGCGCTGAATCAGGTGTGTCCCTGCGGCTTTGCCCATTTTGAGCAGAGCGTCCGGGTGGTGGAGCTGCTGGAAAAGAAGGGGGAGGGGCTGAACCTGACCTGGGAGGTGCGGGACGGCATCAAAAATCACCGCACCAGCGGCAATCCCAGCACCCTGGAGGGGAAGATTGTGCGCTACTGCGATAAGATCGCCTATATTAATCACGATATTGACGATGCGGAGCGGGCAGGAATCCTGCGGGAAGCAGATATTCCGGAGGAATACCGGCGTATCATGGGCTATTCCACCAGGGAACGGCTGAATACGCTGATCCACGATGTGATTCGCAGCAGCCAGGGGAAAAACGACATTGTGATGTCCCCCCAGATGGAGGAAGCCATGCAGGAGCTGCGAAAATTTATGTTTGTCCATGTGTATCACAATCCCCTGGCCAAAACAGAGGAGGGTAAGGCGGTGGGCATGATCCAGAGTTTGTATGAATATTATGAGAAGCATGTGGAGAAACTGCCGGCAGAGTATATAGATTTGATCGAAAAGCGGGGAGAACAGACGCAGAGGGTGATCTGCGATTACATTTCCGGTATGACGGATCAGTATTCCATTCAGAAGTTTTCGGAGCTGTTTATCCCCAAGTCCTGGCAGGTATAGAAGGAGATGGTTTGATGTATTATCCGGAGGAAGTGGTGGAGGAGGTACGTTCCCGAAATGACATTGTGGATGTGATTTCCGCCTATGTAAAACTACAGAGAAAGGGAAGCTCCTATTTTGGGCTTTGCCCTTTCCACAATGAAAAATCCCCCTCCTTTTCCGTGAGTCCGGGAAAGCAGATGTATTACTGCTTCGGCTGCGGAGCGGGGGGAAATGTCCTGACCTTCATTATGGAATACGAAAATTTCAGCTTTCCGGAGGCGTTGAAATTCCTGGCGGACCGGGCGGGGGTGAAGCTTCCGGAACAGGAATATTCGGCTGAGGCGAAGCGGCAGCAGGATCTGCGGACGGCGATTCTGGAGGTCAACAAAATGGCCGGGAAGTTTTATTATTACCAGCTCCGCACGGAGGCCGGGAAGCAGGGAATGGAGTATCTGAAGAACCGGCAGCTTTCGGAGGAAACCATGCAGCGGTTTGGTTTGGGCTTCGCTCCGAAATACAGTGACAGCCTGTATCGGTATCTGAAACAGAAGGGGGTCAGTGACGAACTGCTGCGTCAGTCCGGACTGATGAACGTGGACGAGAAGCGGGGGATGTACGATAAATTCTGGAATCGGGTGATTTTTCCCATCATGGATGTGAATAACCGGGTGATCGGCTTCGGGGGCCGGGTTATGGGGGACGGAAAGCCCAAGTATCTTAATTCCCCGGAGACCCCGGTGTTTGACAAGAGCCGTAATCTGTACGGGCTGAATGTGGCCCGGGTTTCCAGAAAGAAATACATTATTGTGTGTGAGGGCTATATGGATGTGATTTCCATGCACCAGGCGGGTTTTACCAACGCGGTGGCCTCCCTGGGCACGGCGCTGACCAGCCAGCACGCTTCGCTGCTGAAACGCTACACCGATGAGGTGATTTTGAGCTATGACAGCGATGAGGCAGGTGTTAAGGCTGCGCTGCGGGCGATTCCTCTTATGAAGGAAGCGGGGGTGAGGACCAGGGTTTTGAAAATGGCGCCCTACAAGGATCCGGACGAATTTATTAAAGCACTGGGAACGGAGGCATTTCAGGAGCGCATTGATCAGGCTCAGAACAGTTTCCTTTTTGAGGTTTCCGTCCTGGAAGGGCAGTTTGATATGAGCGATCCGGAGTCAAAGACCTCCTTTTTCCAGGAGGTGTCGAAAAAGATAGCGGGATTCGAGATGGAGGTGGAGCGTGAAAATTATATTGAGGCCATCGCTTCCCGGTATCACACCAGCTTTGAGGGACTGCGGAACATGGTGCTGCGGTATCTGATGCAGGGGGAGGTGCCCTTCAGGCCGGAGGTGCTGCGAAGCAGGAAGAGTCCAGGCAGGGATGACGGCATAAAAAAATCCCAGCGGATGCTGCTGACCTGGCTGACGGAATATCCGGGGTTTTATCAGACAGTGAAAACGTATATCCGGCCGGAGGATTTTACTACGGATTTTTACCGGGAGGTGGCCCAACTGCTGTTTGCGCAGCTGGAACAGGAAAAGCTGGAACCGGCTCAGATTATTGATCACTTTATGGATCCGGAGGAGCAGAGGCAGGCGGCGGAGCTGTTTCACACCCGGGTGCCGGTGGAATCAGAGAACGAACTGAAAAAGGCTATGAAGGAGACCGTAAAAAAGGTGATGACGGCGGGGCTGGAACAGAAAAATGCCAGCCTGGACACCACCAACATGAACGCATTGCAGCAGATGCTGGAGGCGAGGCGCAGGCTGCAGAGCCTGGATAAGATGGTGATTAAGCTGTAGCGTTTTCCTGCATATTTTCCTGAAAGTGGGGCAACACTTAATCCATAAGGAGGAATCCAGATGGAGACAGATGTGTTGGTATTGGAGGAAGAGCGGGCAGCCGGAACGAAACAGTGGGCGGCAGAGGGGATTTCCAGTGAGGACCCGATTCATATGTACTTAAAAGAGATCGGGAAGGTGCCTCTCCTGACGCAGGAGGAGGAAAACGAGCTGTCCCGCCGGATCAGGTCCGGGGATGAAGAGGCCGCAAAACGGCTGGCGGAGGCCAATCTGCGGCTGGTGGTCAGCATTGCCAAGCGCTATGCGGGGCGGGGACTGCTGCTTCTGGATCTGATCCAGGAGGGAAACCTGGGACTGATGAAGGCAGTGGATAAATTTGACTACCAGAAGGGCTATCGGTTCAGCACCTATGCCACCTGGTGGATCCGCCAGGCGATCACCAGGGCCATTGCGGATCAGGGCAGGACCATACGGATTCCGGTGCATATGGTGGAGACGGTCAATCGAATCAAAAAGGTCTCCAGGCGGCTGGTGCAGAATTTGGGACGGGAACCCTCCATGGAGGAACTGGCCAGGGAGCTGGGAATGCCGGAGGGACAGGTGACGGAAATTTTGCAGATGATAAAGGAGCCGATCTCGCTGGAGGCCCCGGTGGGCGACGAGGAGGATGCCCAGGTGGGGGATTTTATGCCGGATCTGGTGTTTCCCTCCCCCTCGGAGGAGGCGGCGTTCCGGCTGATGCAAAGCCAGCTTCTGGAGGTGCTGTCCACCCTGACGGAGCGGGAACGGAAGGTGCTGGAGCTGCGCTTCGGGCTTCACGACGGGGAGGTGCATACGCTGGAGGAAGTGGGGGAGGAATTTCACGTCACCAGAGAACGGATCCGCCAGATTGAGGCGAAGGCGCTGCGCAAGCTGCGCCATCCCAGCCGCAGCCGTAAGCTGCGGGACTACCTGGATTGAATGATACGAAAGAATGGGATCAGAAGATGGAATTATCAAGACGACTGAGGGCTGTGGCGTGTCTGGTAACCCCGGGAAACCGGCTGGCGGATGTGGGCACTGACCACGGATACATACCGATTTGTTTAGTAAAGGAAGGAATCATCCCCCGCGCCATTGCCATGGATGTGAATAAGGGACCGCTGCAGCGGGCCCGGGAGCATATCCGGGAAGAGGGGCTGGAGAACCGGATTGAAACCAGGCTGTCGGACGGATTAAGCGCTCTGCATCCTGGTGAGGCGGATACGGCGGTGATCGCCGGCATGGGCGGGGCGCTGACGATCCGCATCCTGGAGGAAGGAAAAGAGACGGCGGATCAGTTAAAGGAGCTGATTTTACAGCCGCAGTCAGAGCTTTCAAAGGTGCGCCGGTGGCTGGAGAACCATGGATACCGCATTGCGGAGGAGAATATGATTCTGGAGGACGGAAAATATTATCCCATGATGCGGGTGATTCATGGGAGAGGGGAGCCGATGCGGGAGATTGACGCGCTGTACGGCCCTGTGCTGTTAAAGAAAAAGCATCCCTGCCTGAGAGAGTATCTGATATGGGAGCAGGGAGTGAAAAGGAAGGTGCTGGAGCAGCTGCGGTACGCGGGAGCAGGCGGGGAAGGCCGCAGGGCGCAGGTGAAGGCGGCGCTGGAACAAAACCGGGCAGCCCTGGAGGAGCTTTCCAGGTGAGCAGTACATCGGTTTCGAATTAACCAGACCTTTTTGCATGCCTGTTTTCCGGACAGCACACACTGAAAAAAGGCAGGAGAAAGGGATTCATTTCGGAGGAATAAGATATGAAGTGCGGGCAGATTATAGATCGATTGGAGCAGGCAGTGCCGCTGGCTCTGGCAGAGCAGTGGGATAATCCGGGACTGCAGGTGGGGCGCAGAGAGGCTCAGGTGAATAAGATTTATCTGGCGTTGGACGCCACCGACGAGGTGATTGAGCACTGCCGCAGGGCGGGGGCGGATTTTTTGATTACCCACCATCCTCTTTTGATGGGAGGCGTCAAAAAGATCAATTCGGAGGACTTTCACGGAAGAAAGATTTTAAACCTGATTGAGAGTCATATTGCCCACTATGCGCTGCATACAAATTATGATGTGGCGTTTATGGGAAGGCTGTGCAGCGATTATCTGGGAATGACGGATCTGCTTCCCCTGGAGGAGACGGGCAGGGATGAGAATGGGGCGCCGATGGGTATCGGGACGGTGGGAATGCTGCCCCGGGAGATGACGGTGCGGGAATGCTGCCAGCATGTAAAGGAGGCGTTTTCCCTGGAGCATATAAAGGTGTTCGGGGATATGGAGCGGAAGGTACGCCGGGCAGCCCTCTGTCCCGGGTCCGGGAAAAGCCTGGTGAGCTGTGCCATAAAGAAGCAGGCGCAGGTTTATATCACCGGGGATATGGGACATCACGACGGCATAGATGCGGTGGATCAGGGACTGGTGATTCTGGATGCGGGACATTACGGCGTGGAACATGTATTCATCTTCTGGATGGAAGCATTTTTGCGGCAGGAGTTTCCCGGACTGGAGATTGTAAGCGAGAGGATTGCACAGCCATTTCAGATAGTGTAAAGAAAGGACGTGAATGGATTGACAGAAGAGAGAAAAACAGTAACATTGGAAATCCTTGGGGAGAAGAAGGAGTACCCCTATGGAATCCAGTATTTTGAGATAGCCAGAGAGTATCAGCATACCCGGGAATATCCGATCCTGCTGGTGATGGCGGACAACCGCCTGCGGGAGCTGCACCGCCGGGCAAAGGAGGACTGTAAGCTCACCTTCCTTACTATGAAGGACATGGCAGGCTACAATGCGTACCGCCGGAGCCTGTGCCTGATGATGCTGAAAGCCATTCACAATGTGTTGGGAGGAGAAGCTGAGTATCAGGTGCGGATCCATTTCGCGGTGAGCAACGGCCTGTACTGTACTTTGCAGGGCGTCCTGGAGGTGACGGAGGAATTTCTGCAGCAGGTGAAGGACTATATGGGAGAATTGGTAAAACGCAAAATCCCCATTGAGAAGCGCACCATGGATACCCGTGACGCTATAAAGCTGTTTCACAGCCATGGCATGTACGACAAGGAAAAACTGTTTCTCTACCGGCGAAGCTCCAAGGCCAATATTTACAGCATGGAGGGCTTTGAGGATTACTATTACGGATACATGGTGCTGGATACCTCCTATCTGGACAAATTTGACCTGAAAAAATACCAGGATGGCTTCGTGCTCTGTATGCCGACCCGAAAGGAGCCGAAGCTTCTGCCGGAATTTGCCCCGGTGGAAAAACTGTTTCATGTGCAGAATGGTTCACTGAAATGGGGAGACAGCCTGGACATTTTTTCCGTGGGGGATTTGAATGACAAAGTGGTCAGCGGCCACAGGAAGGATCTGATTATGATCCAGGAGGCCTACCATGAAAAGCAGATCGCCCGCATTGCGGAGACCATTGCCGAGCAGCCGGAGAAAAAATTTGTGATGATTGCCGGGCCCTCCTCCTCAGGAAAGACTACATTTTCCCACCGTCTGTCCACACAGCTTTCCGTATACGGCCTGAAGCCTCATCCCATTCCGGTGGACGACTATTTTGTTAACCGGGAGCAGACGCCCAGGGACGAGAATGGAAATTATAACTTCGAGTGTCTGGAGGCGATTGATACCAGACAGTTTAATGAGGATATGACCCGGCTTTTGGAGGGAGAACGGGTGGAACTGCCCACCTTCAATTTCAAAACCGGAAAACGGGAGTACAAGGGAAACTGGAAGCAGCTGGGAAAAAATGATATCCTGGTGATCGAGGGGATTCACGGCCTGAATGACCAGCTCTCCTATTCTTTGCCCCGGGAGAGTAAATTTAAAATCTATATCAGCGCGCTGACGCAGCTGAATGTGGATGAGCACAACCGGATTCCCACCACCGACGGCCGTTTGATCCGGCGGATGGTGCGGGATGCCCGTACCCGGGGCATTTCCGCCCGGGAAACCATCGCCATGTGGCCGTCGGTGCGCCGGGGGGAGGAGAATCACATTTTCCCCTATCAGGAGAGCGCCGATACCATGTTTAATTCCGCCCTGATTTACGAGCTGGCGGTGCTGAAGATCTATGCGGAGCCCCTGCTTTTCGGTATAGACCGGGAGGCGCCGGAATATACGGAGGCAAAGCGGCTTCTGAAATTTTTGAATTACTTTGTTCCCATTCCGCCGGATCATATCCCGAATAATTCCCTGGTGCGGGAGTTTATCGGGGGAAGCTGTTTTGACGTATGAATCCAGAGCTTGACAGAAAAAATTCCTCATGGTAGAATCTCACACGGTAAGTAGGATAAATGGTCGCGGCTGGCAGTCCGAAAGGTGCCAGGCGAGGAAAGTCCGGGCTTCACAGGGCAGGATGCCGGATAACGTCCGGTGGA
>CAMNQN010000154.1 GCA_946549155.1 uncultured Lachnospiraceae bacterium | reverse complement strand
TAGAAGGATAAAATAATGTGCTGTTGGTGGCGATCAGAATTCGCCGTTCAACACTGTACCCCTGTCCTTATAAAATATCCCATACCTCTAAGGATGGGAAGCAAGCCTATAGTTGTGGGTACAAACACTTCCATATATTTTTTTATTTTCTTTTGTCTATAGGCTTTATCAAATTGTTTTTTTGATTGTAAAAAATGATCATTGAATTTCTCGCACGTTATTAATCTGTTATTCACTTTGAAAAATTTTTTTCGATTTTCTAATAAATGGAACGATCTGGGTCAGAATACGGATCTAACCCAGACCTGTACAGAATAACTATGATTCAGCGTATTATCAATTTTTTGTTTACCATATGTACAAAGATAAATATATTTTTACTCCGTAACTGAATCAGTGCTATTTTTCATTAGCTCGTCGAGAATCTCTTTTGATCTTGCTGTTCCAAGATTTGATTTTTTCAACTTATTTTTTATCATTTCCAGATAGACCCTATTGACATTCATTTGAAATGCATGAAGATTTTTATCATCCGGAAATGTCATAATTATATTAATCTTTCTCTTTACATGGGACATACAGGATTCCTTTCCCCATCGTCACACCATATTTTATGACAATGGATCATTGTTTTATCCTGATGTTTGAAATTATGTTTTTTATTACTTTTTCCTGTTCTTTTGTTGATTTATCTTGATTTTTCAGTCAAAATCTTGACTTTACTATCATATCCAAATATAATAAACGCAAATTTCTGGTACACACCAAATCTGGTACACACACATTGGAGGGAATATCATGCTGACACCAAAATTATTTACTTCAAATAATTCATCAAAACCAATTAAGAAAACAAAACCCAACCAGAACCCCATTTATGAAAAACTCCTCCAGGACTCTTCCAATGCAAAAAAGATGAATATCCAGATTCAATCTTCTGACAAATATTCTAAAACTCTTTCAGCTTATATAAATCTGCACCAATTGATTTTTAATAACAACTTAGTAATATTTATTTATCCATACAATTAATTTATTTATTGCGGAAAAAAACTGCATTATGGTTATATACCCCTAAGCCTTGACAACGATAAGGATATTACCGATGCTTTTTCTATGCTCTTCAGACTTCCCTGTTCTGATGACGTGAAAATGGAACACCAATTACTCTCTGACTTGGCAAATATGCTTAAGGTTACTACGTCTGTCCCCAAATGGTACACTCTATATATTGATTACTGCGGAAAACACCCGTACCTAATAAATCGTTGTACTTTTATTTTGATTGACAACATCCCGTTTTGTTTTGACCCTTATACCAATGAGATCACTTCAATGCCTTCGATCATTCAGGCAGACGATCCCCGGAAATTTTGTCTGTTACATAATTTTCCGGATATTGCTTTAATCAAAAAAGCCCTCAAGGCCTCCTACCCTATGATTCGAGCAGCAAAAGCTTCACATAGCATTCTTTGTATTGTGTACAGTAAACCTGCAAATCCGTTTCACATGTATATAAAACAGAATACCGGTTACTATGATTTATACTATGAAAAGAATGAAAGAAAATTTCAAACAAAACTATGTACTTATGCATATTCATTCCAGACTATTTCTTCATTTGAAACAAAATTGGTAAATCTATCAGAAGAACTTGATATCAGTAACCTTTTTCACAATGTCTTACACACCAATGATGATTACATACATCCTCGGCCAACGGAGGAAATTGCAAAATTTCTTTCTCTGCTTACCGGTAACAATCTTCACATTTTAGCTCAGTTTGCAGTGTTATTTGCCAATATAGCTTCCGCGGAATATATCACTCCAAAAATTTTTCTGTTTACCGGTGTTCCGGAAGACACCTCCTGTTCGATCGCAGATAATTTTCAGGCATTGTTTGACCGCATTTTTTCGTGTGTCACACCTTCTCTGCGTTACAAAACCCTGAAACAACTGTTACAGTGAAAAAATTTACCTGTTTTACATGAAAGCTTTTATGCAGGTCAGTATTACCTGATGGTTTCTGATGCCGGAGGCAGCCTTGAAACTCCACAGATACAGAAACTGAATAAATATATCAGAGGTGAAAAAATCAAATATACCTGCAGTAGGATGGGCACTGTCAACTTTCGCAACAAAATTTCTGTAATCAGCTTTTCCTACCACCAGGATACCGTTTATCTTGATCAGAATCTGCCATGTTATAGAATTGATTTATCACACATTCACGACTTTGACGCTCTGTTTGAGTTCATGAACTCTGATGTTGGTTCTTCCAACCTTTGGGAATGGCTTAGGACATGCCTGCCGCTTTACGGCCTTTATCTTTTAGGTGAACAAACCTACTATAATATTCCATTTCCAAAGAATAAAAAACCTTCTGCAACAGATGGCACAACTCCATCCGTTATAAAAGATTTTTTAGACTCCTGTTGTCAATTTAGTGCAGACAGTTTTGTATATGCCGATACGTTATACCACGCATATATAAACTATTGTCAGAAGTATTCCCGCGGTACACCGCTGAAGAGGACACAGCTTGTAAAAGAACTTCGAGCTATGTCCTCACTAACGTACAAGCGTCCGCATGTATCCCGCTCTGTATCAAACCGGTATGCTTTTGTCGGATTAAAACTGGTGTCTGATTGTTCAGAAGATGAAATCCTTTCATCCTCTGAATCAAACGTGAAAAATGAAGAGAATTATCCCTGGAAAGAGGAAGGATGGATTAAAAAAATCAAAGAGATTACTGATTTAGTCCCGCCTATAAAATAATTACCCACTCAGAGGCTTATACCTCTGAATGGGTAATTATTCTTTTCCAATATTCAAATGGAAGTCTGTTCCTGCCGCTTTCATATCCCTTGTAGCTCGCAATCGGAATTCCATACATTTTTGCAAACTGCCTTTGATTCAACCCGTATTTCTTTCTCATACGTTTTAAGAAAGTGGACACATCCTCACAATCAATAAACTCCAGGTATTCATTACAAAAATAATACTTTTCTTTTCCAAAGTAATTGGCCATTTTCTTTAACACCTGAATGTTCATATTCTCTTCTGTGCAATGGCCATGCATATAAGAAAAGATCAGATCTCTGCTGCAATCGCAAATCTCTGCCATTGCATTTATCGTCATTTTATACTCTGCCATATGATAGCGGATCCGATCAGCAATATTCTGATCTTTCAAACAGAAATATTGATTCATTCCTTTGAATACTTTTTTGCAGGATACATAAATTCCAGATTTTGTTTCCGCAACTAAACCATTGGCAAATCCACGCTGCTTTCTTTAATTTCAGGTTTACTTATTCCGGAAAGCGGGAAAATCCTTCTGGAAGGAAAACCTGTGGAAACGGCAAAAACCGCCGTTGGATATATGCTGCAAAAGGATCATCTGCTGGAATGGCGCACCATCTATCAAAACGCCGTCCTGGGATTGGAAATTCAGCACAAGCTCACCACCGAAAACAAACTGCGCATCGAAAAAATGCTGGACGATTATGGGCTGTCCGCCTTCCGGAACGCCCGGCCCAGCCAGCTCTCCGGAGGAATGCGCCAGCGGGCAGCCCTGATACGCACGCTGGCTTTAAATCCTAACCTGCTGCTGTTGGATGAACCCTTTTCCGCCCTGGATTATATCACCCGGATCTCGGTCTGCGACGATATCTACCGCATACTGAAAAAGGAAGGGAAAACTGCCATCCTGGTGACTCATGACCTGTCAGAGGCCATCAGTGTAGCGGATCGGATTATTATACTTTCCTCCCGGCCTGCCGCCATCCGGCAAATCGTGGATATTCACTTAGATATTCCGGAACGAACGCCGTTTTTGTCCCGCAACGCGCCGGAATTTAAAGACTATTTTAATCTGATCTGGAAGGAGCTGAAATAATATGCAGGAAATGTCATTATCCCACAAAACCTACCTGGAAAGGCAGGCCAGACACCGGTTCCTGATCCGGTTTTTGCGGGTTACACTGATACTGATGCTGCTGATCCTTTGGGAGCTGGCGGCAAACCGGGGCTGGATTGACGCCTTCATTTTCTCCAGCCCCTCCCGGGTATGGAATACCATACGCAAAATGGCCGGGGACGGCAGCCTGTTTGGTCATACGGGCATCACCCTGATGGAAACGCTGATCAGCTTTTTTCTCACCGTTTTCATCGGCCTGGCCGCGGCGGTGCTTTTATGGTGCAGCCGCACCGCCTCCGAGGTATTGGAGCCCTATCTGGTAATCTTAAACAGCCTGCCCAAGTCAGCGCTGGCTCCCCTGCTCATCGTCTGGCTGGGGGCCAACATGAAAACCATCATTGTGGCAGGGATTTCCGTGGCCATCTTCGGGATGATTCTGAATCTCTATACCGGCTTTCAGGAAACAGACCCGGAAAAAATCAAGCTGATCCAAACGCTGGGCGGAGGACAAAAGGAAGTGCTGCTAAAGATTGTTATTCCGGGAACCGTCCCGCTGTTCATCAGTATTTTAAAGGTAAACATCGGGCTTTGCCTGGTGGGCGTGATTATCGGGGAATTTATCGGGTCACGGCAGGGACTTGGCTACCTGATTATCTACGGAAGCCAGACGTTCCAGTTGAATCTGGTGATTACCGGTATTGTGATCCTGTGCATTATCTCGCTGCTGCTGTATCTGATACTGAATCTCATTGAAAAGCGCTATTTAGGACAGCTGCAGCATAAATAAAGCAGGGCGGAGCCATTGTACAACTGAGGAAAACGTCTTTCTACTTTCTTCCGGTATGACCGAAGCCCCCTTCGCCCCGCTCCGTTTCGTCCAGTTCCTCCACCTCCTCAAACTCCAGGGACAGATAGGGAAGAACCACCAGCTGGGCGATGCGCTCTCCGTTTTCGATGCGCCGCTCCTGATTCGAATCATTGTGAAGGGCCACCTTGATCTCGCCCCGGTAATCGGAGTCCACCACTCCCACGCAGTTGGCAGGGCGCAGGCTCTGTTTGGCAGCCAGGCCGCTTCTGGCGAAAATGCCGCCGAAGTATCCCTCCGGCACTGCCACTGCCACACCGGTGCCAATCATCACGGTATCGTGGGGTGCCAGTACCGCCGCAGCCTCCTCCATACAGGCGTACAGATCATACCCGGCCGCCAGCGCGGAGCCGGAGGTGGGAAGCTTTGCGTTCTCTTTTAATCTTTTTATTCTGATTCTCATTTTCGTTCCTCACCGGCTGCGGTTTCGCAGCCGCTTTCTTTCTCTTTTTTCGTGCGCGCCAGTTTACCGGCTCTTTACAGCATTGGAAAACGGCCAAGCTGCCCTGTTACTCACAGTGCAGCACAACCTTGCCCAGTCTCAGCGACTCCTGCACATTGATCACTCTCTGATTGGAGCTGCCCCGCCAGTGAAGCTGGGTATCCCGCTTGGCACACTCGTATTCCCCGTCCACCAGCACATCCAGATACCGGACCACCTCCCGCTTTTTTACGAAATCCCAGGAGCCTCCCGTATACAGCCAGATGGTTTTTTCCGGGAATTTCATACGGATCTCCCGGGCCAGAGCCGTCACATCCCCCTCGTTTCTCACATGCAGAGGATCTCCGCCGCTGAAAGTGATACCGGAAACATAATCCTTTTTCAATTCTTCAAAAAGCTCTGCCTTGGCCTCCTCGTCAAAAAGAATACCGCCGTTGGGATCCCAGGTAATAGGATTCTGGCACTCGGGACAGCAATGAGAACAGCCTGCCACCCACAGCACCACCCGCAGCCCGTCACCGTTTAGCATGTCGTCCTTGGTAATATTATGATATCTCAATTCGATTTCCTCCGATTTCTCCTTTAAATCCATAGATGCTGAATATTACTATAGCACAGCCTGGCCCCTCCGGGCAACCCGGAGCCGTTGTACCGTCACATTATAGCGCAAACTGGCTGTTATAAAGCTGCGCGTAAAATCCCTGCCGCTTCATCAGGCTTTCGTGATTTCCCTGCTCCACAATTTTCCCGTCCCGCATCACCAGAATCACATCCGCCTCCTGAATCGTGGACAGACGGTGAGCCACGATAAAACTGGTCCTCCCCTGCATCATGCTGGCAAAGGCTTTCTGAATCCGCTGCTCCGTCCTGGTATCAATGGAGGAGGTGGCCTCATCCAAAATCAGCATGGGAGGCAGGCAGAGCATCACACGGGTAATGCACAAAAGCTGCTTCTGGCCCTGGGACAGGCTTCCCCCGTCCTCGGAAATCTCCGTATCGTAGCCCCTGGGCAGGCGTTTGATAAAGCTATGGGCATGGGCTGCCTTCGCCGCGGCAATGATCTCCTCCTCCGTGGCCTCCGGCTTGCCCATCACGATATTTTCCCGTATGGTCCCCGCCTTCAGCCAGGTCTCCTGCAGCACCATCCCGTAGGAGCTGCGCAGCGATTTCCGGGTCATCTCCCGTATATCTTTGCCGGAAACCTGAATGGATCCGCAATTTACATCATAAAAGCGCATCAGCAGGTTAATCACGGTGGACTTTCCGCAGCCAGTGGGGCCCACAATCGCCACACGCTGTCCCTGCTTTACATCCAGATTGAAGTGTTCGATCAGCTTCTGCTCCGGGGTATAGGAAAACCACACGTCTTCCACCTTCACCGTGCCGTCCGGGTCAGCCAGCACACAGGCATTTTCCCGATCCGGGATCTCCGGCTCCTGGTGAATCAGTTCCAGCACCCGGGCCGCGCAGGCAAGCGCATTCTGCAGCTCCGTCACCACGCCTGAAATTTCATTGAAGGGCTTCGTATACTGGTTCGCATAGCTTAAAAAGGAAACCAGCCGGCCCACGGAAATTCCACCGCCAATGGCCATAACCGCCCCGAAAATCGCCACCGCCGCGTACACCAGAGCGTTCACAAACCGGGTGCAGGGATTGGTCAGCGAGGAAAAAAAAGTGGCCTGCAGGGAACAGTCCCGCAGTCTTGTGTTGATTTCATCAAATTTTTTCTGGGACTCTTTTTCGTATCCAAAGGCCTTTACCACCTTCTGCCCGCCGATCATTTCCTCAATCAGGGCCGTCTGTTCTCCTCTGGTCCTAGACTGCAGCTGGAACATGCTGTAGGTCCGGGAGGCGATGAAGCTGGCCACCAGCAGGGACAGAGGGGTAAGCACCACCACCGCCAGCGCGATGTAGGGACTGATGGCGAACATAAACAGCAGCGTCCCCACAATGGTAATCACGCCGGAAAACAGCTGCGTAAATCCCATCAGCAGGCCATCGGAAAACTGGTCCACATCGGCGATTACCCGGCTCACCACCTCCCCGTAAGGATGACTGTCAATATATTGAAAGGGAAGAATCTGTATTTTTTCAAAAGCGTCCTGACGCATATCCCGAATCACGGCATAGCTGATTTTATTGTTGCACAGGTTCATCAGCCATTGGGCCGCCGCCGTAATCCCGATCAGCACACCCATCTTCAGCAGAATCTGGGCCACCGCCTGAAAGTTCACCGCACCCGCGCCCAACACCTGATCCACCGCATTTCCGATGAGAATCGGGTTGTACAAAGACAATGCAACGGAAATTCCTGCGCACAAAACGGACAGGATCAGATAAACCCTGTAGCTGCGGATATAGTGCAGTACCTCCTTCAGGGTATTCCACTGCTTTTTGCCGTCCTTTTTCCTTTTTTCTTTACTCATAGGCCGCACCTTCCTTCGGAAACTGAGAATAATAAATTTCCTGATACACCGGACAGGAGGCCAGAAGCTGCTCATGGGTGCCAAGGCCCGCCATCTCCCCATCCTCCAGCACAATGATCTTATCCGCATACTGGATAGAGGAAGCTCTCTGGGAAACAAGAAACACCGTAGGGGCCTTCTCCATCTCCCGGATGGCCTTTCTCAGCCTGGCGTCCGTGGCAAAGTCCAGAGCCGAGGCGCTGTCGTCCAGAATTAAAATCTCCGGCTCCTTCACCAGGGCCCGAGCAATCGTAAGGCGCTGACGCTGACCTCCGGAGAGATTTCTTCCCCCCTGCTCCACCCAGGTTTTCATGCCCTCCGGCTTTTCCTCCACAAACTCCCGGGCCTGGGAGACCTCCAGGGCCCGGTTCATCTCCGGAATACCGGCGTCCCGCTTTCCCCAGCGCAGGTTTTCCTCAATGGTTCCCGCAAACAGCACCGCCTTCTGAGGTACCA
>CAMNQN010000153.1 GCA_946549155.1 uncultured Lachnospiraceae bacterium | reverse complement strand
CCCGGCCCCGTCTTTTCCTGCGTCTTCTTCCTTAACAAAACACGAAGAACATTGATACCTGCACAGTAATTCCGGCAGGGCTTAAATAATCGGGCCGCGGGAGTTAGGCTTGCCTTCCTTTGCGGCTGCATGGTATACTAACAGAAAAAATGGCGAAATTGGGAGGTGCAAAAATGCGTTATCGGAAACTTGGAAATACAGGCCTTGAGGTCAGTGAGATTGGTCTTGGGGGAGAATGGCTGGAGCGTCATAATACAGAAGAGGTGAAGGCTGTTATTGACTGTTGTGAGCAGAACGGTATCAATATTTTGGATTGCTGGATGTCTGAGCCGAATGTGCGCTCCAATATTGGGAAAGCCATCCAGGGAAAGCGTGAACGGTGGATCATCCAGGGACATATTGGTTCTACATGGCAGAACGGGCAGTATGTGCGTACCAGGGAGCTGGAGAAGGTAAAGGCGGCTTTTGAGGACCTTTTGACCAGACTGCAGACGGATTATATTGATCTTGGCATGATTCATTTTGTGGATGAAGCGGCAGAATTTGAAAAAATCAGAAACGGTGAGTTCCTTTCCTATGTTAAAGAGCTGAAGGAGAAAGGGGTGATCCGGCATATTGGTATGAGCACCCATAACCCGGATGTGGCCAAGCTGGCTGCTTTGAGCGGAGAGGTCGAGATGATCCTGTTCAGCGTGAATCCGGCTTTTGACATGCTTCCTGCCAGTGAGGATATGGAGCGGTATTTTTCAGAGGATTCTTATGAGGCAAAGCTTGGAGGCATTGCGCCGGAGCGGGAGGAGCTGTATCGGATCTGCGAGCAGAACGGCATCGGGATTACAGTAATGAAGGGTTATGCGGGCGGCAGACTTTTTTCAGCAGAAACCTCACCCTTTGGCGTGGCGCTTACCCCTGTTCAGTGTCTGCATTACGCGCTGACTAGGCTTGGGGTTGCCAGTGTGATGGTGGGGTATGATACTCCGGAGCATGTGCGGGCTGCTGTGGCCTATGAGACTGCGTCGGAGGAGGAGAAGAATTATGCCGGCGTACTGGCAGGCGCGCCGCGTCACGCTTATTCCGGGCAGTGTACATACTGCGGCCATTGCGCGCCCTGTCCGAAAAAAATTGACATTGCCATGGTAAACAAGCTTTATGATCTGGCAACGATGCAAAAGGAGGTTCCCCCCACGGTCCGTGCTCACTATGAGGAGCTTAGCGCAAACGCAAAAGACTGCGTAGGGTGCAAAAGCTGTGAGGCGCGGTGTCCTTTCGGAGTGCCTATTGCGGAGAGAATGGAGAAGACCAGAGAGCTGTTCCGGTAGAGGTCTATAGGGAAGCGCAGCTATCCGCATCCGGATTGTAAAGCTCGAAACGGCGCAGGGCAGGCCTTCTGGAGAGAAAAGCAAATGGCAATAAAAAGAATACCCCTGTCATCCCCTGCATACATTGTAAAAACGGTTATTTCGGGGGCTCTCTTGAAGGATTATATTGAAGAGCGGGCAATGGAGATCGGGGAATATATAATTGATAAAAAAGCGACGGTACGACAGACGGCGAAACGATTTGGGGTAAGCAAAAGTACGGTACATAAAGACGTAACGGAGCGTCTCTCCCAGATTAATCCATCCCTGGCGACGGAGGCAAGAAAAATCCTGGATTTAAACAAATCAGAACGGCATATTCGCGGTGGACTGGCCACCAGAGAAAAATATTTGCATATGGATCACTGAAAAGGTTTTAGTTTTCCGGAAAAAAGCGTATCATTTTCCTGGGCTGTTGCAAAATAGGTGAGTAATCATCTATGAGCAATGGCCCATATTTTATTTGCAAAAATATAAAAAAGCTGCGTATACTATGTATGATCACGCTCTTAAACAGAAAAGTGTAAAAGGTTGCAAAAATCTTTCGTAAGGAGGCAGCCAAATGGAGATTCGCAGAGATTTCTATCTGGATAAATTGATAAAAAGAAAAACAATGGGCTGATTAAGGTGATTACCGGAATCCGAAGATGCGGCAAGTCCTATTTGCTCAATACCCTTTTTTACCGTCACTTACTGGACAATGGCGTGGACGCGATATTGCCACTGAGTTCGCTGGCCGTGGGGATGAAGTCCATATGTATCCTTTGAGCTTTTCGGAATTTATGACCGTTTACAAGGGCGATAAATATATGGGGCTGTCCGAGTATATGCTCTATGGCGGGATTCCTCTGGTGGTTCTGCGTGACGGTGCCGATGATAAAGCTGTTGCATTACAAAATTTGTTCCAAGAGATTTATATTCAGGATATTACCAAGCGTAACCGTATCAAGAACATTGGCGAATTGGAGGATCTTCTGAATATTCTTCCTTCGGCGATTGGTTCTAATGGAGAATGTAATTTACAATGAGCTGCGGATGCGTGGCTGCAGTGTGGATGTCGGCGTTGTGCCTATCGCTCAAAAGGACCAGGATGGTAAAGTAACCCGAAAGCAGCTGGAAGTTTCCGGAAAATTGATGATTCCTTCAAAAAAATCATCATTACCAAGGACATCGTACCGGCGCATAAGGAACCTGTGTTCTTCCTGGTTTCTGCGGAGGAAAGGTCATTCGAGCGGCTGGATGGGCAGGAGCGGGAACAGCTGCTGGCGATTACACAAAAACACATTGCAGCATTAGAAGAAGAAATCAGAGCTTCAGTAATTATATAAGCTGTAAAAGCCCGGTGCGTGAGCACCGGGCTTTTGAGGAAAAAGTTACTCGGATGGCCCGTACTCTTTTACCAGCCTGACCACGGTTCCTGACAGCAGAAGCAGGGCGATCAGGTTTGGAATGGCCATCAGGCCGTTGAAGGTATCTGCGATATCCCAGAGCAATCCCAGATCCATGGTGGCTCCGATAATGGAGACGAAGGAGTAGACTACCATGAAGGGCCGGATGATTTTGGAGGAAAAGATAAATTCAATGCAGCGTGCGCCGTAAAGCCCCCAGCCCAGAATGGTGGAGAAGGCGAAGCAGCACATGGCGATGGCAGTAAAAAGGGATACCCAGTTTCCGTAGGCGGAGGTAAAGCCGGAGATCGTCAGCTCCGCACCGGCGGCGGCTCCGTAGTGGATGGGTACGCCGCTGCACAGAATGGTCAGCGCGGTAAGGGTGCAGATGACAATGGTGTCTGCAAAGACCTCGAAGACGCCGAAGAAGCCTTGCTTCACCGGGTTCTTGGTGTCGGCGCAGGCATGAGCGATGGAGCCGGTACCCAGTCCGGCTTCATTGGAGAAAATTCCCCGGGAGACTCCTTTCTGCATACTCAGAAACAGGCTGCCCACCGCGCCGCCGGTGATGGCTGAGGGATGGAAGGCGCCGTAAAAAATGGAGGCAAATACCTGGGGAACCCGTTCTATATTTAAAATTACCACGCCAAACGCCAGGACAATATAAAGAACCGCCATAAAAGGCACCAGCTTTTCTGTCACGCTGCCGATTCGTTTTACGCCGCCTAAAAGTACCATGGCTACCAGAGCGGCGATCAGGATTCCGATGATCAGGCTGCTGGTTTTTACGGAGGATTCCGGAAGCAGGTTGTAGTTTCGCAGAGCGGAATTGATGGCGGTGGTGATCGTATTGACCTGGGTAGCGTTTCCAGTGCCGAATACAGTGAGCACGCCAAAGCCCGAGAAAAGATAGGCCAGCCAGTGCCAATGTCTTTTCAGACCGTTTTTTATGTAGTACATGGGGCCGCCCACATAGTCGCCCTCCGCATTGTTCTCCCGGTAGTAAACGGCCAGCATTACCTCAGAAAATTTGGTGCACATGCCTAACAGGGCGGAAATCCACATCCAGAAAACGGCGCCTGGCCCCCCGATGGCGATGGCGCCCGCCACACCGGCAATGTTTCCCGTGCCCACTGTGGCAGCCAGTGCGGTACAGACTGCCTGGAAGGGCGTGATAGCCCCGTCCGAAGCTTTTTTTCTGCTGAAAATTTTTCCGACGGTGGTCTTGATTGCATAGGAAAAATGACGAATCTGAAGAAAACGGGTGCGGATGCTGAGAAGGAGCCCAACGCCGATGATACAGACCATGGCCGGAATGCCCCAGACAAAATCGTTGACTGCTCGATTAATGGTTTCGATTGCGTTTAACATAAAAAATCCTTTTCTTTTTTTGTAAAAACAAAATTTTTAGGAAATTATACCATGAAAATCTTAAAATGTATAGGCCGGGTGTTTTCATCCGGCGCAAAGAATATTATAATGTTACTGTTCAGGTGCCACTGTTCCGCGAAACTGACGAAGAAAGAGGGCAGATAAATGATTACATACGAAAATATCCGACACGAATTTGCTCCGGTGTATGACAAGAACAGCCGGATCCTGATTCTGGGAACCTTCCCTTCTGTGAAGTCCCGGGAGCAAAATTTTTATTACGGGCATCCCCAGAACCGTTTCTGGAAGGTCCTTGCCGGTCTGACGGGGGAACCGCTGCCGGGAACGATCGGGGAGAAGAAGGCTTTTTTGCTGAGAAACCGCATTGCCCTTTGGGATGTGATTGCAAGCTGTGATATTACCGGCTCCAGCGATAGCAGTATCCGGAATGTGGTTCCGGTGGATTTGAGCCGGGTGCTGGCGGGCGGCAGCATCCGTCAGATTTTTGCCAACGGAGGAACGGCGAAAAAGCTGTACGAGAAATATCAGCGGGCGGCCACCGGCAGAGAAATTATCGGACTGCCCTCCACCAGTCCCGCCAACGCAGCCTGCCGTCTGGAACGGCTGATGGAGGAGTGGCGCGTGATTGTGCAGTATCTGTGAATGTTTAACGGTGACTGAAAAATAGGAAATTAATCCTTGACAGTATCGAAGAGTTCTTATATACTAAGTGTACTAATAGTGATAGTACACTTAGACTGGAAAGCCGGAGGACATACGGTATGGACGATCCATGCCGGGAGACGAAGCTGTTGAAGGGAGGCAGGCGAAGCTGGTGATTGGAATTGATCTGCAAAATCGGAAACCGATTTATGAACAGATTGTGGAGCGGTTTCAAACTTTAATTGTCAATGGTGTATTGGAGCCGGACAGCCAGATGCCGTCGGTGCGGGCTCTGGCCGTGGAGCTCTCCATTAATCCGAACACGATTCAGAAGGCATACAGTATGCTGGAGCAGCAGGGATACATTTACCCCGTGAAGGGGAGAGGGAATTTTGTGTCGGGAAACGCGGGCCTGAAGGCGCGAAAGCAGGAAACGGTTTTTGCGGAACTGAAGGCGCTGGTGGAGAAAGGCAGAGAGCTGGAGATTGACTGCGCCGCATTTGTGAGCAGAGCCAGGGAATATTATGGGGAAGGCCAATCGCCCGGGGAAAGGGGCGGGGACCAGAATGATTCACAGATGAAAAGCAGGAGGGAGAGTGGACAGGTATGATCAGGATTGACAACGTGACAAAACGGTTTGACGATATCCTTGCTCTGGATCAGGTCAGCGCCCAGATCCAGGAGGGCAGCATTTTTGGCCTGGTGGGTACCAACGGAGCGGGAAAGAGCACGATGCTGCGGGTGACGGCGGGGGTATTGAAGCCTGAGGAGGGCAGCGTGACGGTGGATGGACTGGCAGTATGGGAGAATCCGGAGGCTAAGAGTAAAATCTGCTTTATACCGGACACAGCCTGGTTTTTCCCAAATGCCACATTGGAGGTGATGCGGGATTCCTACCGGCTGCTGTATCCCAAGTTTGACCGGCAGCGGTTTGACCGGTTGGTGGAAAAATTTGATCTGAATCCGAAACGGAAGCTGTCGGGCTTTTCCAAAGGGATGAAGAAGCAGGTGTCCGTGCTGCTGGGGGTCTGCGCTAACACGGAGTATCTGTTCTGCGACGAGACCTTTGACGGGCTGGACCCGGTGGTGCGCCAGGCGGTGAAGGGCCTGTTTGCGGCGGAGATTTTGAATCGGAAGTTCACTCCGGTAATTGCCTCCCACAGCCTGCGGGAGATTGAGGATATCTGCGACCATGTGGGACTGCTTCACAAAGGCGGTATTCTGTTTGCCAGGGATCTGGATGAAATGAAGCTGGGGATTCACAAAATTCAGTGTGTGATTCCCAACGAGGTGCTGGAACGGGAACTGCTGGAGGAACTGCAGGTGCTGTCTATGGATAAGAGAGGCTCTCTTCTGACCATCGTAGTGAGAGGTGAGGAGGAGCTTATACAGAAAAAGCTTCAGGAAAAAATGCCTCTGTTTGCGGAGGTACTGCCCTTGACCCTGGAGGAAATCTTTATCAGTGAAACGGAGGTGGCCGGATATGACATTAAAAATCTCATTTTCTAAAATGGCGCGGGATGAAATGCGCAGGCTGAGCTGGCTGACGGCGGTGCAGCTTCTGGTGTTCGGGCTGCTGATTCCTTTCCGGGTGCTGATTGTGATGGCGTCCATGAGCTCTGACGCCCGGTATAATATCGTTTATACCCATCAGGATATGCTGGAGGAATTTTGCCGGCATGTGGGCTTTAACTGTTTTGAGAATACGCTGATCATTCTGGCGGCGGGGATTCTGTGCGCGTACTGTGCCTTCCGTTATCTCTATTCCCCGGCAAAGCTGGACTTTTACCACAGCATTCCGGTGAAAAGGGAGAAGCTGCTGGCAGTGAAGCTGACGGCCAGCTTCGGGACCTTTGCGGTGGCCTATCTGTTTTCCCAGGCGGCGGCAGTGGCCGTCGGGGCGGTGTTTGACGCGGTAAATGGCAGGGTGATTCTGGAGATGCTGGTATCCTCCCTGCGGGGACTTCTGTATTTTCTGTGCAGCTATTCCGGGGCGCTGCTGGCCATGATGCTGACGGGAAAAATGTTGACTGCTGTGTTGGCTACGGCTACTCTGGGCCTGTATCTGCCCATGCTCTATCTGCTGAGCGCTGCCTTTCAGGAGTCGTTTATGAGTACGGCTCTGACCTCTGCCAATGGATGGAGCAGGTCAGAGCTGCTGCATTATACTTCGCCCTGGGCCCTGTGCGTATTTTACAAGGGAGGCCGGATGGGCCTGACAGGAGCGTGGCCGATTCCGCAGGAGCTGCTGCTGACGGCAGCGGTGACGGTGCTATTCTTTACATTGTCTCTGATACTTTACCGTATCCGCAGGACAGAGGCATCCGGAAGCGCGCTGGCCTTCCGGAAGCTGGAAAGCGTGGTGAAGCTTCTGATGACCGTGCCTGTGGCGCTGGTGGCGGCCACTGTGGCCTACGAGCTGTACCATTCCGTATTTTGGGAAATCCTGTTCCTGGTAATTTTCAGTGCGCTGGGCTGTATGATTATGGAGTTTATCTACCGGTGGGATATCCGGCAGGTGCTGACGCACAAGCGGCATATTTTACTGACGACGGTGTTAGCAGGAGCCATTTTTTTTGGAATGCGGTATGACCTAGCGGGCTTTAACACTTATCTGCCGGAGAAGAATCAGATTGCGGCCATGTCGGTGAAGAGCCGCTGGAGGGAGGATATTATTTACCGGTGGCAGGAGGAGGATGGGGAGGTGGTAACCTCCGGTATTTCCACGGAGCTTCTGGACTACCTGGAAACAGAGGACTTCGGGCCCATCTATCGGTTGGCGCAGGACGGCGTGGAAAGGGAGAAGCCCGGGAGGGAAAATCCGGAATATGAAGAGCTTACCAGCATCGGACTGAAATACCGCCTGAAAAACGGAAAGGAGGTTTACCGCTGTTACTGGGTGGCCTGTGATTTGTATGAGGATGTTATGAATCAACTGATGAAGAATCAGGATTATATGGAGCGCTTTTATCCAATCATGACCTGGACAGAGGAGGAAGTGAGCGGGCTGAACGTCTGGTTCTACCAGTCGGAGGAGCTGTTTCCTGACCTGGCCATGGACGAGGACGGCGGCAGCATAGAAGACCTGATTATGGACGAGAACGGCAACAGCATTGAAGTGCCAAGGGATAGAACGCTGGAGCTGGTGGAAGCCTACCGGGAGGATCTGCGCACCTTAAGCTATACGGAAGTCTGGGATTCTTACTCTATATGCTGCTTTGACAAGAACGGGGACAGATATGGGGTGTATCCCCTGAGCAACGGAATGAAAAATACGAAGAAGCTTCTGCGTGAGATCGCAAAGAATTCTATATAGTTGGTTGAGGGGGAAGTGAGAGGACGCAGGATGAGTTGGGGCCCCATGGCCATACACATCTGGAAAACATCTCCGGATACCAAGAAAAACTAAGATGGAGACAGGCCCAA
>CAMNQN010000152.1 GCA_946549155.1 uncultured Lachnospiraceae bacterium | reverse complement strand
CTATCCTAGCGTTTCTTGTATCCGGAGCAGTTTTCCAGAGGCATCTGCCCGCCCGGCCCCGTCTTTTCCTGCGTCCTGACAATTAACCAAACACGAAGAGCATTGGAATCCGAACAATAACCTCTGATATAACGGAAATTTTTATGTAAAAATTTATATAAATAATGTAAATAAAATTTATATAAAAGACAGGATTTTAGTAAAAAGTCCCAAAGATTTATTGTGCGATTTGCAATAAAATAGCGATAAAAAATTGTTCAATCATACAAAAAGCACAGACGAGAACTGAAAAAATGTAAAAAACTATTGAATAAAATATGTAAACATTTATAATGAGAATTACCGAAGGACAGATAGAACACCGTTTCAGGAAAAGTAAAAAGCGGGGTTCGGGGCTGCCGGAGATGAATAAATTTTAAGGAGGAAAAAATGATGAACATGAAAAAAGTTATGGCTGGTCTGATGACAGTGGCTATGGTGGGCGGAGCTTTCAGCGGCATGGCAATGGCGGAAGAGGCTGAATTACTTCCCGGCGGCGGAAGCAACATTATTTACTGCATCACTCCCGATCCGTCTAATCCCTATTTTAAAACTGTACAGGACATCGCGACTGCCACCGGCGAGGAGCTGGGCTATGAAGTAAAATGCCAGTCCCACGGAGATGATGCCGCGAAGCAGCTGGAGATGTTCGAGGCAGCCATCGCGGACGGCGCAGCCGCTATTATCTGTGACAACGCCGGCGCGGACGCTTCCATCGAGGCTGTTCAGAAGGCTTACGATGCGGGTATCCCCACCTGGATGGTTGACCGTGAGATTAATCAGGCTGGTCTTTGCGTAGGACAGCTGGTGGCTGATAACGCACAGGGCGCGGCAGCCATCGCGGAGGCATGGGTGGAGGCCATGAATTATGAAGGCAAATATGCGGAGCTGCTTGGCCTTGAGTCCGACACCAACTGTCAGGTTCGTTCCGAAAACTTCCACTCTGTAATTGATGAGTATCCGGATCTGGAAATGGTAGCGCAGCAGTCCGCGAACTGGGATCAGACCCAGGGCTATGAGAAGACCGAAGCCATTCTTCAGTCCAATCCGGAAATCACCGGTATCATCTGCGGAAACGACACCATGGCCTGCGGCGCAATCCAGGCTTGTATCGATGCTGGCCGCGATGATATCAAGGTAATCGGCGTGGATGGTTCTGATGAAGCGGCGAACTACATCAAATCCGGCAACATGGTAGGTACCGCCCTGCAGCAGATCGCTCTGATCACGGAAACCGCTGTAAGACAGGCGGATGATTACCTGAAGAACGGTGTGGCTCCGGAAGAAGAGAAACAGCTGATCCCCTGCGTAGCGATCACTGCTGACAACGTAGAAAACCTGAGCGCATTTGTTTACACGGAGTAATTACTGGAATAGATCGGAACACTTCGATATAAGTTTCGGTATAAGCTTTATTATAAGTGCCAGAGAGGGGCGGTGCGCTTCGCGCCGTCCCCTTTTTAAGAAGAAATGCAAGGATACAGATCGGCAAGGAGAGAATGAATATGAAAAAAGGATTAGCTCTTATTATGACGGCGGCGCTTGCCGCGGGCGCTCTTACCGGCTGTGGGATCGTGAAGGTGGTTCCCATCGGTCAGGAGGCGGCCTATTCCGGTAAGGAAGTGTTTGACTCCGCGCAGCAGTCCGGCAGCGACTGGGGCCAGGTGGTGGAAGAGATTACAGCAGCCGCGGTAGATCTGGCGGAAGTGCTGAATGGCGATGGCGCGGCAGAAGCGAAGGCAGTTTCCGGAAAAGCGGAGATTGTGGAATTTAATACAGATACACCGAAATATTATCTGTTAATTACCCCGGAAGGATATACCGGGGATAAGGAAGTGAAAATTCAGGCCGGCGGCGTGTATTCCGGCACTGCGGTGCGGGATGCGCAGACAGTGAAGGGCTTTAAAGATTTTACAAATCAGACGGAGTGGTCTCAGTACGGAAAATCTCTCAATGCTGAGGTGGATACTCAGGTGGTAGCTCCCCTGGCGCTGGATGAGAGCGCGGCGGGTAAGACGGTTACCTTTGTGGGCGCAGCGGTGGAGAGCAACGGTACGGTGAGCATTACCCCGGTATCTATGACCATCGAATAAAAAAGGAGGAGCATTTATGTTTGATAATCCGAACGTGGTTCTCCATTGTGAAAAGATAGATAAGATTTATCCTGGTACAAAGGCTTTGGACGGCGTATCCTTTGATCTTTTGAAGGCAAAGGTGAACGTGCTTATCGGCGAAAACGGCGCGGGGAAATCTACGCTGATGAAAATGATTGCCGGTATCGAGCAGCCTTCCGCAGGCAAAATGTACATGGATGGAGAGGAAGTTTATTTTAAGGATACCAACGCGGCCAGGGCCAAGGGCATCGGCATTATCCATCAGGAGCTGAGCCTGTTTCCCAATATGACCGTGTATCAGAATATTTTTATTGGACATGAAGAGAAAAAAGGGCTGTTTTTAAATGATTCGGCCCATAAAAGCGGAGCTGCTAAGATTTTGAAACGGCTGGAGCACGAAATTCCGGCCGATACCATGGTGGGAGATCTGAGAGTGGGACAGCAGCAGATGGTGGAGATTGCCAGAAACCTGATACAGGATGACCTGCGGGTACTGATTATGGATGAACCCACCTCCTCCCTGTCGGCTGCGGAGGTTAAGGTTCTGTTTAAAATCGTGAGAGAGCTCCTGGAGCAGGGGATTTCCATCGTTTATATTTCCCACCGGCTGGAGGAGATCATGGAGATTGGCGATCATGTCACCATTCTCCGGGATGGAAAATATGTGGCGGACGCGGACATTAAGGACATTGATCTGAGCTGGATTGTGGAAAATATGGTGGGCAAGAACACTCAGTACCACCGCTTCCAGCGCAGCATTGATCTGGACAAGGCGGAAAAGGTACTGGAGATGAATCATATCTATCTTCCGAAAAAAGGCGGAGGCTGGCTTTTGGAGGATGTGAATATGTATCTGAAAAAGGGCGAGGTTCTTGGTATTTACGGCCTTTTGGGAGCGGGCAGAAGCGAACTGTTTGAGTGCCTGATGGGGCTGCATCCGGAACACTCCGGCGAGGTGATCTATCGGGGGGAAAGGATTAAGATGAAAGATACCTCCAGCCAGATTAAGCGGGGCTTTGCCCTGGTACCGGAGGACCGTCAGCGCCAGGGCCTGATTCAGTCCCTGGATATCTGTAAAAATACGTCCATCGCATCCCTGCAGAATTATGTGAAGGGCATTTTCCTGAACAACAAGGCGGAGGAAACCGCTGTGGAGGAGCAGATCAGGAATATACATATCAAGGTTGCGGATAAGAAGCTGCCGATTCTGTCGCTGTCCGGCGGTAATCAGCAGAAGGTGGTAATCGGGAAGGGGCTTCTGACGCATCCCAACGTGCTGCTTCTGGACGAGCCCTCCCGCGGTATTGATATCGGAGCAAAGACAGAGGTGTTTGAGATTATACATGAGCTGTCTGAGCAGGGCCTCTCCATTATTGTGATTTCTTCCGAATTGAAAGAAATTATGGCGATTGCAGACAGAATTTATGTGCTGTCCAATGGAAAATGTACCGGTGAGCTGACCGGCGATGAGATTAACGAGGATACACTCGTGCGCACCTCCTATGCCGGACTGGGAACCGGAAAGGGCGCGTAAGGCGGGAAGGAGCTATTACCATGAAAAAAACAACGAACAACAATCAATTATTAATGACCATCTTGAAGGGCCGTACCTTTATTGTCCTGATTTTGCTGTTGATTTTCTTCAGCGTTATAAAGGATAATTTCCTGTCTGTGGCTACTCTGACCATGGTGGCGAAGCATGTGTCCTCCTTTGGTATTCTGGCCCTGGGTATGACCTTTGTTATCATTACCGGCGGTATTGACCTTTCCGTTGGTTCCGTGGTGGGCCTGGTTGGTATGCTGGCCGGCGGCATGATTCAGGAGGGCGTGACTTTAAAGTTTGTCGGTGTGACGCTGTATTTCAGCGTTCCCATGATTATTCTTTTTATGCTGATTGTGGGCGCGCTGATCGGTATGATGAACGGTTTGATTATTACGAAGCTGAACGTGGCGCCTTTTATTGCGACACTGGGAACCATGTACATTTGCCGCGGCCTGGCGAACCTGCGGTCCAACGGCGCCACCTACTCTGATCTGAAGGGCTACGAGACCCTGGGCAATACCGGCTTCAAGACCTTGGGCAGCAATATCGCAGGCATCCCGGCGGGCGTTTACGTGTTCGCGGTGCTGGCGGTCATTTCAGTAATTCTGTTAAAGAAGATGCCCTTTGGATGGCGTGTCCTGGCCGTGGGCGGCAATGAGAAATCTGCCCGCCTCTCCGGTATCAAGGCGGATAAGATCAAGATTATTGTTTACATGATCTCCGGTTTCTGCGCGGCCTGGGTAGGTATGATCAATACGGCGCAGCTCTCCGCGGCGCAGCCGGCACAGGGCGATGGCTGGGAGATGAACGCCATCGCGGCCACGGTTCTGGGCGGCACCTCCATGGCCGGCGGTTCCGGTACGATTCTGGGTACGGTGGTAGGCGCTTTCGTAATCGGTGTGATTAACGATGGCATGACCATGTGCGGTGTATCTGAGTTCTGGCAGAAGGTAATCAGGGGCGCAGTGATTATCCTTGCCGTTGTGATTGACCAGACCCAGAGAAACCTGCAGGCGAAGATGGCGCTGCAGGCACGGAATGAAAATAAATAGCGGCTGCTTGGGCGCTGAATAGATTGAGTAAGGAGGTTGGATATTGATGAAAAAGAGTGGAATTTTGAATGCCCAGCTGATTGGCTGTATTGCGGCTCTGGGCCACAAGGATACGTTTATGGTGGGGGATGCGGGAATGCCCATTCCCAAAGGGGTTCCCATCGTGGATCTGGTGCTGTGCGGCGGCGTGCCCACCTTTAAACAGACCATGGACGCCATCTTAAATGAGACAGAGGTGGAGGGCTATACCATCGCCAACGAGATCGTGGAGAAGAATCCGGAGCTGCTTTCTTATATCCGGGAGAAGTTAAACGGGGCGGAGGAGGAGATGATTCCCCATGTGGAGCTGAAGGCCATGTCTGCCAACGTGAAATTTGCCGTGCGCACCGGAGAGTTTACTCCCTACCCGAATATTATTCTGCGGGCAGGCGTGGCGTTTCCGGCTTAAAACCGGAAGAAGCGTATCATTGCGCAGGCTCATTTGAAAAAGCATATTTTGCATCATTGTAAATTTTCCCTGTGGCCGCAGGATATAAAGACGGCTGCGGGAAGGAAGGAGGAAACGAAAATGGCACATATTAAGATCGGATACGCTCCCACGAGACGGAGTATTTTCAGTGCTCCTGATGCCATTAAGTACAGAGGGCTGACGGCGGACCGCTTAAAGGAGCTGGGCATTGACTTTGTGGATATTACGGATATTAACGAGGAGGGGCTGCTGTACAAGGAGGAGGAACGGGTAAAGATCGTGGAGAAATTCAAGGCGGAAAAAATTGACGGCCTGTTTCTCCCCCACTGCAATTTCGGTACGGAGTATCTCTGCGCCAGACTGGCCAAGGACATGAATGTGCCCGTACTGCTCTGGGGACCGCTGGATGAGCGCCCGGAGCCGGACGGGACAAGACTTCGTGACACCCAGTGTGGTCTGTTTGCCACCGGAAAGGTGCTGAGGAGATTTCAGGTGCCCTTCACCTATATGACCAACTGCCGTTTAAGCGACCCGGTGTTTGAGCGAGGCTTAAGAGATTTCCTGGCAGTCTGCAACGTGGTAAAGACCTTCCGGAACATCCGCATTCTGCAGATTTCCACCAGACCCTTCGACTTCTGGACCACCATGTGCAACGAGGGCGAGTTGCTGGAGAAATTTAATATTCAGCTGGCGCCTATCCCCATGGGTGAGATGATCGACGAGTTGAAAAAGGCCAGGGAAGAGGGAACGGAGGTAGCCGAGGTGATCGCCTACTGCCGGGAGCACATGGAGATTCTGGTAAAGGAGAATGAGCTGGAGAATGTGGCGGCGCTGAAGGTGGCCATGAAGCATCTGGTGGAGAAATACGGCTGCCAGGCGGCGGCAATCCAATGCTGGAATCAGCTTCAGAGTGAGATTGGCATCATGCCCTGCGCAGCCAATTCCCTGTTGAATGAGGAGGGTATCCCGGTGGTATGTGAGACGGATATCCACGGAGCCATCACGGCGCTGATGGTGGAGGCCGCCGGTATGGACGAGACCAGGAGCTTCTTCGCGGACTGGACAATCCGCCATCCGGATATTCCCAACGGCGAGCTGCTGCAGCACTGCGGCCCCTGGCCCATCTCTGTGGCGAGAGAGACGCCGAAGCTGACCTATCCGCTGGCCTTCGATCATCCCGGCAGCATCACTGCGGAGGCGAAGCACGGTCTGGTAACGCTGGCCCGATTCGACGGCGATAATGGAGAGTATTCTCTGCTTCTGGGAAATGCCAAGGGTGTGGACGGCCCCAGAGGTATGGGCACTTATCTTTGGGTGGAAGTGGAGAATATAAAACGCCTGGAGGCCAAGCTTGTGGAAGGGCCCTACATTCATCACTGCGTGGGTATCCACAAGGATGTGGTTCCGGTTCTCTACGAGGCATGCAAATACATCGGTGTAAAGCCGGATCTGTATGACCCTGTTGAGGAGGATGTGAAGGCTTATCTGCGCGGTGAGTGATTGCATTGGCAGACGGGAGCTTTATGCGCCAATATATTCATTTGGCGTGGCGGAAAAGTGGCGGAAAATGTGGAAGAAAAGATTGAATTTTGCTGTTTTTTGCAGTAAACTATAATTGTTTTGCATAAATATTTATATAAAGATTTTGTTATAGAGCCAGAGATGGTTCGGGGCGGAGGCAGTTATGAAGGTGAGCATAAAAAAAATCAGTGAGCTGACAGGGTTTTCCCCTGCCACGGTTTCCAATGCGCTCAACTATAAAAAGGGCGTCAACGCAGAAACCTCCGCCAAAATCCGGAAGGTAGCCCAGGATCTGGGATATTTCGACGAGAACCGAATCACCAAGGTGAAATTCGTTATGTTTAAGAGGAGCGGCAGGGTGGTGGAGAACACCCCCTTCTTCCCTCTGATGATTGCCGGTGTGGAACAGGAATGCCGCGCCTGCGGCATGGAGATGATCATGTGCAACCTGGACAAGCGGGACAGCAATTACGAGGAACAGGCAAGATGGCTTCAAAATGACAAGGCCTCCGTGGTAATCCTGCTGGGAACAGAGCTGATGGATGAGGATCTGGATCTGATCCGGGGGATGACCAGCCCCCTTGTGGTGATCGACTACTGGAAGGAGGATATGTCCTTCAACGCCATTCTGATTAATAATGCAGATTCCGCCCGGATGGCCACGGAATATCTGATTGGAAAAGGGCACCGAGAGATCGGGTATCTGCGGGGAAGCCTGCGGATCAAGCCCTTCCGCTCCCGATATGTGGGCTATCAGACCGCGCTGAATAAGGCGCAGCTTCCGCTGCAGAAGGATTATACCGTAACCCTGGCCACAGACATGGACGGCGCTTACCTGGATATGAAACGGTACCTGGAAACAAAACCGAAGCTTCCCACCGCTTATTTTGCCGATAATGATATGATTGCCCTGGGAGCCATGAAGGCCATGTCAGAGTGCGGCATCCATGTGCCGGAGGATGTGTCGGTGATCGGCTTTGATGACCTGTCCTTCTCCTCCATTTCCTCTCCCTCCCTCACCACCCTGCGGGTACCCAAGCAGGAGATGGGCCGTCTGGCGGTCCGCCGCCTGCGGGATATGCTTCAGGATAAGGATGACCTGAAGCTGAAGGTGCAGGTGTGCACCCAGTTTATCGAGCGGGAGAGCGTGCGGAACCTGTGAGCTTCAGGCGTTAGGGTTCTTCGTGTTTGGTTAATTATCAGGACGCAGGAAGGGAAAGCGCGGAGCCGACCCTGTCATCTGAAAAACTGCTTCGAATACCAAGAAAATCTAAGATGGAGCCAACCCCTCCCCAAATTCGGGTTCGTCTCCACCTAAGATTTTCTATGGTATTCTGCGCAATGTTTTTCAGATGACAGGGTCGGCTCCGCGCTTTCCCTTCTTGCTGTTCCTGGTAAGCTTTACAAAATCACGCCGAATGTAACATTCTAAGCATAAAATGCCTGATTTGCGTAAATTGATATCACAATGGCGATAAAAGAC
>CAMNQN010000151.1 GCA_946549155.1 uncultured Lachnospiraceae bacterium | reverse complement strand
ATTTCCCAGCTCAGTGCCTCTGAGCCGTCAGCCTTGAGGGCTGCCGGCTCTCCCGGAATTTGGGCCTGCCTCCATCCAAGTTTTACTATGGTATCCTCCGAACTGTTTTCCAGATGTATGTGGCCATGGGGCCCCGACTCATCCTGCTGTTCTTTGACTAGCCCTAAGCAATCCTGCTGAACGTATACGCCAGATTTAATTTTGTCTGGCCATCCAATTCCGGTTTGAAAACAGAAGCACAAAAGTGATTAATCCATACGTTTGGAGATGTTTTGGATAATAGCTGTTTCCAGAGGTCAGTATCTCCCCCGCCCCTCCCAGCCCCTGCCTCGTTCATTCCCTTCCGGGTATTCAAATGAATGAAATCCGAATAGAACAGCATGAACTGCAGTTTTTGCTTTCCTATTTGGGAAAATGATGATAAAATGGAAAAGATTCGTTTTGATATTTTTTTCGCGGCAGGAGCGTACAATAGATGAATATACTGACAGCAGAAAAGATTACGAAAGCATACACGGAGCGGAAACTTCTGGATGGCGTTTCTTTTTCTCTCCAGGAGGGGGAGAAAGTGGGGGTCATCGGTATCAACGGTACCGGAAAGTCTACGCTGCTGAAGATTTTGGCCGGGCTGGAGGAGCCGGATGAGGGGGAGCTGGTGATGGCGAATCATGTTGTTATCCGCTATCTTCCCCAGAATCCTGTTTTTACGGAAGGAAAGAGCGCGCTGGAGAGCGTGCTGGAGCATCGGGCGGCGCATGAGGAGACCTGGGATCGGGAGGGGGACGCGAAGACGATGCTGACCCGCTTGGGTATCACGAAGTTTGACCAGCCGGTGCAGGAGCTCTCCGGCGGCCAGAGGAAACGATTGGCTCTGGCGGTGGTGCTGCTCTCCGGCGCAGATATTCTGGTGCTGGACGAGCCTACGAACCATCTGGACAATGAGATGGCGGACTGGCTGGAGGAGTTTTTGAAAAGCTGGAGGGGAGCACTGATTATGGTTACCCATGACCGGTATTTCCTGGACAGTGTGTCCGGCCGCATTGTGGAGCTGGATAAGGGGAAGCTCTACAGCTACGACACCAATTATTCCGGGTTTCTGGAGCTGAAGGCCCAGCGTGAGGAGATGGCCGTGGCTGCGGAGAGAAAGCGCCAATCCATCCTGAGGGTGGAACTGGAGTGGATGCGGCGGGGAGCCAGAGCCCGTTCCACGAAGCAGAAGGCCCATATTCAGCGTTACGAGGCACTGCGGGACCAGAGCGCACCGGTTCAGGATGCCCAGGTGGAGTTCCATTCCATTTCCTCCCGCATGGGGCGGAGTACAGTGGAGCTGCAGGGCCTTACGAAACGGTATGGGGAGCGGACGCTGTTTGAAGATTTCTCCTATATTTTCCTGAAGGGTGATCGGGCGGGCTTTATCGGCCCCAATGGATGCGGAAAGACCACGCTGATGAAGATGATTGCGGGGCAGCTTTTGCCCGACGCAGGCAGGGTGGAGATTGGTCAGACCATCAGGATCGGTTATTATGCCCAGGAGATCGAGGGCAAGGCGTCGGATAGGATTTCCTCCATGGATCCGGGGATGCGTGTCATTGATTATATCAGGGACACAGCGGAATATGTGCGTACCCGGGAGGGACTGGTGTCCGCTTCTAAAATGCTGGAGCGTTTTTTGTTTTCCTCTGACATGCAGTACAGTCCCATCGGAAAGCTGTCCGGCGGAGAGAGGCGGAGATTGAATCTGCTGCGGGTACTGATGGAGGCTCCCAATGTCCTGATTCTGGATGAGCCCACGAACGATCTGGATATTGCCACCATGACCCTTCTGGAGGATTACCTGGACCGGTTTGACGGCATTGTGATTGCTGTTTCCCATGACCGGTATTTTCTGGACCGGATTGTGCGGCGGATTTTTGCCTTTGAAAACGGGCAGATTCATCAGTATGAGGGGGGATATACGGACTATGCCATGCGGAAAGCCTGGGAGGCCAGAGAGAGCGGGAGCCAGAACGGGACAGGCAGGTCGCCGGGAAAGTGCGGTCCGGTGCAGGATTTTTCCGGCACAGACCAGAGGACGGCTGGGACGGAAGGGAATCCGTACCAGAAGAATGGAAAGCCCCGGATGCAGCGGAAATTGAAATTTACCTGGCAGGAGCAGAAGGATTATGAGACGATTGAGGAGGACATTGCCCGGCTGGAGGAGAGAATCGCTGGGCTGGAGGGACAGATGAATGAGGCGGCCAGTGATTTTGTGAAGCTGAATGCGCTGGCGAAGGAGAAGGAGGAGGCGGAAGCGGCGCTGGAGGAAAGGATGCAGCGGTGGATGTATCTGGAAGAGCTGGCGCAGAAAATTGCGGAGCAGGAATAGCTTCGCAGATGGAAAAGAAATGGAGATTGGAGGAATGATATGCAGGAGATTCTTCTGGATTGTGTGATGGATACGGCACGGCTGCTGCCGTTTCTGTTCCTGACCTACCTTTTAATGGAATATATTGAACACAAGACCAGCGATAAAACCAGGCTGATGATTCGAAAGACGGGAAAGTGGGGGCCCCTCTTTGGCGGGCTTTTAGGAGTGCTTCCCCAGTGTGGGTTTTCTGCGGCAGCGGCGGGCTTTTATTCCGGACGTGTGATCACGGTGGGAACACTGCTGGCGGTATTTTTGTCCACCTCTGATGAGATGCTTCCTATTTTATTGTCCAGCCAGGTTCCCCTGCCGCTGATTCTGCGGATCGTGGCTGGGAAGGCGGTGATCGGCATTATTGCCGGGTTTGTGATTGACATTCTGTTTCGGAAATTCAATCAGAGAAAAATTGGAGCCAGCATCCATGATTTGTGCCAGGACGAGCGGTGTCACTGTGAGGAGAGTATTGTGAAGTCCGCTTTGTGGCATACTGTAAATATTGCCCTGTTTATTTTTGCGGTAACGTTTCTTTTGAATTTGGTGATCGGCCTGATCGGAGAGGAAAATCTGGAAGGCCTGATTCTGAATCAGCCCATCGTCAGTGAGATACTGGCGGGATTGATCGGCCTGATTCCCAACTGCGCCGCTTCTGTGGTGATTACCACTCTCTACATGAAAGGGGCCATGAGCATCGGCGCTATGATGGGCGGACTGCTGGTGGGCGCCGGAGTGGGGGTATTAGTGTTGTTTCGCACGAATAGAAATAGAAAAGAAAATATGGAAATTACCGGACTGCTGTATGTGACGGGAGTGCTGGGAGGGATTATAATAGACCTGTGCCCGATCATCGGGTGAGTACGCGAGGGAGCAGGACGGTTTGGTTTGGGAGAAATCCCGAAATAACGAAAGAAAGGATAGGAGAGAAAATGGACTATATGATCAGAGCTACGGCAGCGGATCATCAAATTCGGGCCTTTGCTGCAACGACGAGAGAGATGGTGGAGGCTGCCAGGGCCGCTCATGATACCAGCCCTGTGGCCACAGCCGCGCTGGGGCGGCTGTTAACCGGCGGTGTGATGATGGGCGCCATGATGAAGGGGGAGAAGGATCTGCTGACCCTGCAGGTGAAGGGGGACGGCCCCCTGGGAGGCGTTGTGGTGACAGCGGATTCTCAGGGCCATGGGAAGGGCTATGTAAATCATCCCCACGTGCTGCTTCACGCCAACGAGAAGGGAAAACTGGATGTGGGCGGCGCAGTAGGCCGCGGTACTTTGCAGGTGATAAAGGATCTGGGAATGAAGGAACCTTATGTGGGAAGCTGTGAGCTTCAGACCGGAGAGATCGGCGATGATCTGACCTATTATTTTGCCGTGTCGGAGCAGGCACCCTCCTCTGTGGGCCTGGGGGTACTGGTGGAGAAGGACAATACGGTGCGCCAGGCCGGCGGATTCATCCTTCAACTTATGCCCTTTACGCCGGAGGAGATTGTGGATCAGCTGGAGAATAAGCTGAAGCAGGTGGATTCTGTTACTGCCATGCTGGATGAGGGGAAAACGCCGGAGCAGATTTTAGAGCTGCTGCTGGGAGAGTTCGGCCTGGTGATTAACGAGAAATTGCCGGTTGCCTACCGTTGCGATTGTTCAAAGGAACGGGTGGAGAAGGCGTTGATCAGCATTGGAAAAAAGGATCTGAAGGAAATGATCAGTGATGGGCAGCCCATCCAGGTGAACTGCCATTTCTGTGGAAAGAACTATGAGTTTACCGTGGAGGAGCTGAAGCGGATGCTGGAGAAGGCAGTGCGGTAACCGGTATAGATGACGGAAACTGTGGAAGGTCCAGGGAAAGGAAGGAACATGAGAGACGGTTTTATCCGGGTGGCAGCGCTGACACCCAAAATTAACGTGGCGGATTGTATTCATAACAGTGAGGCAATCAGTGCGCAGATAGAGGAAGCGTATAAAAACGGCGGAAAGATTTTGGTGTTTCCGGAGCTTTGTATTACCGGTTACACCTGCCAGGATCTGTTTTGGCAGGAGCAGCTGCTAAGGGAGGCCAAAGCAGCGTTGCTTCATATCATGGAGGTCTCCCGGGGGAAAAAATGTCTGATTTTTGTGGGTCTTCCCTGGGAAATGGAGGGAAAGCTGTACAATGTGGCAGCAGTCCTCTGCGACGGTAAGCTGTTGGGGCTGATTCCGAAACGGTATTTGCCGGCCTACAATGAATATTATGAGACCAGGCATTTTTGCCCTGGCCGGGCAGAAGTCAGGATGATACTGGTACAGGGGAAACCGGTGCCTTTCGGCCAGAATCAGTTATTTGTGTGCCCTCAGATGGAGGGACTGACGGTGGCGGCGGAGCTGTGCGAGGATCTGTGGGTGCCAAATCCCCCCAGCACCTCCCATGCCCTGGCCGGTGCCAATGTGATCGTGAATCTGTCCGCCAGCGTGGAGATAACGGGCAAAAGCGATTACCGCACTGCCCTGGTGTGCAATCAGTCCGCCCGTCTGCTGTGCGGCTATATCTATGCCAGCGCGGGGGAGGGAGAATCCTCCCAGGATCTGGTGTTCGGCGGTCATAACCTTATTGTGGAGAACGGCTCCATTCTGGCTTCCAGCCCCCGATTTGCCACCGGGATGATCTTCGGGGAGCTGGACATTCGCAGGCTTCGGGCAGAGCGGCGCCGCATGACTACCTTTGAAAGCGGAGAGGGGCAGCAGGGGAGCAGTTATGTGCGCACGGAGTTCTCATTAAATATGGAAGAAACACCGCTGACCAGACGGTTTGATCCCAGGCCCTTTGTGCCCTCCGGCAGGGAGGACCGGGAACGCCGCTGCGAGGAAATCCTGACGATACAGGCCATGGGACTGAAAAAGAGGCTGGAGCATATTCATTGCGGGCATATTGTGGTGGGGCTGTCCGGAGGTTTGGATTCCACCCTGGCGCTGCTGGTGATGGTGAAGGCCTTCGATCTGCTGGAGCTGCCAAGAAAGGATATCACAGCGGTGACGATGCCCTGCTTCGGGACTACCAGCCGGACTTACCATAATGCCTGTCAGATGGCAAAAACACTGGGAGTAACACTGCGGGAAATCAATATCCGGGAGGCGGTGAATCTGCATTTCAGGGATATCGGGCAGGATCCCCAGAAGCATGATGTGACCTACGAAAACGGGCAGGCCAGGGAAAGAACCCAGATTCTGATGGATGTGGCGAATCAGGTGGGCGGCCTGGTGATCGGCACCGGGGATATGTCGGAGCTGGCGTTGGGCTGGGCCACCTATAACGGCGATCATATGTCCATGTACGGGGTGAATTGCTCCGTGCCTAAGACGCTGGTGCGCCATCTGGTGCGCTATTATGCGGATACCTGCGGGGAAGAGGAGTTAAGCCGGGTGCTCTACGATGTGCTGGATACGCCGGTGAGCCCCGAGCTTCTGCCGCCGAAGGACGGGGAGATTGCCCAGATCACGGAGGATTTGGTGGGCCCCTACGAGCTTCATGATTTCTTCCTTTATTATATGCTCCGTTTTGGCTTTGCGCCGGGGAAAATTTACCGTATTGCGAAATTGGCCTTCGCAGGTGTGTACAGCGAAGCGTTTATCCTGAAATGGCTCAAAACCTTTTACTGGAGATTTTTTGCCCAGCAGTTTAAGCGCTCCTGTGTGCCTGACGGCCCCAAGGTAGGATCTGTGGCCCTGTCTCCCAGGGGAGACCTGCGGATGCCCAGCGATGCCTGCGTCCGTATTTGGAGGGAGGAATTGGATCAGCTGTAGGTCGCCTTTGTATTTATAAAAGTACAAAAAACTTTGATAAAACTTTGACAATATCCTTGACAAATCCCAAAAGGTTTGATATAGTATGGTCATTGAGAGGTTTTGATTGCTGACGGATTAACGTGGAGCACCACGGGGTAATCAAAATGATACGGAGTCGACCGTCTGGACAGCATTTGAAAAACCAAGTGTTGTCCTTTTTTATTTCTCCATAACCGGGGAAGGGCGGCACTGGATACATACTCCTCTCAGAGGCCTGAAGACAGGCAATATAAATAAGTAGAGTAGATATTGTACGTTAAGTGTCACATCAAGGGAAGATTGAGTATGTGAACGAAGGACGTGGATCCGCGTTACGGTGTCGCTTCCGCTACTGCGTTTAAGAGCAGATTCTCTTTGCGCAGTTCTATGCGTGTGAAGCCGTAATGAATGGATAGAAAGTATCTTTGCGGTTTCGGGGATTCTGCCAGACAGGATCTCTTTTTTGTTGAAAAAAGAGCGTAAGTGAGCAAACAAATTGAAAGGAGAAATTTTATTATGGGATTCAAATCAGACATCGAAATCGCACAGGAAACTACTATGGCACCCATCACCGAGATTGCGGCGAAGGCGGGTATCGAAGCAAAGTATCTGGAGCAGTACGGTAACTACAAGGCAAAAATTGATTACAACATGCTCAACGAGACCGACAAGGAGAACGGCAAGCTGATCCTGGTGACCGCCATCAATCCCACCCCGGCCGGGGAAGGAAAGACCACCACTACCGTAGGTCTGGCAGATGGTATGACAAAGCTGGGCAAGAAGGTTTGCGTAGCGCTTCGTGAGCCGTCCTTAGGGCCTGTATTCGGCGTGAAGGGCGGAGCTGCCGGCGGCGGATATGCACAGGTGGTTCCCATGGAGGACATTAACCTGCATTTCACCGGTGACTTCCATGCCATCGGCGCAGCCAACAACCTGCTGGCCGCTATGCTGGATAACCACATCTTCCAGGGCAATGCGCTGAATATTGACCCCAGAAAGATCACCTGGAGAAGATGTGTGGATATGAATGACCGTCAGCTTCGTTTCGTGGTGGACGGCCTTGGCGGAAAGACCAACGGTATGCCCAGAGAGGACGGCTATGATATCACCGTGGCCTCCGAGATCATGGCAGTGCTGTGCCTGGCCAGCGACATCAAGGATCTGAAGGCCCGTCTGTCCAGAATCATCGTAGGCTATACCTATGGCAAGGTAGCGGAGCAGAAGCCGGTGACTGCCGGGGATCTGAATGCACAGGGCGCTATGACCGCACTGCTGAAGGATGCTCTGAAGCCGAACCTGGTACAGACGCTGGAGCACACCCCGGCCATCGTACACGGCGGACCCTTCGCCAACATCGCACATGGCTGTAACTCCGTAATCGCCACCAAGATGGCTCTGAAGCTGGGCGACTATGCCATCACAGAGGCCGGTTTCGGTGCGGATCTGGGCGCGGAGAAATTCCTGGATATCAAGTGCCGTATGGCAGGACTGAAGCCCAACGCGGTGGTTATCGTAGCTACGGTACGTGCCCTGAAATACAACGGCGGAGTGCCCAAGGCGGAGCTGAACAATGAGAACCTGGAGGCTCTGGAGAAGGGACTTCCGAACCTGTTAAAGCATGTAAGCAATATCACCAATGTATACAAACTGCCCTGCGTGGTAGCGATCAACGCATTCCCCACCGATACCAAGGCCGAGCTTGACCTGGTGGAGGCGAAATGTAAGGAGCTGGGCGTAAATGTAGCGCTGTCCGAGGTATGGGCAAAGGGCGGCGAAGGCGGCAAGAAGCTGGCTGAGGAAGTGATCCGTCTCTGCGAAGAGCCCAACGACTTCACCTTTAGCTATGAGCTGGAAGGCAGCATCGAGGATAAGCTGAACCAGATCGTACAGAAGATCTACGGCGGCAAGCGCGTTGTGCTGACAGCCAATGCCCAGAAGCAGGCAAAACAGCTGGAGGATATGGGATACGGCAACTGCCCGATCTGCGTAGCCAAGACCCAGTACTCCCTGACCGACGATCCCGCGAAGCTGGGCGCGCCGAAGGACTTTGAGGTAACGGTACGGAACCTGAAGATTTCCGCAGGAGCAGG
>CAMNQN010000150.1 GCA_946549155.1 uncultured Lachnospiraceae bacterium | reverse complement strand
ATCTGCCCGCCCGGCCCCGTCTTTTCCTGCGTCCTGCTACTTAACAAAACACGAATTTGCAAGCTGTCTCACTGCGGGATATGCTTGCTGAAGCTGTTGGATGGGAGGGTATGGCGAAATGGGTCTGCTTTTTTAGTTGACAAGTCACCTGGTTAGTGATATGGTTAATTACATAAGTGATGAACCAAATAAGACGAAGGGATGAAGGAAGAGAAGAAATATGCAGTTACCGGAACTTTGGAAAGCGGGCCGGGGGGATGGCGGAAAAGGAAGTGACGAGAGGTGAATGAGATTCTGAATCAGGAGAAGTCCATCTATATTCAGATTAAGGAAATGATTGAGAATGACATTTTACGGGATGTTCTGATGGAGGAGGAGAGGGTGCCCAGCACCAATGAGCTGGCCAGATTGTATGTAATTAATCCGGCCACAGCGGCGAAGGGTGTGAATCTTCTGGTGGACGAGGGGATTTTGTATAAGAAGCGGGGCATTGGTATGTTCGTGACCAGGGGGGCAAAACAGAAGATTATGGAGAAGCGGAAGGAACACTTTTACGACGACTATGTGAAGCGCCTGATGGCGGAGGCGGTCAGTTTAGGAATCACGAAGGAGGAGCTGATTGCTATGATTGAAACATCGGATGAGGGGAGGAAAAAGGCATGAGTAAATTGGCTGGAAAGGGATTGGTAAAGCGTTACGGGACAAAGGAGGTTCTGCACGGTGTGAGTCTGGAGCTGGAATCCGGGAAAATTTATGGGCTGATTGGCAGAAACGGTGCGGGAAAGACCACGCTTTTGTCTATTCTGACAGCTCAGAATCCTGCTACGGAGGGTACGGTGACGTTAGACGGGGCGCCGGTATGGGAGAACCCGGAGGCACTGCGGCACCTGTGCTTTGCCAGAGAGATGCTGCCGCTGGGAGGGAATACGGCCAGCGCTTTGAAGGTTAAGGAGTATTTAAGAATCGCCTCCACTTTTCTGCCGGGCTGGGATCAGGAGATGGCGGATCATCTGATAAAGCTCTTTGGTATGGAGATGAAACAGCAGATCAGCAAGCTGTCCAGGGGAATGCAGTCCATGGTGACTATCATTGTGGCGCTGGCCAGCAAGGCGGAATTTACTTTTTTGGATGAGCCGGCGGCGGGCCTGGATGTGGTGGCCAGGGAGCAGTTCTACCGGATCTTAATGGAGGAGTTTTCCCGGACGGGCAGAACCTTTGTGGTATCTACCCATATCATTGAGGAGGCTGCGGATGTGTTTGAGGAGGTGATCCTTGTGGATCAGGGAAAGGTTCTTCTGAAGGAAGAGACACAGTCATTGCTGGAGAGAAGTTTTCATATCAGCGGTCATAAGGAGCAGGTGCAGGCTGCCACAAAGGGCCTGGAGCGGTATCATATGGAACAGATGGGCCGCAGCATGGGCGTAACCGTGCTCCTGAATCCGGGGCAGAGTATTCCGGAGGGCTATGAGGTAAACCTCCAGAAACCCAGCCTCCAAAAACTCTTCATAGCGCTGACCGGGGAGGAAGGCAAAAGCGAGGAGGGAGAATGATGCGGGTTTTGAAGCGGAATGTGATATTTTGGGGCAAAAATGTGCTGTTAAATCTCGGATACTCTTTGGTGGGAACGCTGCTGCTGATTATTTTTATCGGAACGGGAAATAACAGGATGCATCAGAATTTCCTGTCTTTCATGGTTCCGATGTTTCCGTATTACTTATTTATGGTGGGATTTTTTGTGAATACCATAATGGGACAGTCCAATTTCCGGGTGTATTTCCGGGTGCTTCTGTCCATGGGAATTACCAGAAGGGAGGCGACAGCAGGTTTTCTTGGCAGTCTGGCAGCCAGTAATCTGGGGATTATGCTTTTGGCCTGGCTGATTTGGGCGCTGGTACCGGGGGAATTATCGGGAAAGGGGCTTCAAATGTTTTCTCTGCTGTCTGGCGTGCTGTTTGTGACGGCGGGGGTAATAGCGATATGCGGTACGGTGGTTATGCGCTGGGGGAAGATAGGGAGCATTGTGACGGGGATTTTTTATATGGTGCTGGGAGGAGGCTGGGGATTTTTGCTGTCCTATGCCATAGAAAAGGGGCTGAATGAAGGCTTTCTTATTTGGACTGCGGACATAAGCCAGAACATCTGCCGGAGGGTTCTGGCGGTGGGGCTGGGAGGCTTTCTGCTGTGCGGAGTATTCGCAGCCTATACGCTTAGAAAAACAGAGGTAAGGTAGGAGGAGTGAAAATGTTTCAGGCGATTGAAAAACAGTTTCGGGTGCAATGGCGGGAATGTCTGGGAGTGAATGAAATTATTCTGGCGGCGGGGTTGTTTGGCATGGTTCTGCTTGCGATTATCACCCGCGTGACGGGGGAGCGGGAATCGGGCTTTGCACTGGGGGCCGCGCTGGCGGGGATTGCGGCGGCATTTATCAGTTTCCTGTATGTGGCGGTGCAGGTTTCCCTTCGCTTTGATTTACAGATATCTCTGGGTTTTACGAGAAAACAGTTTCTTTTTTCCTGGTTTGTGGTGGAAATTGCGCAAAGTATCCTGGCAGCGGGCCTGGTTACCCTGTTTTGTCTGGCGGAAAATAAGCTGTATCCGTTTCTGTATCCGGGGATGAGAATCGATGTGAATTTTCTGCCCTGGATCTTGCGGTACGGCCTGTTGGCAGCGGTGGCGCTTCCAGTGCTTGGAAGCTTCTGCGGCGTGCTGGTGCAGCATTTTGGAAAGCCGGCGTTCTGGGCGTTGTGGGTTTTCTGGATGGGAGGCTGGCTGGGGGTTCCCCGAATCCTGTCCGCCTCCAGGAATATGCCGGAGTCTTTTTTGGGAAAAATCGGCGGGGAGCTGAACCGGATCCTGGAGGCGGTTCCCGTAAACGGGTGGGCCGGCCTGGCCGCAGCGGCGGCCATAGTGGCAGCGATTCTGACCTGGAGGATCCTGATGAAACAGCGGGTGGGGGCATGACGCTTTTGGCGGATAAAAAAACATTGCTATTCGTCCCGAAACCGGTTAGAATCGAAAGAAAGCAAAAGAGGCAGTACAGCTTCGGGCATAAAACGGGATAAAATGGAGACACTGGAATGGTGATACTGATAGTGCTTTAGAAAAGGAGAATTTTCCATGAAAGAATTTCAATACACCATTAAGGATGAGATCGGCATTCATGCCAGACCGGCGGGGATGCTGGTGCAGAAGGCGAAACAATTTTCCTCCAGAGTGATGCTGGAGTGTAACGGGAAAAAGGCGGAGGCCACAAAACTGATGGCGATTATGAGCCTGGGCGTAAAATGCGGCGCACAGGTGAAGGTGACCGTGGAAGGTCCGGATGAGGAAGCGGCAGCCGCAGATTTGGAAGGGTTTTTCCGGGAGCATCTGTGATAAGTATATTGCACCGGGGAAAAATAATCAGCGCGAAGGTAAAGAGAGATGGAAATTTATACCGGAAAAACGATCAGCAAAGGAATTGCCATAGGAAAACTGTATTTTTACGCGAAGGACAAGCAGCAGGTGAAACGGTACCGGGTGGAGGAGCCGGGGAAGGAGCTGGAACGCTTTGAGCAGGCAAAGGGCCGCGCCGTGCAGGAGCTGAACACCCTGTACGAGAAGGCGGTCCGGGAGGTGGGGGAGGTAAACGCGGAAATCTTTCAGGTACACGCCATGATGCTGGAGGATGAGGATTACAACGATTCCGTGCAGAATATGATCACCGCCCAGAAGGTGAACGCGGAGTATGCGGTGGCCTCCACGGGGGATAATTTCGCCGGGATGTTCGCCGGGATGGAGGATGAATATTTCCGCGCCCGGGCGGCGGATATCAAAGATATTTCCGAGCGGATGATTGGTATATTGCTGGAGCGGCGGGAAGATACGGGGCTTCCCCCTGTGCCTTCTATTTTAGCGGCGGAGGACCTGGCGCCCAGCGAGACGGTGCAGATGGATAAGGAAAAGCTGCTGGGCTTTGTGACCCGGTTTGGCTCCGGCAGTTCCCATACGGCGATTCTGGCCCGGACCATGGGCCTGCCCGCCATAGCAGGCATTTCGGTGGAGAAAGAATGGGATGGCCGGATGGCGGCTTTGGACGGAGCTTTGGGGCAGCTGATTCTGGACCCGGATGAGAAAACCATGAAGGAGCTGCAGGAACGATTGGCGCAGGACCAGGATCAGAAACGGCTTCTGGCTGAGTGGAAGGGAAGAGAGACGGTGACCGCCGGTGGACGGCGGATTCGGCTGTATGCCAATGCCGGGAATATGACGGATCTGGTCAGTGTGCTGGAAAATGACGCGGAGGGCATCGGGCTGTTTCGCAGCGAATTTCTGTATCTGGAATCGGATCATTTTCCCACCGAGGAGGAGCAGTTCCAGGCGTATAAGACGGCGGCGGAAAATATGGCGGGTAAGAAGCTGATTATACGTACCCTGGACATCGGGGCGGATAAGCAGGCGGAGTATTTTGGCCTGGAAAAGGAAGAAAATCCGGCCATGGGTTACCGGGCGATTCGTATCTGTTTAAGCCAGCCGGAGCTGTTTAAGACCCAGCTTCGGGCGATTTTCAGGGCCAGCGCCTACGGAACGGTTTCTGTCATGTACCCTATGATCATTTCCCTGGAGGAGGTACACCGGATCAGGGAGATTGTGGAGGAGGTGAAAGGGGAGCTTGGAGCCCAGGATCTCCCCTTTGGGGAGGTGGAGCAGGGTATTATGATCGAGACCCCGGCGGCGGCTCTGATCAGCGGGGAGCTGGCTAGGGAGGTGGATTTTTTCAGTATCGGCACCAATGATCTGACCCAGTATACGCTGGCGATTGACCGTCAGAATGAGCGGTTGGAGCAGTTTTGCGATCCCCATCATCCGGCGCTGCTGCGGCTGATTGAGATGGTGATCCAAAATGGCCACGCGGCGGGCTGCTGGGTGGGTATCTGCGGGGAACTGGGGGCGGATCTGGAATTGACGGAATGGTTTGTGCGGGCGGGCATCGATGAGCTGTCCGTGTCCCCCTCCATGATTCTGCCGCTGCGCAAAAAAATTAGTGAGGCAGAGTGACAGAACGATCTTGAAAATGGATTTGCAGGCTGGTATACTTGGAATGGTTTTGTCCCGGGAGCAGGAAAGCGCTTCCGGGATGATGAAAAATAAAGTCATGCAAGGAGTGCCAATCTGATGAACTTAACGATTACTTATTCCTTCATCCAGGCCTTTTACTGGATGAATTTTGCCGCTATGACCGGATTTACCAGTGTATATCTGCTGCATACGGGCTTTTCCAACACGCAGATCGGGATTTTAATTGCGGTGGCGGGGGCAGTGGCTTCCCTGCTGCAGCCTGTTCTGGCCAGTTACGCGGATCATCCTAAGAGTCCCTCCCTGAAAAAAATTGTGATGGGATGGACCGTGGTTTTGCTTTTGCTGGCGGCGCTGCTGCTCCCAATAAAGAAAAGCTTTGTGCTTACGGCACTTCTTTACGGGGCAGCACTGAGTTTTCTGCAAATGCTGACGCCGCTGCTGAATTCCCTTGGCATGGAAAGCTTAAATCAGGGGAAAGTGTTAAACTACGGGGTGGCCCGGGGAATTGGATCAGGAGCCTACGCTGCGGCTTCCTATGTGCTGGGGATTTTGGTGGCGCGGTTTGGGGAGAAGGCAGTGCCGCTGGCTATGCTGGTGGGTTTCACCGCGTTCCTGGCGGCGTTGTTTGTCTTTCCCTTCCGGAAGACGAAGACACAGAAGCCGCGGGAGACGGCCCAAAGCGATGCCGGACCGCTTTTGTTTTTCCGGCGGTATAAGCGGTTTACCCTTACGCTGTGCGGCTGCGTGTTTATTTATGTGAGCCATGTGCTGCTCAACAATTTTGCCTATCAGATCGTGGAGAGCAAGGGCGGCGGGAGCTCGCAGATGGGGCTGGGTATTGCGCTGGCGGCTGTTATGGAGCTTCCTACCATGTTTCTGTTCGGGCATATGCTGAAAAAAGCCCGGGCAGATGTCTGGTTCCGGCTTTCCGGTATTTTCTTTTTGCTGAAGGCTCTTGGCACTTTGCTGGCCCCCAATATGCCCATTTTTTATGCCGTCCAGGTTTTCCAGATGTTCGGCTGGGCGTTGATTACGGTGGCCTCCGTCTATTATGTGAACTCCATCATGGAGGAGCAGGATGCCATCAAGGGGCAGGCTTATATGACCATGACCTATACCCTGGGCTGCGTGCTGGGAGCGCTGATCGGCGGGGCACTGATCGACGCGGCGGGTGTGAATGCCATGCTGTTGTTTGCCGTATTGTCCGGATTGGTGGGAATGGTAATCGTTATGGTCACGGCAGGCCCTAATAATCTTAAGAAAAAGTTAAGAAATTAATAGGAAAATGGCAGGATTTTAGGTATGAAATCCTGCTATTTTAGCTATGGGAAGATAAACGGATAAAAATGCGGCGCATTTTAGCGGGGGTAACGGGAGGATGTGCCGTATTTTCCGCAAATTGCGAAGCGGGGAAGGGAGTATTATGCGGGACAGGATTTTAGTGGTGGACGATGAGAAGGAGATCGCCGATCTGGTGGGGCTGTATCTGGAAAATGAGAATTTCACTGTTTTTAAATGCTATTCCGGTGGGGAGGCGCAAAAAATTATCCGGGAGGAAACGCTGGATCTGGCGGTTTTGGATGTGATGCTGCCGGATCTGGACGGTTTCTCCCTCTGCCGGGAGATTCGGAAGGAACATAATTATCCGGTAATTATGCTGACGGCGAAGGGAGAGGAGATGGATAAGATCAATGGCCTCACCCTGGGGGCGGACGACTATATGACCAAGCCTTTTCTGCCTCTGGAGCTGGTGGCCAGAGTCAAGGCTCAGCTTCGCAGGTACAAGCGTTATAATGGCGGCGGGGAGCAGGAGGAGGGAATCCTGGTGCATTCCGGTTTGGTGATGAACATTAAGACCCATCAGTGCACCCTGAATGAAAAGCCTCTGAACCTCACACCCACAGAGTTTTCCATCCTGCAGATTCTCTGCCAGCAGAAGGGGAATGTGGTCAGCTCGGAGGAATTGTTCCGCCAGATCTGGAAGGAAGAGTATTACAGTAAGAACAACAATACGATTACGGTACATATCCGTCATCTGAGGGAAAAAATGGGCGATTCCTTCGAGAATCCCAGGTATATCAAGACAGTGTGGGGAGTGGGGTATAAAATTGAAAAATAGATTGCGGGCCGGGATGAAGCTGGCAGCCGCGCTGTTTGTGGGGCTGCTGCTGTGTATGGGAGTTTACTATTTTGTGGATACTGTGTTAAACGGGGCTGTTGTGGACTGGTTTTGGGATCATTGCATGAGAATCAGCCAGTATCATGATGAAAATACCGGTATACTGACTTACGTGCAGGAGCCGGATTGGTATTTGGTAAAAAAATGGTCCCTGGCGGCGCTGGTGGCAGTGGTTACCGTGGGAATTTTGGCCATTGCCATTGCTTTTTTCGTGGGCCGGGAGCGGGAACGGGATAAGGTGCGCAGGCTGCAGGAGGAGATGGAGCGCAAGGAGGAACTGATAAAAATCGAGGCTGGCCGGAAAAACGATCTGATTACCTATCTGGCCCACGACCTGAAAACGCCGCTGACCTCAGTGATCGGCTATTTAAGCCTGTTGGATGAGATACCGGAGATGCCCATGCAGCAGCGGGCCAAGTATGTGAGCATCACGCTGGACAAGGCAAAACGGCTGGAGAAGCTGATCAATGAGTTTTTCGAGATTACCCGGTACAATTTTCAGAATATTGTGCTGGAAAAGGAGCAGGTGGATTTAAACTATCTGCTGCTCCAGCTTACGGAGGAATTTTATCCTATCCTAACTGCCAACGGAAATGAAATCCACCTGGAGGCGGAGGAAGATTTGAGCGTCTACGGGGATCCGGAAAAGCTGGCCCGGGTGTTTAACAATATATTGAAAAATGCAGTGGCTTACAGCTATCCCGGCACGCCCATTCTGGTGGCGGCGGGAAGGGGGACGGGAGTAATCTGGCTTACCTTCACGAATCAGGGCCCTACGATTCCCCCTCAGAAGCTGGATGTCATCTTTGAAAAATTTTTCCGCCTGGACGAGGCCCGGGCCACCAACAGCGGGGGCGCAGGACTGGGATTAGCCATCGCAAGGGAGATCGTGACGCTCCATGGGGGGACCATCACTGCCGTTAGCCATAAGGAGAAGACGGAGTTTCGGGTGGAACTGCCAGCATGAGAGAAGCATAAAATCTGAGCAGGTGTCAATATTCTTTGGGTTTTGTTAATTACCCGGACGCAGGAAGAGGCGGGCGCGCAGGGCCACAAGCATC
>CAMNQN010000149.1 GCA_946549155.1 uncultured Lachnospiraceae bacterium | reverse complement strand
GAAAATTTCGGGCACCGGAGCGGTTCGCCGGGAAATCCTGATGATTTCCCAGCTTGGCGCTCCTGAGCTGTCAGCCGGGAGGGCTGCCAGCTCTCCCGGAATTTTTGTCCGCCTCCATCTAAGATTTTCTACGGTATCCTCCGAATTATTTTCCAGATGCTTGTGGCCCTGTGCGCCCGGCCCCGTCTTTTCCTGCGTCCTGCTAATTAACAAAACACAAAGAACATTCCCCTGAACAGTAACCCCTTTCGGGTTATTTTTACGATTTTGTTTTTTATAATCTTTTCTCTTTCTGTGAAATATGTTATCATGAACCGGTGAATATTTAAACTGACAGGAAAGACTGTGCAGCAGCGGGGATCCGGAGGGTCGGCGCTGTGTCGGCCTCTGTGTTTTGATAAAAAGAAAGGAATGTACATCAGCATGGAACATTTTGATCCCATCCATGAGACTTCGTATTTGTCTGTTCCAAGTGCGCATATTTATCGTAAGATTATGCGCTGCTTTTACCGGGAATATGAAAAGATGCATTTTCAATTATATAAGGAAGATATCTTTCAGATGATGAGGCAGAGTGAGGAGTTTTCGGATTATACGATGGAACAGCTTGTGCAGGATCTGGATGCTCTGGTGAAGTGGAAGAATCTCACGCCGATTCAGGATCCGGGGAGGGTGTACACCATAGCGGATTATAAGAATAAGCAGTACCGGTATACGATGTCGGAGTATGCGGTGGAAATTGAGCGGCTGACGGTGAGGCTGGAAAATATTTTTCTGGAATCCGGGAGCCTGTCTGTGAATTTTTTTGTGCGTCTGGAAAAGAGCCTGGAAGATGCGGAAAATATGGAGCATGCGGGACTGAAGGAGGTTAATGAGTGGTGGAGCCTGCTGCAGGAAGACTTTAAGCGGCTGAATCAGAATTATCAGGATTACCTGAGGGATTTTTATTCAGGAAAGTCGGATCATCTGATGAAATCGGTGGAATTTGTGATCCATAAGGACAAATTTATCAAGTACCTGAATGAATTTGTGCAGGAGCTGCAGATTCATTCCAGGCGGATTGAGCAGATATTGGTGAAAAGTATTCCCGCGATGGAAAACGGTATTCTGGAGAAGGTGGTGCGAAGCGAGCTGGACATTCCCCATGCGCTGCTGGAGATTCATGGGAATGCGGAGCCCAGTATACGGGAAAATGTTTGGGGAAAATGGGATTCCCTGAAAAACTGGTTTCTTGATTCCGGGGAGCGGGAGTGTGAATGTAAAAAGGTTCTGAAAATAACAAATGACGTGATTCGGAGTATTATTCAGAATGCCGCGTTGATCGTACAGATTCAGAACTGGGGAATCAGCAGAAAGGATGATTACCGGAAGTTTCTGGAATTGTTTCTTAAATGCCGGGATATGGAGGAGGCGCACCGTCTGTCTGCCCATGTTTTCGGGATTCAGAAGATACAGCATTTTAAGACGAATGAACCGCGGGAGGACGACGCGATTAACAGCAGCGTGTACGAGGAAGATCCGGCGGCATTTTTATTGAAACCGCATACGAGAAATTACCGGGAGAAAAAGGATCGGAGAGGGTTTGCGGATAAGTCTTTGGAGAAAATGATGCAGAGGGAAAGCTATCTGCAAAATGCCAGGCAGCAGAAGGAGATCGAGCTGCGCTATATCCGGAATGGGAAGATTGTTTTTTCTGATATCGGGGAAGTGATCTCGGAAGCCACAAGAAATACCTTTCTGCAGTGGATTACACAGGCAAATATGAGCTCCCGCAGGATGGGCAGGACGGAGTACGGGCAGGAGTACCGTCTCATCCGGAAGAAGGGAACCTGTGTGCTGAAATGCGAAGACGGATTATTGACGATGCCGGCCTATACATTGGAGTTTAAATCATTATGAATGAAGTCAGAACACTGTTTGAGAATTTCTGGATCTGTAAGGACAGAGAGAAGGAAACCTACTATAAGGTAAAGAGGGATATCCCCAAATTTCAGAGGTTTGTAAGAGAGCAGCTTGGCTGGAAGCTGATTCATACGGAGAATCTGTTAAAGCTGGAGAAACGGCCTGCCCATGCGGAGCCGTTCATGGGTATTGGGGAATTTACAGATATCCGGGATTACTGCATTTTGTGTGTGGTGCTGATGTATCTGGAGGATAAGGAGGAGCAGGAGCAGTTCCTTTTATCTGAGCTGATTGCTTATGTGGAGACACAGCTGAAATCCTATATGACGATTGACTGGACTTCCTTTACCCAGAGAAAATCCCTGGTACGGGTGCTGCAGTATATGGAGCGGCTGCAGATGCTGCGGGTGTATGAGGGAAGCAGTGAGGCCTTCGGTTTGGAGGCAGGCCAGGAGGTTCTGTATGAAAATACAGGGTATTCCAAGTATTTTGCCACCAGCTTTCCCACGGATATTTCCGGGTATGAGTCGTGGGAGGATTTTGAAAAGACGGATTTCCAGGAGTTTCAGGAGGACAGAGGCACCATGCGGATTAACCGTGTGTACCGGCAGCTGGCGGTGTGCCCGTCTTTTTACTGGGAGGGAAATGAGGATGCGGATGCGCTGTATTTAAAGAATCAGCGGCAGTGGGTTTCCAGGTATCTGAAGGAAAATCTGGGCGGAAATCTGGATATTTACAGGAATATTGCATTTCTGACACTGGAGGGGGACGATTGCTATGGGGCGGTGCATCCCAGAGATGCCATGCTGCCGGAAGCCGTTCTTCTGATATGTGACAAAATCCGGGAGAAGCTGGCCGCCGGGGAATGGGAAAAGCAGGAGAATGAATGTATTTCTGTGACCCGGAAGGAATTTGCGGATTTGATACTGGAATGCAGGAATACATGGAATAGCGCATGGAGCAAGGAATTCCGTGAGATGGACGAGGAACGGCTTTTGGATACGGTGCTGGGATATATGAAAAACTGGCTGATGATCCGGTGTGAGGGAGAGCAGGTTATTCTGTTGCCGTCTGTCGGGAGAGCTTCCGGATATTATCCGGATGATTTTAAGGGAGGGCAGGAGCATGAGTGATCGCTGGAAAATGAACCGGATCGGGTTTGTGAATTTCTGGTTATATGATGAAGAGGATTTTGAATTTGAGGATGGAAAGCTTCTCCTGCGGGGGCAGAATGGATCAGGAAAATCCATTACCACACAGAGCTTTATTCCCTTTGTGCTGGATGGAGACCGTACGCCCAGCCGGCTGGATCCCTTTGGCTCCAGCGACCGGAGAATGGAATACTATTTTCTCGGTGAGGAGGGAAAGGAGGAGGCCACGGGCTATCTGTTCCTTGAATTTAAAAAGGAGGAGACCGGGGAATACCGCACCATCGGTATCGGACAGAGGGCAAAGCGGGGGAAACCCATGGATTTCTGGGGCTTTATCCTTCTGGACGGGCGGAGAATCGGCCATGATTTCTGGCTGTACAAAGAGGTGGGCTCTTCCAGAATCCCCTATGATAAACGGGAGATGAAGGCGAAGCTGGGGGAGGACAATTTCTTTACGGACAGCCAGAGCGAGTATAAAAAGCAGGTGAATCAGGCTGTTTTCGGCTTTCGGAAGGCGGAGCAGTACGAACAGTTCATCCGCCTGCTGGTAAAGGTCCGGGCGCCGAAGCTCTCCAAGGAATTTAAACCCACGAAAGTGTATGAGATTCTGAATGATTCGCTGCAGACGCTGACGGATGAGGATCTGCGAGCCATGGTGGATGCCATGGAGAAGATGGATGAGATTCAGGACAGCCTGGATATGCTCCGGCGTGCCTTCCAGGATGTGAAGATTATCCGGAATGAATATACGCGCTATAACCAGTATATGCTGGCCAAAAAAGCCCAGGGCTATCTTGTGAAAAGACAGGAGGTGGAGGCGGCAGGGCGGAAGCTGGAGGCCAAGGAGCAGGAAAAGCAGGAGATAGAACAGGCGCAGAGGTCCGCCAGAGAGCAGCTGGATACGCTGACCGAACGGAAGAAGCTGGCGGAAACGGAGCGGGATAGCCTGCTGGATACGGATCTGGAGGAGATGGACCGGAAGTTGGAGCAGGCCAGAGCCCAGAAGAAGGAAGCGGAGGAACATAAGCAGCACTGGAGCGATAAGGTGGAGGAGTGCAAGGTACGAATCCGGGAAGAGGAGCGGCTGCTGAAAGATCTTTCGGACCGTCTGGAGCAGAGAAAGGAAAGGCTGCAGGAGGAAAAGCAGGAGCTGGAGGAACAGCAGGAAATCCTTCAGTGGGAAGGGCATGAAAAGGTATCGCAGGTGCTGGATGCGGAAAGCTGTGACAGCACGGATGAGATCGGGAAGGAGCTTGACCGGCTGAAGGGGATGATAGAAGCGTGCCTCAGGGTGATCCGGCAGTATGAGGAGCTGGCTGCTCAGTATGATAAGGCGGCCGCAGAGCTGGAACTTCTGAAAAGGCAGGAGACGGAAGAGGAGCAGAGGCTTGCCGCAGTCCGTTGGGAGGTTACGGATTCCATTGACCGGTGGATTGCAGAGGTGTTTGAAAAGGGAAAAAATGCAAAGGAATGGCACCCGGCAGCAGAGGTCCTTCAGGGGGCGGAACAGGCGGTGCGCCAGTACCGGTCGGCGGAGGACGCGCTGGCCGTGCAGGAAATTTTCCGCGGGGATTATGAGCTGCAGCGCCGGAAACTGACGGATGCCAAAAGCCGCTGGGAGCATGAAGGGAAAATCCGCCGGGAGGAGCTGGAAACAGCGGAAAAAGAACTGGAGCTGGTTCAGAATCAGGAGGAACTGGAGCCGGAGCGGGAGGAAACTGCCAGGCTTTCCAGAATCGCTCTGGAGCAGGCCGGTATTTTGGCGGTGCCCTTTTATAAGACGGTGGAATTTGCCGACGGCCTGGAGGAAGGGGACTGCGCGCGAATAGAGGCGCAGCTGCAGAAGATGGGGCTTCTGGATGCACTGGTGGTATCTTTGGAGGATTTTGAAAGAATAAAAGCGGAATGCCCCGGTTTTCTGGATTCGGTTCTGTATGCGAAGGAATGGGGAACCTCCGGTTTTACCGGTCTGTCAGTCAGTGAAGGACTGGAGGAGGGGCTGAAGGAGACGGTTTTACGGATTCTCAGCAACTTTTCCCGGGAGGATGGCAGCGGATGGGGTGTTTCCCTCGGACAGGACGGACAGTTCCGTCAGGGCATTCTGGCCGGGAAGGCGGATAAGGCCGGTGAAGCGGAATTTGTGGGACTTCTGGCGAGAAAAAGAAAAAAAGAACAGAAAATAAGGCAGCTGCAGGAGAGAATCAGTGAGGCGAAGGCTTCCGTAAATGAGGCGGCAGATCAGACAGAACAGCTTCAGAAAAGGCTGGAAACCCTGCAGGAGGAATATCAGGGACTGCCGGGATTTGCAAAGATTAATCATGGGCTGGAAAAAGAAAAGGACTGCTGCCTGAAGCTGCAGGTGATGGTTGGCCAGCGAAAAAGGCAGGAAGAGCAGGAGCAGAAGCTGGCGCAGCAGAAAAATCAGAAGTATCAGGCCGTGCTTTTTCAGTGCAAACCATTTCCCTATGGAAGAACTCAGGAGGCATATGAGGAGGCGGGAGACGCCGCACAGGAGTATCGGCGGATTTGGCAGGAAATACGGACGGAGCTTGTGCAAAGCAGGGCGGAACAGGCCGCCTGTCTGGATAAGGAGGATAAGATCGCCCGGGATGAGCAGGCGATGGACGATGCCTTTGTGGAGATGCGGGGGTATGGGACAAAGATTAAGGAGTGGGAGATCCGGATCAGTCAGTATGAGGAGTATCTTGGCCGACCGGAGAATATCGAGAAAGCCAACCGGTTAAAGCAGATCAAAGAGGTGCTGGAGCAGATGAACGCGGAGTGCGGCAGGATCAGGGATTCCCTGATTCGTCTGGAGGAACGTCTGGGCAGTCTGCTGGAGTCCATGCCGGAGCAGAAACAACGGCTGCAGCAGGCCATTGCAAAGGAGGCGTGCCTGAGAAAATATTTCGAGGAGGAGCTTTCTCTGAAGCTGGTACTGGAGCGAGGGAGCCGCACGCTGCCAGAATGCGCTGCAGAAGCGGCGGCAGCCCTCCGGGAAAGTGATAAGAACAGGGAGCCATCGGATATGCTTCAGGCGCTGTATCAGGTATACCAGCGCCATAACGGAAGCCTGACAAGCTACGGAACCTCTCTGGAGGAATGCTTTGGCGTGGTGGATGAGATGCCGGAAAATGGGGAAAACGCCGGCGTGATCCGCAAAAGGGTGCGGGTAGTATCCGTATGGAATGGGAAGAAAGTGTATCTGGAGGAGTTTTACGGGATACTGAAATCTTCCATTGATGAGACAGAGCTGCTGATCCAGAAAAAGGATCGGGAGCTGTTTGAGGATATTTTGTCCAAGACCATCAGCCAGCAGCTGACAGACCGGATTGCAGAGAGCCGCAGGTGGGTTGCGGATATGTCGCAGCTTATGAAAGAGATGGATACCTCCATGGGCTTAAGCTTTTCTCTGGACTGGAAGCCCAGGAAGGCGGAGAATGATGCGGAGCTGGATACGGCAGACCTGGAGCAGATTTTGCTTCGGGACCGTGCTCTTCTGACGGTGGAGGATATCGAAAAGGTGGCGGGGCATTTCAGAAGCAAGATCCGCACGGAAAAGCTGCGTCTGGAGGAGGAGGGCGGAGTCATAAATTATATGGATCTGGTGAGGGATGCGCTGGATTACCGGAGATGGTTTGCGTTTCAGATGTATTTCAGGCGGGGCGAGGAGCCCAGAAAGCCGCTGACCAATGCGGCCTTTAACCGTTTCAGCGGCGGAGAAAAGGCCATGGCAATGTACGTTCCCCTGTTTGCGGCAGTCAATGCACAGTATAAAAAGGCGGAAAAGAAGGATCATCCCCGAATGATTGCGCTGGATGAGGCATTTGCCGGGGTGGATGACAAGAATATCAGTAGTATGTTTGAGCTGGTCCATAAGCTGGATTTTGATTATATTATGAATTCCCAGTCACTCTGGGGCTGCTTTGAGACGGTGAAGGGACTGCGGATCGCGGAATTATTCCGCCCGCAAAATTCCCAGACAGTTTCCGTGATACGTTATACATGGAACGGACAGGAGAGGGCATTGGATGTGCAGTAGTGAGGCGTGTGCCGCTTATTTTAAAGATCAGGATGCGTACCGCAGATGCTTTAAAGAGCTTCGGAAGAAGTGGATGTCCTACGGGAGGCTGACCGGAAAGATCGTCCTGAGGGATTCATCGGAGGAAGAGCGCCGGGCCATCGGCGGTGTGGTGGGAAAGGTATTTTTTGAGCAGGATCTTTGGTTCTTGGCATCGGAATTTGAACAGGGACTGCAAAGAACGCGTTTTGCCCCGGTGGATATGAAGAAGGTGCTGGAAGCCTATTTTGGGGAAACGATCTCCACGAACCAGGACAGGAAGCAGGAGAAACAGAAAAAGACAAGGGAATTTCTGGAGGAGCTCTGCGGGTATTTTCAGGGGATGGGGGATGGAGTGTCCGCCGCATTTCTGTGGATGAGGGAGCTGCTTCAGAAAAAAAGATACGGATATCAGATACTGGTGCGGGAATACAGAAAAAACCCGGCGGCAGCCGAAAGCTATGGGATAAATGTGGGGAACGCCCTTTTAAAGCTGGAGCTTGTCAAAAAAGAGGAAAAAGAATGCCCGCTGGCGGTATTTTCCGCCGGGATATCCGGAAATCCCCATTATTTTGACCGCGGTACGGTGGCAGGACAGCTTCTGATTCATGGGATCTGCTTCCAGATGGGGGAGGAACTGCCGGAAAATGCGCATCAGTGGAGAGAGTTGCTGATGGGTGCCGGGCTTGTTCCCGATAACATATCCAGCCTCCTGCATGCCTGCGGCCTGCGCCTTGGGACAAAAGAGGGATGGCATCCGGCCTATGAGGCATTTTGCGCACGGAAAGAGTCCTGTGTGATTACAATGGAGAATCTGAGAGGGATTACCGGTGTGCAGGCTGCGGGGGACCGGGTCTATGTGGTGGAAAATGAAATGGTTTTCAGCTACCTGGCCGACAATGGAAGCTCAGACAAGCTGACCCTGTTATGTACCTCCGGCCAGCTTCGCGCTGTAGCTTTGGATGTGATCCGGATGCTTTTGGAGACAGGTGTTTCCATTTATTACAGCGGGGATATTGACCCTGACGGAATCGGAATTGCGGACAGGCTCTGGCGGAAATTCGGTCCAGGAATCCGGATATGGAGAATGGCGCCCCGGGATTACGAAAAAAGCCTTTCGGGTGAAAGCATCGGGGAGTCCGGCCTGGCAAAATTGGAAAATATCGGACATCCTCTGCTGAGGGAGACGGCGGCCTGCATGAAAGAAAAAAGGAGGGCGGCCTATCAGGAGAATCTTCTAGAGGAGCTGCTGGGGGATATCAAGCAGGGGGATCCAGGGATTTAGGCGTATTTGTGTTTTGTTAATTATCCGGACGCAGGAAGAGGCGGGTGTGCAGGGCCACAAGCATCTGGAAAATAACTCCGGATGCCAAGAAAATCTAAGATGC
>CAMNQN010000148.1 GCA_946549155.1 uncultured Lachnospiraceae bacterium | reverse complement strand
GAACAGGGAAGGGTAACAGGAGTGTACGCCCATGAATGGATGACCGGGGACACTGACACCGACACGGATTTTTGGACAGACAACCTGTTGGATACCATACTTAGAAGTGACAATCTTGATGCCGCATATAAGAAGGTAAAGGCGAACAAAGGCTCTGGTGGAATAGATGGAATGCAGGTGGATGAACTTCTGCCCTACTTGAAAGGACACCGGGTCGAGTTGGTAGAGCAGGTACGGAGGGGAAAATATAAACCGAACCCAGTCCGCCGGGTAGAAATACCCAAGGAAGAGAAAGGGAAATTCAGGAAATTAGGAGTGCCGACAGTGGTGGACCGAATGATACAACAAGCGATAGCCCAGGAACTGACGCCCATATACGAGCGGCAGTTTTCAGAGAACAGCTATGGGTTCCGACCGGGAAGAAGTGCACATGAGGCATTGGAGAAATGCAGAGAGTATGTGAACGAAGGGTATGTATATGCGATCAGCATGGACTTGCAGTCATACTTTGATACTGTAAATCACAGCAAACTTATAGAGGTGCTGTCGAGGACAGTCAAAGATGGACGGGTGATCTCACTGGTCCAAAAATATCTGAAGGCCAGGGTGATGGAAGATGGCGGATTTCACGCGACACCAGAGGGAATGCCTCAGGGCGGACCACTGAGTCCATTGTGTGGGAATATAATGCTGAATGAGTTGGACAAGGAATTGGAACGAAGAGGCCATAAATTCGTGAGATGTGCCGATGATTGTATTATTTTATGCAGAAGCCGGAAAAGTGCGGAAAGGACGTTGAAACATATCGTACCGTACATTACAGAGAAACTATTCCTGAAAATCAATCTCGAGAAGACAACAGTAAGCCATATCAGCAAGACAAGATATCTGGGATACGGATTTTACCGATACAAAGGGAAATGCCGTATGAAGGTACACCCTAAATCGGTAAAAAGAATGAGAAAACGGATCAGGGAGTTGACAACCAGAGGAAACAAATGGAGTAACCCGGAGAGAGAGAAGAAACTCAAGGAGTATACGACTGGGTGGATAAACTACTACCGGTATGCAGACATGAAGAGCTTGATGGAGGAAACGGACGCGTGGATGCGCCACAGGATCCGTGCGGTATACTGGAATCAATGGAAGAAAGTGAAAACGAGGTACAAAATGCTTCGGGCGCTGCATCAGCCAGAGTGGAAAGTGTATCAGATGGCGAACTGTCGAAAAGGAGTATGGAGGGCGGCAAAATTGCTAAACTCTGCACTTACCAAAAGAATAATAGTGGACAGATTAGGATATCCGTCCATGACAGCCCACTATTTGAAAGTCCGTGTAAATTATTGAACCGCGTAGTACCGAACGGTACGCTACGTGGTGTGGAAGGGGAGGGTGAAACCTCCCCTATCCGATCTGAGCCGGGAAATCATCAGGATTTCCTGGCGAACTGCCCCGGTGCCCGAAATCGGAGGGCGGCTCCATCCTAGCGTTTCTTGTATCCGGAGCAGTTTTTCAGAGGTATCTGCCCGCCCGGCCCCGTCTTTTCCTGCGTCCGGGTAGTTAACAAAACACAAAGAACAGTAGCATCTGAACAGCAACGGTTCTTTTATATATGCGAATGAAGCAGATAGGCTGCCCTTTTCGCCGGGTGAATTCCATGCTATACTGGGTGAAAACATACTTGACGAGGTGCGACGGTGAAACACAAAGTATATGAATATGAATCCCTGCTTTATGCGGCAGGCGAAACAGGTGGTGCTTATGTCATTTTTCCCTATGATATCAGGAAAGAATTTGGGCGGGGAAGGATAAAAGTACACGCTACGTTTGACGGAGAAAAATATGATGGCAGTATTGTGAATATGGGGGTAAAAAATGCGGACGGGAATGTCTGCTATATAATCGGTGTAAGGAAAGAGATACGTTCCCGGATTGGAAAGCAGCCGGGTGACAGTGTAAGGGTAACAGTGAGAGAAAGGGAATAAAAGAGGTTGGGCAAATGTGGACTTGTCCTGAGTGTGGGCGGATCTTTAAAAAGCAGAACCAGAGCCATTACTGCGGGAAAGCGCCGGAAACGGTGGAAGCTTATATCCCGGCACAGCCGGAAGAGGCACAGCAGCATTTAAGGGCCATAAGGAATGCGGTGACAGACTGGAAGGGTAAGCAATTTCGGAAATATGGAGGAAATTTTTATGGGGAACGAGAAAGTATATCAGATGGAATTTTCCAGGGTTTACCATCTGCTTGTCAATAAGGCGGAGAAAAAAGGCAGGACAAGGCAGGAGGTTGATGAAATTATCCGGTGGCTTACCGGGTACAGTCAGACGGAGCTGGAAAGGCTGCTGGATGGTTCGGCCGCTTACGGTGATTTTTTCCGGAACGCTCCCGAATTGAATGAAAACAGGAGACTGATCAAAGGCGTGGTTTGCGGTGTAAGGGTGGAAAATATTGAAGAACCGTTGATGCGGGAAATACGTTATCTGGACAAGCTGATTGATGAACTTGCCAGAGGAAAAAGTATGGATAAAATATTACGTAAGTAAAGAGCGGTTTCAGGTAACGCCGGAAACAAAAGGATTTGTACCGTTAAAATTTAATTGAGTATAAGGAAGTAAAAAAATAATGATCATACAGACAGGAATGCGGACAGATATCCCGGCTTTTTATTCCAAATGGCTGGTAAACAGAATAAGAGAAGGATTTGTGCTTGTCCGCAATCCCTATAATCCGATGCAGGTGACAAGGTACAGCCTTTCTCCGGAGGTAGTGGATTTAATTGTGTTTTGCACAAAAAACCCCTCCCCCATGCTGCCGCATAGGGAGATTCTGAAGCCATATGGGCAGTATTGGTTTGTAACCATTACCTCCTATGGAAAAGAGATAGAACCGCATGTGCCTGAAAAAGAAAAGGTTATGAATGATTTTAAGCGGTTGTCAGATCTTGTAGGAGTAGACAGCGTGAGTTGGAGGTATGATCCGATCTTTCTGGACGATAAATATACGGCAGAATGGCATCTGGAGAAATTCGGAAAAATGGCGGCAGCGCTTTCTGGTTATACAAAATCCTGTGTGATCAGCTTTATTGATATCTATAAGAAGGTAGAGCGCAATTTTCCAGAAGCAAGGGAGGTATCCCCAAAAGACAGGATACTTCTGGGAAAAGAACTGATTAGAATTGCGAAACAGTATGGAATGGTACTTAAGCCCTGCGCGGAAGGAGAGGACTTAGCTCCCTACGGTGCGGACTGCTCCGGCTGTATGACGGCAGCTACTTTTGAAGCAGCACTTCATGTAAATCTCGATGTGCCAAAAAGAAAGGGTAACCAGCGAAAGGGACAGTGTGCCTGTCTGCTTGGGGTTGACATAGGGGCTTATGATACATGCGAACATTTGTGCAAGTATTGTTACGCAAATACGGATCCTTTGCTTGTAAAGGAAAATAGGAAAAAGCATAACCCATCATCTCCATTTTTACTTGGGGAGCATCTGCCGGGGGATGTCATACATGAGGCACAGCAAAAAAGCTGGATAGACGGCCAGATGAGGCTGGTCTTTTGAAAAAAGTATAACGGATGGGCAGGAGGTGATTCTTAATGAAAGAGCGGAAGGAAGTCCTGGATTTTGGATTGACTTTTCCGGAGGTATATGTGGATACGCCATTTCATGATGATAACTGGGTGCTTCTGCGATACCGCAGGAATAAAAAGGCATTTGCGTGGACTTATGAGAGGGAGGGCCATATATGGGTGAACGTAAAGGTTGATCCGCAATGGCGGGATTTCTGGAGAAATGCTTACCAGTCTGTACTGCCGGGGTATCACCAGAATAAGGAGCACTGGAACTCGATTGTACTGGACGGGACCATTCCGGATGGGGAGATCAAAAGGATGATTGCGGAAAGCTATGATCTGATTGTTGGAAAAACCATATCCATGCCCGGGAATGGTTCTAAAGGCTGAGCAGGAAAAAGCTAATGTTCAGGTGGCAATGTTCTTCGTGTTTTGTTAATTATCAGGACGCAGGAAGAGGCAGGCGCGCAGGGCCACAAGCATCTGGAAAATAACTCCGGATACCAAGAAAATCTAAGATGCAGCCGGACGAAAATTTCGGGCACCGAGGCAGTTCGCCGGGAAATCATCAGGATTTCCTGGCGAATTGCCCCGGTGCCCGAAAGCGGAGGGCGGCTCCATCCTAGCGTTTCTTGTATCCGGAGCAGTTTTTCAGAGGCATCTGCCCGCCCGGCCCCGTCTTTTCCTGCGTCCTCTTCCTTAACAAAACACAAAGAACATTTACCTGAACAGTAGCTTCATAGGGAACAAGGCGCTTTAGGAATTTAAGTAGTAGATGATTTTTTGCGGGATGTCTGTTATAATGAAAGGAAACAGTCGGGAACCGGAGGTTAAAGATGATAAAACGAATTAAATACTCGGTGCAGTTTTAGAACTGACAACAGATTGTATCGAGGTTAATGAGCGGTTAAAACATATGTTGTCAGAAACTGCACCGGTCAATTATTTTATTTATAAAAAAATTTGAAAGGAAGCAGTTTAAATGAAGGAAGCGGAATGGAAATTTATTTGGAAAAAGGAAGAAGAAGCAGCGCATATTCAGGGATGGGATTTTTCACATATTCATGGAAGATATGAGGAAGAAACGGATTTACCATGGGATTATGAGAGGATAGTACGGCAGTATCTGAGAAATGATTTTAAACTATTGGATTATGATACTGGAGGCGGCGAATTTTTACTGTCATTAAATCATCCGTTTGACAGAACAGCGGCAACGGAGGGATTTCAACCGAATGTGCAGCTGTGCCGGGAAAAATTGCTTCCCCTGGGGATTGATTTTAAAGAGTGCGCGACACCTTCAAAAATTCCGTATGAGAGTGAAACCTTTGATATGATTATTAACAGGCATGGAGCCTTTGATGCCAGGGAATTCTATCGGCTTTTGAAAAAAGAGGGAATTTTTATCACACAGCAGGTTGGCGGGGACAATGAAAGGGACCTGGTAGAAATGGTTCTTCCCGGGACAGAAAAACCTTTTCTGCATTTGAATCTGAAAGAACAGCGGAAGGAGTTTGAAGCTGCCGGATTTCAGGTTGTCTGTGCCAAGGAAGCATATCGGCCAATCCGGTTTTATGATGTTGGCGCATTTGTATGGTTTGCACATATTATTGCGTGGGAGTTTCCCGGATTTTCCGTTGATAAATGCTTTCAGCAATTATTGAAAATGCAGAGAGTAATTGAGGACAGAGGAAAAGTGGAAGGAACGATTCACCGTTATCTGCTTGTAGTTAAGAAATAGATTTAAAATAAAAAGGAAGGCTGAAAGGGGAAGAATACCATGGCAGGACAGAGATTAGATAAATTTTTAGCCAACGCTGGCTGCGGCACCCGAAGCGAAGTGAAGCAGCTGTTAAAAAAGGGCCTAGTGACGGTGAATGGCGCCCCTGCCGGGAAGCCGGAGCAGAAAATAGATCCTGAAAAGGATGAGGTTTTCTGCCGGGGCCTTCCTGTGAGCCTGGAGCAGTACCGTTATTTTATGTTGTATAAGCCTGCCGGTTACCTGTCTGCCACGGAGGACCGCCGTCAGCCGGTGGTGCTGGATCTGCTTCAGGAAAAAAGGAAAAAGGAGCTGTTTCCTGTGGGGCGGCTGGACATCGATACGGAGGGTCTGCTGCTTTTGACCAATGACGGCGGGCTGGCCCATGACCTGCTGTCCCCGAAGAAGCATGTGGATAAAACCTATTTTGCGAAAATCCGGGGACAGGTGACGGAGGAGGACTGCGGGAAATTTGCGGAAGGGCTGGAGATTGGAGAGAAGAAACGGACGATGCCGGCGCGGCTGGTGATAAGGAGAGTATATGAGGAGGAACCGGGAAGCTTGGAGGAAGCAAAAGGCCGGGAAAGGATAGGGCAGGCAGACATCTTTACGGATGTGGAGGTTACGATCTGCGAGGGCAAATTCCACCAGGTAAAACGAATGTTTGAGGCGGTGGGGAAGAAGGTGGTCTACCTGAAACGGCTGTCCATGGGAACGCTGCGGCTGGATCAGCACCTGGAGCCGGGGGAGTACCGGAGCCTGACGGAAGCGGAGCTTGCGGGCCTTAGGGAAACGCTGAATTAATCAGCGTTTCCTTAGAAAAAACAGAAATGATAAAGGATGACAAGTATGCTGGAAAAGAAAAAGGCCGCCATTTTTGACCTGGATGGAACTTTGATGGATTCCATGTGGATGTGGCGGGACATTGATATTGAATATTTGGGGCGTTTCCGGATTTCCCCGCCAAAGGATCTCCAGGTGGAGATTGAGGGGATGGGATTTACGGAGACCGCCGTTTACTTTAAGGAAACCTTTGCACTGCCGGATTCTGTGGAAAAGATCAAGGCGGACTGGAATCAGATGGCCTATGAGAAGTATGCAAGGCAGGTTCCGCTGAAAAAGGGGGCGTACCGCCTTCTGGAGAAGATGCGGGAAAAGGGAATGAAGCTGGGCATTGCCACCAGCAACCACATTGACCTGGTGCGGGCCGCTCTGCGAAACAACGGCGTGGAGGAGTGGTTTGACTGCATCCGTACCGCCTGTGATGTGGCGAGGGGAAAGCCTGCGCCGGATGTCTACCTGTCTGTGGCAGAGCTTCTGGAGGTGGCCCCCCGGGACTGTATTGTCTTTGAGGATGTGCCCATGGGGGTGATGGCCGGGCTGAACGCGGGAATGACCGTCTGCGGTGTGGCGGATCTCTTTTCCAGGGACCGGGAGGCACAGGTGCGTTCCCAGGCCCATTATTTTATTCATGATTACGATGAAGTGCTGAATCAAACCTACGAGGTGCTGCGATGAACCGGGAATTTCTTCCCATATCCCGGGAGGATATGGAAAAAGCAAAGATTGAACAATTGGATTTTGTGTACGTGATCGGGGATGCCTATGTGGATCATCCCTCTTTTGGACATGCCATTATCAGCCGCCTTCTGCAGGATCGAGGCCACACAGTGGGGATTATTTCCCAGCCGGACTGGAAGGATCCGAAGAGTATTACGGTGCTGGGAGAACCCAGGCTGGGCTTTTTGGTGACGGCGGGAAATATGGATTCGATGGTGAATCATTACGCGGTGTCGAAAAAACACCGCCAGACCGACGCATACACGCCGGGAGGCGTGATGGGAAAGCGGCCTGACCGGGCGGTGATGGTTTACTGTAATCTGATCCGTCAGGTCTACAAAAAAACGCCCATTATTGCGGGGGGAATCGAGGCCAGCCTGCGGCGCATGGCCCATTATGATTACTGGAGCAATTCCCTGAAACGGTCACTTCTGATGGACTGCGGGGCGGATCTGATTTCCTATGGCATGGGGGAGCGCTCCATTGTGGAGATCGCCGAAGCGCTGGACGCAGGAATCAACGTGAAGGATATCACTTATGTGGCGGGTACCTGCTATAAGACGAAGCAGATTGATCAGGTGTATGACTATGAGCTGCTGCCCTCTTACCGGGAGCTTATGCAGGATAAGGCCAACTACGCCAGAAGCTTTTACCGCCAATACTGCAATACGGATCCTTTTTCCGGAAAACGGATGGCGGAGCAGTACGATACGGTGTATGTGATTCAGAATCCTCCGGCGAAGCCGCTGAGCCAGGAGGAGATGGATGAGATTTACGCGCTGCCCTATTGCAGAACGTATCATCCGTCCTATGAGGCGGCGGGAGGAATCCCGGCCATCGCAGAGGTGAAGTTCAGCCTGGTGAGCAACCGGGGCTGCTTTGGCGGCTGCAATTTCTGTGCTCTGACCTTTCATCAGGGGCGAATCGTCCAGACCAGAAGCCATGAATCCATTCTGGAGGAGGCGGCTAAGATGACGGAGGATCCGGAATTTAAGGGATACATCCACGATGTGGGAGGACCCACCGCGAATTTCCGCCATCCCTCCTGTGAGAAGCAGCTGAAGGCCGGCGTCTGCAAAAACCGCCAGTGCCTGTTTCCCACCCCATGTAAAAATCTGAAGGTCAGCCACAAGGATTATGTGAAGCTGCTGCGAAAGCTTCGGCAGCTTCCGAAGGTGAAAAAGGTGTTTGTGCGTTCCGGTATCCGGTTCGATTATCTGATTTACGACAGCTCCGATGAATTTCTGCGGGAGCTGGTGAAATACCATATCAGCGGGCAGCTGAAGGTGGCGCCGGAGCATGTCTCCAACCGGGTGCTGGAGAAGATGGGCAAGCCGGAGCATGGCGTATATCTGAAGTTTGTGGAGCAGTACAGGAAAATGAATCAGGAGTGCGGCATGGATCAGTATCTGGTTCCCTACCTGATGTCCTCCCATCCGGGCTGTACCATGCAGGATGCGGTGGAATTGGCGGAGTATCTGCGGGATCTGGGATATATGCCGGAGCAGGTGCAGGATTTTTATCCCACCCCCTCCACCATATCTACCTGTATGTATTATACAGGGCTGGATCCCAGAACCATGGAACCGGTGTATGTGCCGGAAAATCCCCATGAGAAGGCGCTGCAGCGGGCGCTGATGCAGTACCGCAGTCCGAAAAACCGTAAGATGGTGTAGGAGGCCCTCCATCTGGCGCACAGAGAGGATCTGATCGGAGACGGGCCCGGCTGCCTGATCAGGCAGGAGAAAGG
>CAMNQN010000147.1 GCA_946549155.1 uncultured Lachnospiraceae bacterium | reverse complement strand
ATCGGAGGGCGGCTCCATCCTAGCGTTTCTTGTATCCGGAGCAGTTTTCCAGAGGTATCTGCCCGCCCGGCCCCGGCTTTTCCTGCGTCCGGTTAATTAACAAAACACGAAGAACCATTAATCCGTCTACAGCTCATTTGCCGGCGGCAGGCACCTGTGCTCACGGCATACATAAAAAGTAGTCCGGTTATTTTTCAAAGGATATTCTTTCGTGGGGCCGCCCAGCACACGGATCACCGTACCGATCGGCAAGCGGCAGGAAAGTCCCTCCAGATCTTTTCGCTCCTTTACCACCACCGTCACCTTTTCCGGCGGCTCCTCATAATCAGACAACGCTATGAGAAACAGGGCAGAGCCTGATGGATAGGAACCGGCTTCTGCCGCCAGAAAATCTAACTGCCGCTTTGCCAGGGCACCGTAGGACTCCGTTTTACCGGCAAGCTTCTCTCCCTCCCGGACAGGCTCCCCCTGCGGGCTTAAGTCCTCCTCTCCCATAATGAGGGACAATTTCACCAGGTTATAGGCCATCATGGAATTACCGCTGGGAATCGCCCCGTCATAGGTTTCCTTGGGGCGCAGAATCAGCGCTTCATTTTCCTGACCGTAGAGGTAAAAACCACCCTGCTCCCCATCAAAAAATTCCTTCAGCGCCTTACCGCAAAGCCTTCTGGCCCGATCCAGGTCATGATTATCCAGACCAGTCTCATACAGCGCAAGCAAGGCAAGGATTTCCGCAGCGTAGTCCTCCAGAAAGCCCTTTCCACTGCACCGTCCCTCCCGGCAGCTGACATACAGCGTATCCCTGTCAGTCAGCCGGCTCTCCAGAAATTCCTGCGCCCTTCTCGCCGCCTGAAAATAACGTTTTTCCCGGCTGACCCGATACAGACAGCATAACGCGCCAATCATCAGACCATTCCAGGCCGTCAGAATTTTATCATCCAGATTCAGCCTGCAGCGTTTTTTGCGGTACTCATACAGGGTGGGCAGGTATGCCTCGAAAGCGCTCAGATTCTCCGCTTCCAGGTCATGATGCAGAAGATTGGGAATGTTTTTTCCCTTCAAAAACGAATCCTCCTTTTCCCTCCGCCAGATGCCAAAGTGTTCATTAAAGGCTTTGCCCGGTTCCTCCCCCAGCACACGCAGAATTTCCTCCGGCGCAAACAGGTAATACTTTCCCTCCTCCCCCTCGCTGTCCGCATCCTGAGCACTGAAAAAGCCGCCCTCCGGGGCGGTCATCTCACGGAGCACATAATCCGCCGTTCTCTCCGCCACTTTCCGGTAAATAAATTTCCCCGTCAGCTGATAAGCTTTGCAGTAGGCCATAATCAGCAGTGCATTGTCATACAGCATCTTCTCAAAATGAGGTACCAGAAAGTACCTGTCCGTGGAATACCGGCAAAAACCACCGCCGATATGATCAAAAATACCGCCCCGGTACATCTGAAGCAGCGTCCGCTCCGCCATTTCCAGAGCATCCATATCGCCGCTCTTCTCGTAGTGTTTCATCAAAAACAGCAGATTATGGGGCGCAGGAAATTTCGGCGCACTTCCAAAACCGCCAAATTCCCAGTCAAAGGTGCGCCGATAGGCGGAAAGAGCCGCCTGAAGCAGGTGCCCGTCCGGGGCCGCCGGTGAAGTGCTCTGCAGCTGCCTCATCACCTGGTCAGCAGAACGAACCAGGGCAGCACGATTATTTTTCCACCCCTCCCACACAGCCAGAAGCAGCTCCTTCAGGCCAATCTGACCACGCTTCGCCGTCTTTGGAAAGTAAGTGCCCGCAAAAAAGGGCCGTTGGTCCGGTGTCAGAAACACCGTAGCGGGCCAGCCGCCGCTGCCGGTCATTGCCTGACAAACCGTCATATAAATGGTGTCAATATCCGGCCTCTCCTCTCGGTCCACCTTTACGGAAACAAAATGCAGATTCAGAATCTCCGCAATTTCCTCATCCTCAAAGCTCTCCCTGGCCATCACATGGCACCAATGGCAGGTGCTGTAGCCGATGCTTAAAAAAACCGGCTTGTCCTCCTCCCTGGCCCTCGCAAAAGCCTCCGGACACCAGGGATACCAGTCCACTGGATTGTCCGCATGCTGCAGAAGATAGGGGCTGGTCTGATCCTTCAAATGATTCTTCATCGTTCACTCCTCATATAAATAGTTCGTCTTTCAGTCACTGATAAAAGATAGTATCCTTCATTTCTCCAAAAATATAATGAAACAACAGCTAAAAAGAAATGTTCTTGTTTGGTTAATTAGAGAGACGCAGGAAGAGGCATCTGCCCGCCCGGCCCCGTCTTTTCCTGCGTCCTGCTACTTAACAAAACACAAATTTCCTATATCCATTTGTGGGATTTAATGGTATAATATACCTCAGTAAGGCGAACGCACAGCAAAACCGCCATTCAAGGACCGGCCCAGACTGTGCTCTTGGCAAAAAGTGAGTCTTATCAAATTAACAGCAAGGAGGACATTCTCATGAAATCCAAAGTTTATTTCACGAAAACCATTACCCCGGAAAAAGTGTTGGATCTGTACCAGCTGCTTGGGAAAGAACTTCCCGGCAAGGTAGCTGTGAAGGTGCATTCCGGCGAACCTGGCAACCAGAACTTTTTAAAACCCACCTTCTGGAAGCCCATGGTGGAACATGTCCACGGCACGGTGGTAGAATGTAATACCGCCTACGACGGCGGACGGAATACCACAGAAAAGCATTTGCAGACCATCAAGGCCCACGGCTGGAATCACTATTTTGACGTGGATCTGCTGGATGCGGAAGGCCCGGACCTGGAGCTGGCGATCCCGAACGGAAAAGTCATTAAGAAAAACTATGTGGGAAAAAACATCATCAACTATGATTCCCTGCTGGTACTCTCCCATTTCAAAGGACATCCTATGGGAGGATACGGCGGAGCGCTGAAGCAGCTCTCCATCGGAGCAGCCTCCTCCTTCGGCAAGGTTTATATCCACGGAGCCGGAGATGTGAATAAATTCTGGGATGCCGATCACGATTCCTTCCTGGAGTCCATGGCAGATGCCGCCAGTTCAGTGGTGGAGCTGTTTAAAGGAAATGCCGTATATATCAACGTAATGAAAAATATGTCTGTGGACTGTGACTGCTGCGCAGTGGCGGAAGATCCCTGCATGAAGGATATCGGAATGCTGATCTCCTTAGACCCGGTGGCCATTGACCAGGCCTGCATCGACCTTGTCTACGCCGCAAAAGAGGATCCCGGACAGGCCCATCTGCTGGAGCGTATTGAGAGCCGCAACGGAATACATACGATTGAAGCGGCTGCGGCGCTGGGATATGGGTCAAGAGAATATGAACTGGTAGAAGTTGAATAATTAGGATAAAAAATCAGGACGGAGACGGGGCCGCTGCTGACAGGTAAGACATTTCGAAAAGTCCTACCTGTCAGCAGCGGCCCCATTTCTACGCGTCCTGATTCCTCACCGTTTTACCGCCAGCTAACTGGCATTGCTGGCCGCTATTTTCACCTTACTCCACAGATTTCCGATCATTTTCCTGGTATTCTCGTTGTAGACGAACACCTCGTCATTCTCATTGTCCGTCCTGGGCAGATACGCATTGATTCCCTCATAATCTCCGCCTGCTCCGGCCAGATCGTCCATTACCTGCTGATTGGGGGAAGTGTAACCCACATAGCTGGAATTATCGTAGGCCCCCTCATAGGAGGACACGTAATTGATAAACTCATGGGCAAGCTCCGGATTTTTCGCGTTTTTCGGTATCACCATGGCATCGGACCACAGGTTCGTCCCGCTCTCCGGCATAAAGAAGCCCATATCCTCATTTTCACTCATGACGTAGGCTGCGTCGCCGGAATAGATCAGCCCCAGCGCTTTCCGCCCCTGGGCCATATTGTCGATGATCTCGTCCGTCACAATCTCCGGCTCCATGGTCTGCACACATTGCACCAGCCAGTCATAGGCTTTCCGGAGTTCCTCTTCGTCCTCTGTATTCATGGAATAGCCCAGGGCCTTTAAGGCCATCATGAAGGAGTCCCGCTCTGAATCGTACAGATAAATGTCCCCCTTGTACTTCTCATCCAGGAAAATATTATAGCCCTCCGCCTCCAGATCCGCCAGATCCACCTTCGTGGTGTCATATACAATTCCCACCGTGCCCCAGAAGTAGGGAATGGAATAATCATTGTTCGGGTCGTAGGGCAGACCCAGCACCTCGTCCGAGAGCTCCTCCAGGCAGTCCAGCTGTGAGTAATCCAGCTCCTGCAAAAGACCCTCATCCATCAGCCGCTGAATCATATAATCGCTGGGCACCAGTACGTCGTAGGCCTCCCCGTTGGCCACCTTGATGTACATCTGTTCATTGGAATCGAAGTTTTCCATCACCACAGTGGCTCCCGTCAGCGCCTCAAAGTCCTGAATCAGATTTTCCCCGGTGTACTCTCCCCAGTTGTATACAAACAGCGTCTCTCCCGCGTAAGGAAGGGCCGAATCCCGGCCGCCCAGTCCGGACAGCCACACAATAACCAAAAGCAGCGCAGCGCACCCGGCAGCCGGCAGCACAAATTTCCGTCTCCCGATCTCCGCCTTCCTCTGCCTCTTGGACATAAAGGAGGGCACCAGGTTAATGAGCACCAGAACAACCGTGATAATCACCACCACCAGCGTTGAAATGGCATTGATGCTGGGATTTACCCGCTTGCTCATGGTGTAGACCATGATGCTCAGATTTTTTACACCGCTTCCCGTAACAAAATACGAAATAATAAAGTCATCCACCGACATGGTGAAGGCAATCAGGGCCCCGGAAATAATTCCTGGGGTAATCTGGGGGACAATCACCTTCGTCAGCGCCCTCCAGGGCGTCGCCCCCAGATCCATGGCTGCATCCGCCAGATTGGGATCCAGGGAACGGATCTTTGGCATCACGGAAAGCATCACATAGGGAATGCAGAAGGCGATATGGGCCAGGAGCATGGTGGCATACCCCTTCTCCACCCGGAAGGTAATAAACAGCAGCATGAAACCGATAGCCGTCACGATCTCCGGATTCATCATGGGCAGATTGTTCACCTGCTCCATCAGATCTCGCACAATCTTTTTGGATTTACTCAGCCCGATGGCGGAAATCGTCCCCACCACCGTGGACACTGCTGTGGCAAGCAGGGCCACGCCAAAGGTGGTGTAGAGCGCCTCCATCATATCCCTGGACTCCAGCATATGCCTGTACCAGCGCAGGGAGAACCCGGTGAAATGAGTCAGGGACTTTCCGTCATTGAAGGAAAATATAATCATATACAGAATCGGCAGATAGAAGAAGATCACCATCAGCGTCATCAGAATCTTCCCGAAGGAACGTTTTCCTTTTTTCATGGCTACTCCTCCTTCCCGCCCTTATTGCGAATCTCAATTTTGCGCACTGCCATCATGGCCGCCATCATAATCACCGCCATAATCATGGAAATGGCGCTTCCAAAATTCCACTCTCCCACCGTAATGAACTGATTCTCAATCAGATTACCGATCAGGAAATACTGTCCGCCGCCAAGAAGCTTCGGGATAAAGAAGGAACTCACCGCCGGCAAAAATACCAGGGTGATGCCGTTGATGACACCGGGCAGGGACAGGGGCAGCGTCACCCGGCGGAAGGCCTGCGCCCGGTTGGCCCCCAGATCCGCAGCCGCCTCCAGCAGGGAATGGTCCATTTTACACAGGGAGGTGTTGATCTGCAAAATCATAAAGGGCAGAAAATTGTACACCATCCCCAGCAGAACCGCTCCCTCCGTATAGAGCAGCTCCGTCCCCTGAAAGCCGAAAAGCTGAAAAATCCGGTGAATCAGGCCCCCCTGGCTGAGCAGGCCGATCCAGGCATAGGTGCGCACCAGCATATTGATCCACATGGGGATCGTGATAACCAGCACCAGAATATTCTGCGCGCGCTCACTGCTGCGGGCGATAAAATAAGCCGCAGGGTAACCCAAGAGCAGACAGATCAGCGTGGTTTTCACCGCAATCAGAAGCGAACGCCAGAGGATCAGTAAAAAATCCGGGTCGGTAAAAAATTTGGCGTAATGCTCCAGGGTCAGGGAAAAGGAAATGATGCTGTTTCCCTGACGGGTGACGGAATACAGCGCGATCAGTCCCATGGGCAGCACCAGCATCAGAACCGCCCACACGATATAGGGAACCGCTAACTGTGAAAACCGCTTCATTCAAACACCATCCTTGCCATCACATGGATATCCTCCGGGAAGAATGTCAGGCCGACCTCCTGACCCACCTCCGTGTAATCCGTGGTGTGGATCTTAAATTCCCGCCCCATGGTGGAGAAGGTGATCTTGTAGACGCCTTCCTTCACATCCTCCGGCTCGAAATCGTAATCCACGCTGATATCCACGCTCTGGTCCTCATCGCTGAGCTTCCAGCCCTGGGCATTGGCCCAGGTCTTTAAATCCGTATCCAACGCCTGGGACTCCAAAATCTCGTCCACCGTCTTCGTAAAGCTGAAGGCCATCACCGCCTCGTTGGCCTTCTCATTCTTCACAAAGGGCTGGTTCACCACAAAGATGGTGCGCTGTATGCTGGTGCCGTTGGCCGTAGAGAAGGTCACCGGATACTGGCCCGGCTCCTCCTTCAGATTATAATCAATTTTTGCAATGGAAATATAGTCGTCCGTCTCCGGGTTCCAGGCCTGGGCGTTGGAACGGGCAATGACCTCCTTGTAATCCAGGGTTTTCACATCCTCCAGGTCCACAAAGAAGTTGTTGGCGCTGATCATTTCCTTTCCGTTCTCGCTGGTCACATCATGATTCTGCACCACACGCATATTCACCGTGACACTGGTACCGGGCACCGTCTCCACCATGATCTCATAGTGTACCCCCTTAAACAGAACACTCAACACCTCGCCGGTCATCTTGCCCTCCTCCGGCTTCACGATATCGATATCCTCGGGGCGAATCACCACATCCACATTTTCATTTTTCTTAAATCCAAAGTCCACGCAGTCAAAGGTGATATCATCAAAACGAACCTTGTAATCCTCCAGCATAACCCCGGGAATAATATTGCTCTCCCCGATAAAATTAGCCACATAGCGGTTGGCCGGCTCATTGTATATCTCCTCCGGCGTGCCTACCTGCTGAATCTCTCCGTTTCTCATGACCACGATCTTATCCGACATGGTAAGAGCCTCCTCCTGGTCATGGGTCACAAAGATAAAGGTGATTCCCACCTCCTGCTGAATCCGTTTCAGCTCATACTGCATCTCCTTGCGCAGCTTCAGATCCAGTGCCGCCAGCGGCTCATCCAAAAGCAGGACCTTCGGCTCATTCACCAGCGCCCTGGCGATGGCAACCCGCTGCTGCTGGCCGCCGGACAATAATGTGGTGTTCTTATTCTCATATCCCTCCAGGCCGATGAGCTTGAGCATCTTCATCACCTTCTGATCGATGACATCCTTGCTCATCTTCTTAATTTTCAGTCCAAAAGCGATATTTTCATAAACGCTTAAATGGGGAAACAGCGCGTATTTCTGAAAAACGGTGTTCAGTTCCCGCTCATAGGGAGGCTTATCGCTGATCTCCTCACCATCAAAGATCACCTTTCCCTCATCCGCATCCAGAAATCCCCCCAATATCCGCAGCAGCGTCGTCTTTCCGCAGCCGCTGGGCCCCAGGAGCGTCACAAACTCTTTCTCATAAATATCGAGATTTACACCCTTCAGGACGATTTGCCCATCAAAGTTTTTCACAATATTCCGGAACTCGATCAGCTTCTTTCGTTCCATCTCACTTCTCCTTCCTGAACCTTTTTATTTCTAAGGAAGCGCCGATTCATTCCATATTTCCTCAGAACCTCCGTTGGATGTACCCGGAAAACGCTTTCATCAGCGTTTCCCTAAAACTTCTTACCAGGAATAATTTCCCCTCAGAACATGGGCGGCGTGGTGATCCACAGCACCTTCGCGTCGCCATTCCCGTGATTGTACAGATAATGACTTCTGGAGCCGTCCATATAGAAGGTCTCGTGGGCCTTGAGCTTATACTTTTTTGTTCCGCACACCAGCGTCACGTTTCCCTTCAGCACGTAGCCGAACTCTTCCCCCTGGTAGGCCACCAGCTCATGGCTCTGCTTATGCGGATGTATCGTCAGCAGAATCGGCTCCATCTTATTTTTCTGCGCGTTGGGAATCACCCATTCGATCTGAAAATCCTCCTGCTCGTCCACAAAAAACTCCTGTGCGGAAAAGGTGATCTGCCGCTCCGGCTCCTCATGAAAAAACTCCGACAGATTGCTTCCCAGCGCTTCCAGAATATCCTCCAGCGTAGCGATACTGGGGGCCGTCAGGTTCCGCTCCACCTGGGATAAAAATCCTTTGGTCAGCTCGCTTCTGGATGCCAGATCCCCCAATGTCAGGTCATTTTGCAGACGCAGCTCCTTCAGCTTCTTCCCGATATCCAAACCCACACCTCCCTTGTTTGCTAATACTAAACTTTTTTTACAGTTGCCTGTTTGCTAATACTAAACTTTTTTTTAAAAGTTACATAACAGCTCTTATTATACACAAATAGGAAAAAAATGCAATAGGAATCAAAAGACGCAGGAAAAATCAGGAAATGATATTCGTGTTTTGTTAACTACCCGGACGCAGGAAGGGAAAGCGCAGAGCCGCCCCTG
>CAMNQN010000146.1 GCA_946549155.1 uncultured Lachnospiraceae bacterium | reverse complement strand
CAAGCATCTGGAAAATAATTCGGAGGATGCCCTAGAAAATCTTGGATGGAGGCGGGTGAAATTTTCGCCCGGCTGCATCTTAGATTTTCTTGGTATCCGGAGTTATTTTCCAGATGCTTGTGGCCCTGCGCGTCCGCCTCATCCTGCGTCCAGGTAGTTAACAAAACACGAACAGAGCAAATCAAAAGGCGGAACTTAAGAAAGAAATTCTCCGGGAAATATTGATTTTGGCGGAGCGGTATTTTATAATGAATAAGATATGCTGAGAAATGTGGATTTCAGCGTACGCGATAAAAAGAAGTATGGTGGCTGTGACGGTAAGGAGCAGTTGCGCATCACGGTTAAGATAAAGGAGATTTTTCGTATATGAAATTAGGAATTGTGGGCCTGCCGAATGTGGGCAAAAGTACTTTATTTAATTCACTGACGAAGGCGGGGGCGGAGTCCGCCAATTACCCCTTTTGTACCATTGATCCCAATGTGGGCGTGGTGGCGGTGCCGGATGAACGGCTGAAGCTGCTGGCTGACCTCTATCATTCCGCCAAGGTGACTCCGGCGGTGGTCGAGTTTGTGGACATTGCGGGCCTGGTGAAGGGAGCCTCCAAGGGGGAGGGCCTGGGGAACCAGTTCCTGGCCAATATCCGGGAGGTGGATGCCATCGTCCATGTGGTGCGCTGCTTTGAGGACAGCAATGTGATTCATGTGGATGGCAGCGTAGACCCGGTGCGGGATATTGAGACCATCAATCTGGAATTAATTTTCTCTGATCTGGAGATACTGGAGAGAAGGATTGCCAAGACATCCAGAGGGGCCAGAAATGATAAGACGCTGGCCAAGGAGCTGGAACTGTTAAACAGTCTGAAGGCCCATCTGGAGGAGGGCAAGTTGGCCATCACCTACCATACCGAGGACGAGGAGGAGCTGGAATGGCTGGCCTCCTACAATCTTCTGACCGGGAAGCCGGTGATCTTCGCGGCCAATGTGGCGGAGGATGATCTGGCGGAGGACGGGGCTTCCAACGGTCATGTACAGGCGGTGCGGGACTACGCAAAGGAAACTGGCAGCGGCGTGTTTGTGATCTGCGCCCAGATCGAGGAGGAAATCTCTGAGCTGGAGGACGACGAGAAGGAGATGTTTCTGGAGGATCTGGGACTGAAGGAATCCGGCCTGGAGAAGCTGATTGCCGCCAGCTACGATCTGCTGGGCCTGATGAGCTTTCTGACTGCCGGGGAGACGGAGACCAGGGCCTGGACCATTAAGAAGGGAACGAAAGCGCCCCAGGCGGCGGGCAAGATTCATTCCGACTTTGAGCGGGGCTTTATCCGCGCGGAGGTGGTCAATTACCGGGATCTTCTGGACTGTGGTTCCCTGTCTGCCGCCCGTGAAAAGGGGCTGGTGGGCCTGGAAGGCAAGGATTACGTGGTGCAGGACGGCGACGTGATCCTCTTCAGATTTAACGTATAAAGGAAGAAGCTATGACTTATTCGATCAGCTTTCCCAATCTGGGTATCGACCTTCCCCACGTGGGAAAATCAGTTACCCTATTTGGGTTTGAGATTGTGTACTATGGAATCGTGATTGCCATTGCCATGGTGGCCGGCATTTACCTGGTGATGTGGGCGGCGAAAAAGACGGGACAGAACCCGGACAGCTATTTTGATCTGGCGATGATCGCCATCGTGGTGTCGCTGCTTTGCGCCAGAGCCTATTATGTGATTTTCTCCTGGGATTATTATAGGGAGAATCCCGGGGAGATTTTGAATTTCCGGGGCGGCGGCCTGGCGATTTACGGCGGCGTGATCGGCGGCGCGCTGACCTGCGTTATTTTTGGCAGGGTGAAAAAGCTGAATTTTGCACGGATTTTGGACACTGCCTGTCTGGGACTGGTTGCAGGACAGGCCATTGGCCGCTGGGGCAATTTCTTTAATCGGGAGGCCTTTGGGGGATATACCGACGGCCTGCTGGCCATGAGGCTTCCGCTGGATGCGGTGCGGGCGGGGGAGGCCACCGGGGAGATGATTGCCCACAGCGTGACGGAGGGGGGAATCACCTACATTCAGGTGCATCCCACCTTTCTCTATGAGTCTTTGTGGAATCTGGGAGTTCTGGCGGTGCTTTTGACGCTGACGTTAAAGGGCATGAAAAAATTCGAGGGAGAAATTTTTCTTTTTTATCTTTTGCTGTACGGACTGGGACGCCTGTGGATTGAGGGGCTGCGGACGGACCAGCTTCTGATTCCCGGCGTGGGGCTGCCGGTATCACAGGTGCTGTCGGGGGTGCTGGCGGCGGGATCGCTGCTGCTGCTTCTGGTGCAGGGAAGAAGGCACGGGACAGGCAGGGATGGAAAGAAGATTTTATAGATTGTACACTTGGGGAGAATAAATAAGAAACGGTGATACACAGGAGGAAGAATATGGCGGCTGCAGATGTCGGAATTGATTTGGGAACGTCCAGTATACTGGTTTACGTCAGAGGCAAGGGGGTTGTATTGCGGGAGCCGTCCGTGGTGGCCTTTGACCGGGACACAGACAAGATTAAGGCGATTGGGGAGGAGGCCAGGCTGATGCTGGGGCGCACGCCGGGAAACATAGTGGCGGTGCGGCCCATGAAAAACGGGATTATTTCGGACTATATGGTGACAGAGCAGATGCTGCGCTATTTTATCCAGAAGGCGGTGGGACGCCTGTCCTTCCGCAAGCCCAGGGTCAGCATCTGCGTACCCAGCAGCGTCACGGAGGTGGAGCGCAAGGCGGTGGAGGATGCCACCTATCAGGCGGGGGCCAGAGAGGTACATATGGTGGAGCAGCCCATCGCGGCGGCGATCGGTGCGGGCATCGATATTTCCAGACCCAGCGGCAATATGATTGTGGACATCGGCGGAGGCACCTGCAATGTGGCGGTGCTCTCCATCAATGGCCTGGTGGTGGGGCATTCGATCAAGATCGGCGGGGATGATTTCGATGCTGCCATCGTAAAATATGTGAAGGAGCATTTTGGGCTGATGATCAGCGAGCAGGCGGCGGAGGAGATCAAGATCGCCATCGGAACCGCTTTCGAACGGCCGGAGCAGGTTTTCATGGATGTCAATGGCCGGGATCTGGTGACAGGTCTGCCAAAGACGGTGAAGGTGACCTCCGAGGATACGAGGGACGCACTGAAGGATGTGGTGGCCCAGATTGTGGATGCGGTTCACAATGTATTGGAGCGCACACCGCCGGAGCTGGCAGCGGATGTGGTGGACAGAGGGATTGTGCTGGTGGGCGGAGGTGCCCTGCTGGGCGGCCTGGAGGAGCTGATTGAGGCAAAAACCGGCGTAAACACCATGACGGCGGCGGATCCGTTGACCGCTGTGGCGAAAGGGACCGGGATGTATCTGGAACTGACCCAGGGCGGCGGCCGCAGGCATGACGAGGAGTAAGGGCGGCGGCCGGCAGCACTGAAAGGCGATGAAAGGAAAAGGGCAGAAGGAGAAGCGGTTACCGAATGGAAGTAATAGAAGGATATGTGGAACACATTGTGTACCGGAACAGCGATAATGGCTATACGGTTATGAATCTGGTGTCCGGGGAGGAAGAGATCACCTGTGTGGGAATGCTTCCCTTTCTCAGTGAGGGGGAGCTGGTGGAGGCCTCCGGCCATTACACGGAGCATGCTACCTACGGGGAACAGTTTCAGATCGATTCCTATGAGGTGAAAACACCTCAGGATGTGATGGCCATGGAGCGTTATCTGGGCTCCGGCGCCATTAAGGGCGTGGGCAGTGCGCTGGCGGCCCGAATCGTCCGCCGTTTTAAAGAGGATACCTTCCGGATTATTGAGATGGAGCCGGAGCGATTGGCGGAGATAAAGGGAATCAGTGAGCGCAAGGCCAGGGAGATTGCGGCCCAGGTGGAAGAGAAAAGGGATATGCGGGAGGCCATGATTTTCCTGCAGCAGTACGGCATTTCCATGGCGCTGGCGCTGAAAATTTATCAGAGATACGGGGCGGAAATCTATCGGGTAATCAAGGAAAACCCCTACCGCATGGCGGACGAAATCACCGGCGTGGGCTTCAAGATCGCGGATGAGATCGCCAGGAAGGCGGGCATCCATACAGATTCGGATTTCCGTATCAGAAGCGGTATTTTTTATGTGCTGCAGCAGGCGTCCTCGGAGGGGCATCTCTATCTACCCAGAGAGGAGCTGATGCGCCGGACCACGGAGCTTCTGGGCGTCAGCCTGGACGGCCTGGATGGATTTCTGGCAGATATGGCTGTGGAACGGAAAATTGTGGTGAAGGAAGAGGAGGACGAGGTGAAGATTTATGCCGCGTCCTATTACTATTTGGAGCTGAACGCGGCGAAGATGCTCCACGATCTGAATGTATCCGGGGAGATTCAGGAGGAGAAGGTGGTGGAAAAAATCCGGCGGCTGGAGAAAAAAAACGGTACGGTGCTGGATGAGAGACAGCGGCAGGCCATCATTGAGACGGTGCGCTGCGGACTGGTGGTGATCACGGGAGGCCCCGGCACGGGAAAGACCACCACCATCAACACGATGATCTCCTACTTCGAGGAGGAGGGGCTGGAGATCGCGCTGGCGGCGCCCACGGGTCGGGCTGCCAAGCGGATGACGGAAGCCACCGGCTACGAGGCGAAAACCATTCACCGTCTGCTGGAGGTGACGGGAGGACCGGACAGCGCCAGCAGCTTCGGGAGAAATATGGAGAATCCCCTGGACGCGGACGTGATTATCGTGGATGAGATGTCCATGGTGGACATTCACCTGCTTCATGCGCTGCTCTCCGCCGTGGTGGTGGGCACCCGGCTGGTGATGGTGGGGGATGTGAACCAGCTCCCCTCCGTGGGGCCGGGCTGTGTGCTGAAGGACATCATTGACTCAGAGCAGTGCCGGGTGGTGCGTCTGACAAAGATTTTCCGCCAGGCGGAGGAGAGCGATATCGTGGTGAATGCCCACCGGATCAACCGTGGGGAGCATATGCTGCTGGACAATAAAAGCCGGGATTTCTTCTTTCTGAAACGGCAGGATGCCAATGTGATTATCAGTATCGCCATCCAGTTGGTGAAGGAGAAAATGCCCCGGTACGTGCACGCGGACCAGAGTGAGATCCAGGTACTGACGCCTATGCGCAAGGGGCTGCTGGGGGTGGAGCGGCTAAACCGTATTCTGCAGGAGTACCTGAACCCGAAGGATGAGAGGAAAAAGGAACATATCCGGGGCGAAACCTTATTCCGGGAGGGGGATAAGGTGATGCAGATCAAAAATAACTATCAGATCGAGTGGGAGGTCCGTGGAAGATACGGAATGCCCATCGACAGGGGGCTGGGGGTCTTTAACGGAGATACCGGCATTATCCGGGAGATTAATGAATATACAGAAAAGGTAACGGTGGAGTTTGACGAGCACCGGTACATAGAATATCCGTTTGCCAGCCTGGAGGAGCTGGAGCTGGCTTACGCGGTGACGATTCACAAATCCCAGGGGAGTGAGTACCCGGCGGTGGTGATCCCGCTGCTGGCCGGCCCCAGGATGCTGATGAACCGGAATCTGCTCTATACGGCGGTGACCAGGGCCAAAAGCTGCGTGACGCTGGTGGGGGATCCGGAAGTTTTTTATCAGATGATTGACAATACTACAGAGCAGAAGCGCTACAGCAGCCTGGCGCTGCGGCTGCGGCAGCTGGGAGAGCTGTGAGCCTCTGCGCAAGGAGCAGGAAAGCAGGGCTGCTGATCCGTTGGTTGGGAGGCTGACGGAGGGAGAGAGCCGGATTGGTCTATGAATCAAAAGAAAAACAGCGGGTGGGAGAGCGTGGGGAATATTTTGCGGCGGGTAGCGCAGGAGCTGTTGAAGCTGTTCTATCCGCCCCGCTGTCCCATCTGTGAGCGGGTGCTGGGCCCAGGGGAAGGACGTGTCTGCCCGGAATGCGCGAGGCGGCTGCCCTATATCCGGGAGCCTCTGTGCAAAAGGTGCGGGAAGCCCCTGCGGATCCGGGAGCAGGAATACTGCCTGGATTGTCAGCGGCAGACGCACGAATTTGTCTGCGGACGGGCCGTCTTTCTCTATGAAAAGGCCCTGCGCCGTTCCGTGCAGCGGATGAAATTCCAAAACCACCGGGAGTATCTGGATTTCTATGCGGAGGAACTGACGATGCGGGGAGCGGGGTACCTGCGAAGCTGGAAGCCGGAAACCATTCTTCCCGTCCCGGTGAACCGTCGGAAAAGGCGGGAGCGGGGGTTTGACCAGAGCGTCCTTTTAGCCAGGAAGGTGAGCAGGCTTACCGGAATCCCTGTGGAGGAGCGGGCGCTGGTCCGCAGCCGCTATACCCTGCCGCAGAAGGAGCTGGATGCCAGGGAGCGGAGGCAGAATCTGAAAGGCGCTTTTACCCTGCGGGATGCGTCCGGGCTGCGGGAACCGATCCTCCTGGTGGATGATATTTATACTACCGGAGCCACCATGGATGCGGTCTGCCGGGAGTTGAAACGAAACGGTTTTACACGCATTTATTTCCTGGTATTGTGCGCCGGAAAAGGAAAATAAACGGTATCCATCCCGGATGAATTATGCTATAATCAATTAGAAAAGGTGATTATTATGCTAAATCCAAGAAAGATTCAACTGATGACCCGCCTGGCTATCCTGGAAAAGGAGCGGGGAGGGGAACTGCGCAGGATGCGGGAGAGCTACCGCAGCGATTATATCGGGATACCCATGATGAAATGCGGCCTTCGGATTACCGCGGTATTTCTGCTGGTCTGTATCATCTGCGCCGTGGTGAATCTGGATTTTATTCTGGAAACGGTGGCGAATGAGCAACTGGGACTGTTGGCCGTGGGTGTACTTGCCGCTTACCTTGTGGTTCTGCTGGTTTCGCTGATTGTGGCATTCTTATGTGCATCGGCGGACTATTACCGCGGCCTCCGGGATGTGGAGGAATATGAGCACTTGCTTAAGGGGCTGGCATCACTGGAGGAGGACGAGTGGAAAGATTAGTTGACGGAAAACGGGCGGTGCTTCAGTTTTACGCAAAGTATGATACGTACGTGACAGCAGCATTAAAATTTGGCATCGCGTTTTTTGCTCTGTTTTATATTTGTGAAAAAATGGGGTATCCGACGCAATTGGCGCAGCTTCCGCTGCTTGTGGTGATGGCGGCGTTTTGTTCCTTTTTGCCGTCGGGGGCATTGCTTTTGGCAGCAGCGGTTTACCTGGAGGGGCAGTTTTACGGGTGCTCTCTGGAATCTGCCATTGCCGGCGGAGTGCTTTTGACCATATTTCTGCTGATATATGTGACCTTTATTCCCCGTCGGGCCTATGTGGTGATTTGGACGGCGCTGTGTATCAGCCTGGGGCTTCCCCTGGTGGTGCCGGTGGTGTGCGCCCTGCTTTTGGGCCCGGGAGCCTGCGCGGGGATTTTGCTGGGAACCCTGCTTTACTATATGACGCTGCGGCTGGGGGTACCCATGGGAGGGCCTGTGGGGCTGGGGGAAGAGCTGCTGAACCGGATTTTGACGCTGTTTCAGACGGCGTTTTTACAGGAAGAGCTGATCCTGATGCTGGTGGCGCTGTGTGCGGTATTTTTTGTGGTATATCTTCTGCGCCGGCTGCCGGTGAAATACAGCTGGAATCTCGCTCTGGCGGCGGGGATTGCGGTGTACTGCCTTCTGATGCTGATGGGTGCGGCCATGTCGCTGACTCAGATTTCCCTGATGCTTGTACCGGACCTTTTGCTGGCGGCTGCGGTGGGCCTGACGGTGCAGTTTTTCTGTTTCCGGCTGGATTACGAGAGGGTACATACCCTGCAGTTTGAGGATGATGATTACTATTACTATGTAAAAGCGGTTCCCAAGCTGGACCGGCCCGAAGGGGGCGGCGAAGAGCAGGAGCAGGAGGACGAGGAGTTTTATTTAGATTGAACAGAGGAGATGGGAACGTATTATGGGAAGGGCAATTCGATTATTTCTAAACAGAATAACATGGCTGAAGCTTCCTTCGATTTCCATTGGGATTACCGACATTATGGAAATCATTATCCTGGCTTATCTGGTTTATAAATTGCTGCTGTGGATTAAGAACACCAGGGCCTGGACATTGTTAAAAGGCATCCTGACGATTGTGATCTGCGTGTCGATTGTGTATCTCCTTCAAATGGATACGCTGATTTATATCGTAAACAGAGGAATCAGCATCGCCATTATTGCGGCGATTGTTGTGTTTCAGCCGGAGATCCGTAAGGTGCTGGAACAGCTTGGAGAAAAAAAGTTTATTTCCAGTATTCTTCCGCTGGATAATGTGCGGACGGTGCAGCAGCTTTTCAGCGATAAGACCATCAATGAGCTGGTAAAGGCCACTGTGGAGATGGCGAAGGTCAAAACCGGCGCGCTGATTGTGATTGAACAGAATGAAACGCTGGAGGAGTACGAGCGTACCGGCATTAAGGTGGATGCGCTGCTGACCAGCCAGCTTTTGATAAACATTTTTGAACATAACACTCCGCTGCACGACGGAGCGGTGGTGGTGCGGGGAGACCGGATCACAGCGGCCACCTGTTATCTGCCGCTGTCTGACAATATGCATCTGAGCAAGGAGCTGGGAACCAGACACCGGGCCGGCGTGGGGATCAGTGAGGTGACGGATTCCCTGACGATTATTGTGTCGGAGGAGACCG
>CAMNQN010000145.1 GCA_946549155.1 uncultured Lachnospiraceae bacterium | reverse complement strand
AGCTGATTCAGGAGGGATATGTGCGAAATGGCGGGCTGGTGGCGGACTGCGGCACGCTTCAGGGCAGAAAGCCCAACAGTCTTTATCTGGACCGGCAGCGCCGCTGTTTGGTGGTGGTAAATTGGTGTAAGCGCCATATTCAGTTTGCCAGGGTGAATTTAAATTGTGAAACCGGCAGTATTGAAACCTGGAAGCCGGAGGCGGGGGAGCGGATGCAGGAAGCGATTCCCCGCCGTGTAAGGCAGTTTATTGCGAAGGAATGCCAGGGCAGCGAGATTTTGGCGGTTTGTTTTATTCTTCCGGCTATGATCGACGCAGAGAGCGGTCAGGTGATTTCAGCGGTGCTTTTGAAGGAACAGACGATGGATTTTATTCCTTCCGTGAGAAAAGCACTGGGGGAGTACCAGCTGGTATTTTTCAATGATACTGCCTGTCTGGCCTATGCGGAGAAGAATTATGGCAGCGGGGAAGCGTTGGATAATTTTGTGTATGTGAATTTGAACGATGGTATCGGTGCTGCGTTTGTGCTGGATGGAAATATTCTGGGAGGAGTTGGCGGGATTGCTACTCAGTTCGGGCATTTTTCCATTGACCGGATGGGAAGCGCCTGCGTTTGCGGCGGCCATGGCTGTCTGGAAAATGAGATTGGCGAACAGGCATTGTCCAGAAGAATCACGGAATGTGGGGCCCGGGAGAGCTTTGCAGACAGGGGACAGGTCCTTTTTAAGGATGTGGGCGCTCTGGCGGCACAGGGAAATGAGGATGCGCTCAGGGTCATTGATGCGCTGGCGAAGGATTTGGGATATGCACTGGGAAATCTGGTGACGCTGGTGAATGTGAAGCTTATTTTGCTGGGCGGATACGGACGGAATCTGGGGGAGTATTTTCTGCGTCAGGTTCGCAGCGCGATGGACGGCGTAGGATTTCAGCTGTTTGTGCAGCGCACTCAAATTGAGTATGCCGCTTTGGACGAGGCGGCTCTGCTGCGTGGAGCGGCCAGATACTATATGGATTTTTGCTTTGAGCTGGGCGAAGGCCTGGCGGGAGACTGATGGGAGGAAGAAACGATGAAACGGATCATAGGAGTGAATTCAAATTGCTATCACGGGTATTCCATAGAGGAGGCTCTGGAAGGGATTCGCGCCGCCGGGTTTCATTATGTGGAACTGACGGCCACGAAGGGATGGACGGAGCATGTCTTCCCAACCCAGAGCTTTGCATATCTTTCCGGTCTGAGAAACCGGATGGAGGAGATGGATGTTATGCCCTTCGCCATGAGCGGGCACTGTAATCTGATGGATGCTTCCCGCCTTCCGGATTTTGTCCGGAATATTGAGCTGGCCGGTTTCTTCGGATGCGATTATATCGTCAGTTCTGTGGGAGAGGCACACCTGGAAGATAAAGAAAAGAGCGGAAACGAGGTGCTGGCAAGGCATTTGGACAGCCTGATTCCGCTGCTGGAGCGTTACGGGATGCAGCTGGTGCTGGAGATTCACGGGGAACATTGTACCGGAGGAATCTTAAAGGAGATTACGGATCTGGTGCATTCCGACCGGGTGAAGATTAATTACGATACGGCGAATGCTGTGTTTTATGGCGGAGTGAATCCGGTGGAGGATATTGAGGCATGTATGGGGGATATTACCTATATGCACCTGAAGGATAAGGCCGGAGCGCAGAAGGAATGGAATTTCCCGGCGCTGGGGAAAGGAACCATTGACTTCCCGACGATTTTCCGGAAATTGGAACAGTGCGGCAATGACTGTCCCTTCAGTATTGAGATTGAGTTTACCCAGTCCGGACCGAAAGATCTGGCGGAGGTGAATCAGGCGGTGGCGGATTCGGCTGCTTATCTGAAGAGCCGGGGCTTTGTCCTGTAGGGAGGCCCAGACAGGGCATCAGTTAAACTTGTATCAGGCACCTGCGGGAAGGGCATATGGCCTGCTTCGCCGACGCTTAGGTGTTTCGATAAAAAAGAGAAGGAGGATAAAATTTATGAACATGAAAAAAGTCATGACAGGAGTTCTTGCCGTATCCATGACGGCAGCAATGGCCACAGGAATGGTGGTTTTTGCGGAGGAAGCAAAGGACAGCTATACCTTCGGTTATATCGCTTACGATATGACGGATATCTGGAACGAGTATTCCGCAAGAGCATTTGAGTATGCGGCAAGCCAGGCGGATGTTCCCGTGGAGGCGGTTGTGCTGGATTCCAAGAACAGCCTGGAGGAATCTGTGACAGCGATGGAGTCTTTGATTCAGCAGGAGGTGGACGGCATTTCTATATTCCCGATTTCCACCGAGCAGGGCGCGCAGCTGGTTAAGATGGCCAACGAGGCAGGTATTCCCGTAACGGTAGAGAATTTCATGATGGACATTGAGGATCCCGGTGATTACATTGCCACAGTTGCCTGTGAGTACGATGTGATCGGTTACAATGCCATCAAGTATATCGCCGAGAATAAACCGGGCGCAAAGATTTTCTTCTGCGCAGGCCAGGAGGGAGCCGGTGTTTACGAGAAATATCAGGAAGGCGTGGACCGGGCGATGGAGGAGTTTGGCGACAGCGTGGAAATCGTGGCTACTCTTCATGGCGATTGGCTGACAGACAAGGCTTATGATGTTACCACCAACCTGATTTCTTCCGGTGAAGAGTTTGATTACATCTTTGCGAACAATGACATGATGGCTCAGGGCTGCTATCAGGCGCTGCAGGATGCCGATATGACGGATGTTCCCATCGTTTCCACCGGCGGATCACCGGATGGCTATGAGCTGTTAAAGAGCGGCGTGGAGGCTGCCAATATGACGGCACCTGTTTCTATCCAGGGTGTTCAGACCTTTAAGCATCTTTATGACAAGGTAGTGGAGGGCAAGGATCCGGAGGAGCGTTTCGTATCCCTTCCCGTAGTTCCTGTTTCCGCAGACAAGCTGGATGACTTCATTGCGTGGGACAACTATGAGGCGGCTTATAATTATGTGTACGGTGAATAAGAGATAGTATTTGGACAGGCTGTTGCTGCGGCAACAGCCGCCCTTATATGTGGGGAGGTGCAATCCTTGAACGTGGATTATGCAGGCCAGAAGCCGATTCTGGAGATGAAGGACATTAAAAAAGAATTTTCCGGTGTTTATGCTTTGTCCGGTATTACGTTTGATCTGTACAAGGGGGAGATTCACTGCCTCTGTGGAGAAAATGGCGCCGGAAAGTCTACGCTGATGAAGGTGCTCAGCGGCGCTTATCGGCCCAGCGGCGGAAAAATCTGTTTTGAAGGGAAGGAATACGATACACTGACCCCGGCTCTTTCCAAGGAGCTTGGAGTGAATATTGTGTACCAGGAAAACGATCTGGTGCCCAGTATGAGTGTGACAGAAAATATTTATGTGGGAAATGAAGCCTCCAAGAAATTTGGTTTCATTGATTATAAAAAGATGCGCGGCGAGACGATGGCGCAGATGAAGGACCTGGGAATTGAACTGAATCCGGATACAAAAATTGAGGATTTGTCTGTGGCGGATCAGCAGTTTGTAAAAATTCTTAAAGCGCTTTCTGTGGAACCGAGGATTTTGATTATGGATGAGCCCACCTCGATGTTTAATGTGGAGGATGCGGCCAAGGTCCTGAAATTGACGAGGAAAATAACCGAGCGGGGAATCGCGATCATCTATATTTCCCATTTTCTGAATGAAGTGGTGCAGATCGCGGACCGGGTAACCATCATTCGGGATGGCGCTGTGGTGAATACATACAGGAATGAGCACCGGGATATTTCCATCTCCACCATCACGAAGGATATGGTGGGAAGACCGGTGGATACTTTTTATAAAAAGGAAAAATGCAGGATCGGAGAGGTTGTGCTGGAGGTGAAAGACCTGCAGCTTACAAAGGACAGTCCGAAGGTTTCGTTTCAGGTGCGTCAGGGAGAGATTTTAGGATTCTCCGGTATGGTTGGCGCGGGCCGCACGGAGATTGTGCGTGCGCTGACGGGGGCCGACCCGAAATATGGGGGACATATTTACATTCGCGGCCGGGAAGTGCAGATTAAGAATCCTTCTGACAGTATTGCCCAGGGCTTTGCCCATATTACAGAGGACCGGCAGAAGCTGGGGCTGATGCTGGGAGGCAGCGTATTGGAAAACACCACCATTATCGGCCTGCGGAGTAAAATCAAGGGCTGGTTTGTGAATATCAAAAAGCATCCGCCGCTGGTGGAGGGTATCATTCGGGATCTTCACGTTAAAACGCCTTCTATCTGGACGGAGGCCATCTACTTATCCGGCGGAAACCAGCAGAAGGTAGTGCTGGCGAAGTGGCTGTATGCGGATCAGGAGATTTATATTTTCGATGAACCCACCAGAGGCATCGATGTCAATGCCAAGGCGGAATTTTATAAACAGATGTCTGCGCTGACTGCGCAGGGCAAGTGCATCATCATGATCAGTTCGGACATGCCGGAGCTCATTTCCATGAGTGACAGAGTCCTGGTAATCCGGGACGGAGCGGTGGATGGAGAACTGAGCGGAGAGCAGATTAACGAACATGAAATCATCAAGCGGGCGCTGGGAGTGAAAAAACATGAATGAGAAAAATAAGAAAAAACTGTTAAAGGACCAGAGAATTTTGCTGGCCATTGTGATTGTGGCGATCATTGTTGTAGTGGCGGCGATTAATCCGAAATTTATTGCGGTGAAAAACCTTATCACCATCCTGCAGCAGATTTCTGTTACCGGGATCCTGACCATGGCTATGAGTATGCTGTTAATTGGCGGCGGGATCGATTTGTCCATGGGAAATCTGATGGTGCTTTCCGGTGTGACCATGGCCCAGCTGCTTTCCCTGGGATATGGTGTGGGCGCAGCGGTGCTGGCCGGTGTGGCTGTGGGCGTGCTCTGCGGCGTGTTTAACGGCGCGGTGATTGCCCTTAGCAAATGTATTCCGCTGATTATTACACTGGGAACCAGTCAGATTTTTTATGGGCTGGCATTGACCATATCCGGGGGACGGATTATGAGCTTTGGCGGTGCGTTCAATTTTATCGGAAAGACGAAGCTGTTTGATGTTTTTCCGGTGATGCTGTTTGTGCTGGCGGCTATGATTTTGCTTTCCTATGTTATCATGAATTATACGAAATATGGACGCAGAGTTACCGCCATGGGCGGGAATGAAAGGAATGCCTACCTTTCCGGTATCAATATCGTGAAGTATAAGATCATCCTGTACGGAATCGCCGGATTCTTTTGTTCTGTTGCAGCGATTGTCTTTTCCTCCCGTATCGATTCCATCACTGCCAATGCGGGCGGCGGATATGAAACCAATGCGCTGACGGCGGCTATTATCGGCGGAGTTACCTTTGACGGCGGAAAAGGAACGGTCTCCGGTGCGTTTCTGGGCTGTATTTTGATGGGCGTGATCAGCAATGCCATGAATATCTTGCAGGTGGAAACCTATATTCAGACCATTGTTACCGGTGCAATTATCGTATGCGCGGTGGTGCTGAGCAATTATAATAACCGGAAACGGGCGTAATGCTGCTGCGAACAGCAGCGGCAAAACGTCTTGGCTGCGGCAGTGCAGCAAGGGAAGTTAAGAAGTAAGCAGGAGGTAAGGGAATGATTAGAATAGCAGTCATTGGAGCCGGCTTTATGGGGCAGACCCACGGAGAGGCGTATCGGAATATGGACAATGCTCAGGTGGTGGCTGTCTGTGAGCAGAATCAGGAGAAGGGCGGGGCCTACGCGAAACAATTTCAGTGCAGGCATTATTGCAATTTTGATGAAATGGTGGCAGAATGTGAGATAGATGTGGTTGATATCTGTCTGCCGACTTTTCTTCATGAAACTTATGTAATCCAGGCGGCCCGGGCAGGAAAGCATATTTTCTGTGAAAAACCGGTTACGCTGCAGGTGGAGTCCCTGGATCGTATGCTGGCGGAAGTAAAAAAAGCCGGTGTGTTCCTGTATGTAGGACAGGTGATTCGATTCTGGCCGGAGTATGTGGAGGCGAAGCGATGCCTGGAGGACGGTACGCTGGGAGAATTGAAATCCTATTACGCAGCCCGTCTCAGCGAGCATCCTGCCTGGAGTCCCTGGTACCGCAGAGTGGAAAACAGCGGAGGCGGACTTTTGGATCTGCATCTGCACGATGTGGATTATGCCTGTTATCTGTTCGGAAAGCCGGAGAAGGTGTTTGCCATTGGAAAGAAAAATGAATACGGCGCCTGGAATCATGTTACCAGTACCTTATTGTTTCCAAACGGCGTAAAGACCACGGTGGAAGGGATCCTGGAGATGGCGCCGGGTTATCCCTTTACCATGGAGCTTCGCATGGTGGGGGATCGGAAGGTGTTCGAATATGTGATGAAGGCGGGCAAGAATCTGGAGGATGTAGCCTCCTCCCAGCGATCCGCCTGTTTGTACGGCGATGGAACTGTGGAGAAGCTTCCAGTGGAGGAGAAGGATGCCTATCAGGCGGAGCTTTGGCACTTTGTGAATTGCGTATCCCAGGGAATTTCCTCTCCTGTGATTTCCACAGATCAGGTGAGGGAGGTGCTTTGTACTATTCGGGCTCTGAATCAGTCCCTGGAGGAGGAACGGCTGGTTACGGTTTCCTACCAGTGATAAGGAGGAAGAAAGATGAAAAAAGGATTCAGTTTGTTCTCTTTTACGGAGGATGCGGATCTGAGCAGCAAATTTTCCCTGGTGAAGCGGGCCGGGTATGATGGCGTGGAGCCAGTGATGAGCGAGAACGGATATCTGAATCAGCGCTCCACCGAAGGGGAGATCCTGGGGGTGGGACGGCTGGCGGCAGACTGCGGCCTAGAGATTCCCAGCGTGGGTGTCTGGTCTCTGTGGGAAAATAATCTGGTCTCCGACGATTTACGGATTCGGGAGAAGGCCAGGGACATTGTGAAAAAGCAGATTGAGATTGCCGCATTGCTGGGGGCAGATACGATATTGGTGGTACCCGGATATGTGGGATGTGATTTTGCTTCCAGGCCGGAGCGCATCCGGTATGATATTGCCTATGACCGGTGTGTGGAGGCATTGATGTCACTGGCCTCGGAGGCAGAGCGGTCTGATGTCCATATTGGTATTGAGAATGTCTGGAATCGGTTTTTACTGTCCCCGCTGGAAGTGCGGAATCTGATCCGTCAGGTAGGATCCACCCATGTGGGCGTCTACCTTGATGTGGGAAATGTGATTTATACCGGTTATCCGGAGGACTGGATCCGGATTTTGGGAACCTGTATCAAGAAGATTCATCTCTCCGACTACCGGAGGGAGCAGGCAGGACTGGGGGCCTTTGTGGATTTGCTGGCGGGGGATGTGGATTTCCCGGAGATGGCAAAGGCACTGCGGGAAATCGGCTACGACGATTACCTTACGCTGGAGATGCTGCCCAATTATAAGCAGTTCCCGGACGTTTCTGTTTTTTCCAATAAATGTGCGGTGGATCTGATTGCAGGGATGGCAGAGGGTAAAGACGTAGCTTTAGGAAAACGTTGAAAGCTGGGGAGGCTTATAATGAAAATTCAGATAAGAAATGGACGGGTATTTGAGGAACAGGGCTGTTTTACAGAAAAAACCCTCTATATTTTGGATGAAAAGCTGGTAACGGAGGCGGAATACTTCAAGGGCGAAGGAAGGGAGGAGATCGTGGATGCCAATGGCAGCTACGTGATTCCCGGACTGACGGATGTCCATTTCCACGGCTGCATGGGTTATGACTGCTGTGACGGCACCCGGGAGGCCTTTGAGGCAATGATTGATTATGAGGTCCATCAGGGTGTTACTACCATTACTCCGGCTACGATGACTATGCCGGAGGAGGTGCTGCTTCAGGTGGCCCGGGCGGCCAGAGAGACGGCGGCCAGTAAGGGCCGGGTGCTGCAGGGATTGTATATGGAGGGCCCCTTTATCAGCATGGCGAAGAAGGGGGCGCAGAACGGCGCTTACGTGCACAAGCCGGATCTTGAGATGTTAAAGCGGCTTCAGGAGGCTTCCGGAAATATGTTCCGGGCTGTGGTGGTGGCGCCGGAGACGGAAGGCGCCATGGAATTTATAAAAGAGGCGTCCAGATCAGTTACAGTTTCGCTGGCCCATACGGCGGCGGATTATGAGACGGCCCGCCAGGCTCTGGAGAACGGCGCCTCCCAGATGACGCACCTGTACAATGGAATGAACGGGTTTACACACCGGGCACCGGGACCCATCGGCGCTGCGGCAGATCATGAAAGCTGCCGGGCGGAGTTAATCTGCGACGGTCAGCATATTCATCCGGCGGTGGTGCGTACCACCTTCAGGATGTTCGGAGATGACCGCATGATTCTCATCAGCGACAGCATGAGAGCTGCCGGGATGCCGGACGGAGATTATGAACTGGGAGGTCAGAAGGTCATTGTAAAGGGAACGCAGGCGGTGCTGGAGGACGGCACCTTGGCAGGGTCTGTGACGAATCTGATGGACTGTGTGCGCACGGCGGTGAAAAAGATGGGGATTCCCCTGGGGAGCGCGGTGAAGGCAGCAGCGGTAAACTCCGCCAAGGCAGTGCATATTTTCGACGAATTTGGAAGCCTGGTACCGGGCAAGTATGCCAATGTGGTGCTGCTGAATGAAAATCTGGATACGGAGCAGGTGTATCTGTGCGGACAGCGCATCGTAGGATAACTTTTCTCAAAATGAATATTTGTGTTTAAATTACCCGGACGCAGGAAGAGGCGGGCGCGCAGGGCCACAAGCATCTGGAAAAT
>CAMNQN010000144.1 GCA_946549155.1 uncultured Lachnospiraceae bacterium | reverse complement strand
CTACGCAGAAATTTTGCCATTTTGCGCTAAAAATCATTTATAAGTGGCCTAAAACCTCCGGTGAATGTGCACGGATTTGCAAGGGAAATTGCTGCTTCGCAGCACAAATCCGGCACGGGAAACGCTTTAGTCAGCGTTTCCATAGATCTTGCAAGCCTGACTACAGCATAAAAAACGGAGCCTCAAAAGTCAATGATTTCCCGCGGATATGCAGCTCGACCGTTAGGAAAGTCCCGTAAAATCAACGTTTTTTGCGGTGGAGCTACTCTTCCTTCAAGATCCCGCCGGATGTGGTCTGCAGGCGGATAATCGCCAATTTCAGCGCTTCCACATCCTTCTGCTTATACCTTCCCCTGCTGATTCTCTGAATCAATTTTTCCACGGCGGCACAGTCATCCCGAAGCTGAAGCCTGCAGGTCAAATCCACCCAGCCGATCTCCTTCACCTTTCTGCGCGTCTCCTCCACCAGCGTCCGCCCATTGACAATCAGCACCTTCAGTTCCACCGGCAGCTGTTCCATTCTCTCCTGTTCCTTCATCGTTTTCTTCTCCTATGCGTATTTTAATCCAAATGCGTTTTGGGCGCATTCCCTTAACATGTAGAAAATTATACTACAAAAGAAGGATGATTGCGAAGAAAATCTAATAAACAGCATTCATTTTATTAGTCATAGGGTTACTATTCATGGGCAATGTTCTTCGTGTTTTGTTAAGTAGGAGGACGCAGGAAGAGGCGGGCGGGCAGATACCGCTGGAAACCATTGCACAGGATACATAGAAACACTTGGATGGAGCCGCCCGGCCCCGTCTTTTCCTGCGTCCTGCCAATTAACCAAACACGAAGGCCAGCGATATCTGAACAGGAATCCTCTAATGCTGCAGCGGACTAATAAAATCGCAAAAACAGATGCACCGGCGGCCATTTGGTGTTATTATATTTTTAAGTTTTGCCAAACAGTATAAGAAATAGAAAATAAGAATAAGGAGTATTTATGAGTACCAATCCCACTGTCAGCATTATTGTACCTGTTTATAATTCGGAAAAAACCTTGGAGCGCTGTATTGAAAGTATTTTAAAGCAGGAATACACAGATTTCGAAGCGATTCTTGTGGATGACGGCAGCACCGACGCTTCGGGAGCTATCTGTGACCGGTATCAGGAGCAGGATAGCCGAATCCAGGTGATCCATAAGGAAAATTCCGGCGTATCTGCCTCCCGGAATCTGGCTCTGGAGAAGGCCCGGGGAACCTACCTGCAGTTTCTGGACAGCGATGACTGGCTGACCCCCAACGCCACAAAGCTGCTGGTGGAGGCTGCAGACCAGTATCACTGCGACCTGGTGATCTCTGATTTTTACCGGGTTTCCGGGGAACGGGTGGCCCACAAGGGGGATATCGACGACAACTGTGTTCTGACCCGGGAGGAATTTGCCTCCCACATGCTGGAGGATCCGGCAGATTTTTATTACGGCGTTTTGTGGAACAAGCTGTACCGGCGTCAAATTGTGGAAAGCCATCAGCTGCGCATGAATACTGCTATCAGCTGGTGCGAGGATTTTATGTTTAATCTGGAATACATCCGGCACGCACAGGTTTTTTACGCCCTCCAGGTCCCCATCTATTACTATGTAAACACGAAGGGTTCCCTGGCCAGTCAGGGGAAAAGCGTGACTCAGACCATAAAAATGAAGCTTATGGTGTTTGAATACTATAACAATTTCTATAAAAATGTACTTACGGAAAAGGATTATGAGAAAAACCAGCTTCAGGTATACCGCTTTCTGATCGATGCGGCCAGCGACGGCATTGTGTTGCCCTCCATTTTGCCCGGCATAAAAAAACTGGGCCAGGAACGCAGCTTCGTTTCCCGGAAAGCCATGGCCGGAGAAGGGCCCCTGGTGGATTCCTACCGCAGCCGGAAGCTGCTGGACTACTATCTGGAACCGGTGGCGATAAAAAATAATCTGACGCTGAAAGAAACCCGGGTACTTCTCTGTCTGGCCCAGCCGGATCATGGCGACACCCGTCGGGAAATCGCCGATTTTGCGGGTATTTCCATACGCAGTCTTTCTCTCTCGCTGCAAAAACTGTTCCATCGGGGACTCTTAAAGGCTGAAAGCAAGAAGGTGGAGGGGAGACTGGAAAACTGGCGAAGCAAGACACAGCCGAAAGGGAAGCAGAGCCATGAGCAGTTAGAAATCACCTTTCTGCCCCTGGCCCAGCCCATTCTCGCCGATCTGACCGCCGCCCAGAATAATTATGAACAGACGTATTTTGAGGGATTTACCCGGAAAGAACTGATACAGTATGAAAAAATGAATGAAAAAATTAAACAGAATATTCAAAAACTGCTGTAGCCCCAGGATAGGGCCAGAATTAAGGAGCTGTCGCAAAACGGCAGGAGAGCGTCACCGTCACTTCCATGCTGCCCGGACACATCATCACACAGTCCGCGCCCTGCTGCTCCCAAACCGCACCCGTTACCTCCCTGGCCCTTTCATTGACCAGCACAATCCTGCAGGGCTTATCCGCATCCACCCAAATCTGAACGCTGTCCTTTGCCCTTCTCATCCGGACCGCCGTCTCAATCACCGGCTCTATCCTGCACACAGCATCCGGCTCCGCTCCACAGACCAACTCTGTCCTTGGATCTGCTCCACAAAGATCGCCTGATATCGATCTGGCCTCATACACTACCGTGGAGGTCTCCCTGTTCTCCTGCAGCGCGTAGGCTTTGATGGTCACCTGGCGGGCATAATCGTAGTCCGGCCGGTCTCCCACTGCTCCCACCGCGATCAGACTGTTTTCTTTCACAAACACAGGGATACTCAGATAAGAGCAGTATTCCTGATACCATCTCCCCCCCGCTTTACCTCCCCGGTCAAATAGTGGGTCCAGGTACCCTCCGGCAGGTAATAAACCGCCCTGCTTTCCTCATTGAAAATAGGAGCCACCAGCAGGGAATCCCCGAAAAGATACTGTTTATCCAGGTAAGCGCAATTGGGGTCCCCGGTATATTCCAGCACCATACTGCGCATCATCGGCACACCGGTTCTGGAGGTCTCCACCGCATTCCGGTACAGATAAGGCATCAGACGGGCCTTCACCTCCGTAAAGGTACGCACCACCTCCACCGCCTCCTCATCGTAAACCCAGGGCACCCGATAGGAGGTGCTGCCGTGAAGTCTGGAATGGGAGGACATAAGTCCGAAGGCCGCCCATCGCTTATAAACATCCGCCGTGGAGGTATTTTCAAAACCGCCGATATCATGGCTCCAGTATCCAAAGCCAGACATGGTCAGGGACAGGCCGCCCCGCAGGCTCTGCTCCATGGAAACATAATCGGAGAAGCAGTCCCCGCCCCAGTGTACCGGGAATTTCTGGCCGCCCACCGTGGCAGAACGGGCAAACAGCACCGCCTGCCCCTTTCCGCGCTTTCGCTCCAGCAGCTCAAACACGGTCCGGTTATACAGATAGGTATAATAATTGTGCATTTTTTCGGGATCAGAGCCATCCGCGTAAACGCAGTCGGTGGGAATCCGCTCGCCAAAATCGGTCTTAAAGCAGTCCACCCCCATATCCAGCAGCGCCTCCAGCTTCTCCTGGAACCACCGGCAGGCCCCGGGGTTGGTGAAATCCACGATCGCCATCCCCGGCTGCCACATATCCCACTGCCACACATCCCCGTTGGGGCGTTTCAGCAGGTAATCCTTCTCCTTTCCCTCCCGGAAAAGGACCGACTCCTGCCCGATGTAAGGATTGATCCAGACACAGATATTCAGGCCCTTCTCCTTGATTCGCCGCAGCATTCCCTCCGGATCCGGAAAGACCCGCTGATCCCACAGAAAATCGGACCAGTGAAATTCCTTCATCCAGAAACAGTCAAAATGGAACACCCGCAGGCCGATTCCCCGTTCCTGCATCCCGTCAATGAAGCTCATCACCGTCTTCTCGTCGTAATTGGTGGTAAAAGAGGTGGACAGCCACAGGCCAAATGTCCAGGGAGCCGGAAGGGCCGGTTTCCCTGTCAGATCCGTGTAGCGCTGCAGCACCTCCTTCATGGTTGGTCCATTGATCAGAAAATAATCCAGCGTCTCCCCGGGGACGGAAAATTCCACCTTGGCCACCTGCTCCGTGGCCACCTCAAAGGACACCTTTTCCGGGTGGTTGACAAACACGCCGTACCCCTTATCCGTCATATAGAAGGGAATATTTTTGTAGGACTGTTCCGTGCTGGTACCGCCGTCCTCGTTCCAGATATCCACGGACTGGCCGTTTTTCACCAGCGCGCCAAAGCGCTCACCCAGCCCGTACACATGCTCGCTCACCCCCAGGGAAAGCTGCTGGCGCATATAGGCTTTGCCCCGGGAATCCCCGTCGTAGGCCAGTCCCCTCCAATCCGTACGCATATAAGCCAAATCCCGGTCTGAGCTCCCCGTCAGCACCTTTCCCTCCCGGCAGTAGGTCATACTCCAGGCAGTTTTATTTATATGAAGGCTTAAGGAGCCGCTCTCCACGATCACCTCGTCCTGATCCTCCCGAATCTTTGGGCAAAAATTTTCATCAAAGGTCAGCTCAAAAGCAGGCCCCCGCTCCTGCAGCCCCAGATAATGGCTTACCTGTACCCGCAGCACCTCCGTAGCGGGCGCTGTGACTCGCACCGTCAGATTCACGCCGCCCAGAGTATCTCCCCGCTTCTCAATAGGTATCGTAGGCGCACAGATCACCGCCTCCCGATCTGTACCGTTTACATAGTGGGCTTCCTTCGGTGCGAAGCACTCCATTCCCTCTTTCTGAAGCCAGCATCCATTTCCAAACTTCATCGTTTCCCTTCTCCTTGTCCGCAAAATTTTCTTCGGGGTAATCCTTCGCTTTACTCTGACCTTCCCTGTACTTATACCCAAATTTCCACTTTTTTCTACCGGTATTTTTCCATCTAAAATACCATTTCACTGCTTCATCTCAATACAATGTGCTGTTGTCACCGGCGCTTTTTCTTGACAAAATAGTTCAGAATGCCGCCCGCTACAATGATGACAGCTGCAATTACCAGCACCTTTTTGGCCGCTTCCTGAGGAATCTGGCCTTTGTCTCCGATGGTGTCAGAATAAAAGGTCAGGGTATAATCAATCTCCAGGGGAGCCCCCATAGCTGTAGTATCTGCAATCACCGGCATGGCTCCATCCAGAACTGTGATGGGAATCTCGAAGGTGGAATTGCCGCCGTCGGTGGTTAGATTCCAGTAGGTTTCCCCTTCTGCTATCATGTAGTCATAGTAGGCGCTGCTCCACAGCAGCTTCGCGTAGGCCCGGCCATCTCGTACCGTCAGCAGAGTGGGGGAACTGATGCTGGCCCGGCCGCTTCCGCCGGTCAGGTCCACCTCGATGGAGTATTGCCCGTCGGATTTGGGCACCGACACCGCCTCCGGGGCTTTCCACTCCTCCGTCTCTTTTCCTTCCCCCGGAGCCAGGGCCGCTCCGTCCGTATCATAGGCTTTCAGGGCCTCCTCAATCGCCTCATAATCCGGCAGCTCAAGCTTTAAAGCCTCCGACGGAAGGGAAGAAGCGTCAAACAGAATTTTCCGGTCATACCAACGCTGTTTCTTTTTACTGTAAGCCGCACAGTCGAGCCCTAAGTCCAACGCCTCCACCGGGATGGTAAAATAGCTGACCGAATCCTCCTCCTCGGCAGCAATCCAGGCGTCCCACCCCGCCGCCAGGGCCTCCTCACCGGTGCCAGGATAGATATAAGAATAGCTGAGGCTGGGAATCATAAAACGCACGGACATCCGGCCGTCCTCCACTGTCAATACGGCCTGAGTAAGCTTAAAAAACGGGGAGTTGGACTCTCCCATGATCTCATAGGTACCATCCTTCACCTCTTCTCCCCGGACAGGAAGCATTCCGTACCGGCCCACCTCCTGTTTTTTCATATCCGCCTGAGCCCGGGCCACCTGCCCGGCCAGTCCCTGATCCGTCTGCTCCTGCTGTGCCGTTACACCATTCTTTTTCAGCACCAGCGCCTCCGTCCGCAAGGACATAATTCCGCAGAGAACCAGACAGGCCAGCAGGCCCCCCGCAAATCGATTTGTTTTTTTCACTGTTTTCTCTTTTACAGACCTTTCTTTTTTTTCACACCAGTTCTCACTTCTGCTTCTTTTTCCACCGCCAAACCTTACTCACTCAGAGCGCACCGCAAACCAGGCCGGCTTTTCCTACTGCCTTCCCCCGCGCCGCAGTACCTCCGACGCCCGGGCATGTTCCACAAAAAGCCGGCGGACCTGGGAATACTCTCCCAGCCCCTTCAGAATACATCTGGTCTGAAAGCCCCGCTCCTCCAGCCGGGATTTCCAGGAATCCGGTTCCTCCCCCGCCATATCGTTAAGGGCATGTTCCCCGGCCACAATCATCAGCGGGGCCAGCAAAATCTTCTCCGGTCTCCTCTCCTCTGCCATGCAAAGCACGCCGTCGAAGCCCGGTTCATACTCCACCGTACCCACACAGATATTGTCCCTTCCTCTATTCTTTAGGATCTGTTCCAGCTCCTCGTAAAGCCCCTCCGGTATGTGGGGACTTCCGTGCCCCATCAGCGCCAGCATTTCCTCCTTACGAAGCACGGCAAAGACCTCCAGAACAGCGTCCATCAGCGCTTCCTTATCCCTTCGGCAGGCCAACAGAGGCTTTCCGATACGAAGTACAGAAAACTGCTCCACACAGCGCTTCAGCTCCTCCATCATGCGCTGATTTTCCAGGCCGTACAGCATATGAGTGGGCTGTACCAGCACATCCGTAATACCATCCTCCCGCATCCGTTCCAGGGCCTCCGATACGGTATCGCAATGAATGCCCTTTTCCTCCTCCAGCTTCTTTATGATCCGCCTGCTGGTCCAGGCCCGGTAAAGATCCCGTTCCGGAAACGCCTCCGCCAGATCCCGCTCAATGGCATCGATGGTCCGCGCTCTCGTCTCCTCAAAGGAGGTTCCGAAGCTGACTGCCAGTATCCCTTTCTTCTCCATCTGTTCTTCTCCTGTTTTTCACTCATTTTTCATTAGAGAAACGCTGATTGATTCAGCAGGTTTCTACAAATTTTTCTTCTTATAAATAAACCACACAGACAGCGTGGCAAACACCACCAGATACGCCAGCAATACCGCAAACCCATACATTCCCGGCTTCTCCCCATTGGAGATGGCCCGGATCATGCTGCTGGCCTGGGACAAGGGCAAAATTCCCACCGCCTGGCGAAACCCGCCCGGCATCTGATCCGTGGAAAAAAATGTATTGCACAGAAAGGACATGGGGGTGATGATATAGGAGGTAAACCGGGGCGCATCCGTATAGCTCTTGGCCAAAAAGGACAACACCAGCGCTATGGTGGAAAACACCATTCCATTTAAAAACATCACCAGTACCGACCATCCGTTGAAAATCAGATCCGTGCGCACCGGGCTGGTCAGAAGAAGAATGACGCCGCCCGCATACATCCCCCGGAGACTGCCGCCAATGATCTGCCCCAGAATAAACTGCCACAGGGGCGTAGGCGACACCATCACCTGATCCAGCGCCTTCTCATACAGCCTCTGTACACTCATATTCTGCGCCGTGGCGCCAAAGCTCCCCGTCATGGTGGCCATAGCCACAATTCCCGGAATCAGAAAATGCAGATACGGCTCGCCGTGGGAGGTAGTCTGAATCCCCATTCCGAAAATCACCAGATACATCAGGGGTGAAATCATTGCCGCCACGGTGATCTTATAAAAATCCCGCTTAAATTCCACCCATTTTTCCCATAAAACTGTAAGGATACCCATTTTTACTCTCTCTCTTCCTGTCCGCCTTTGTAAAACTCTCTTACCTCTGCGGGATGCGCTGACCGGCGCACTCCACAAATACGTCCTCCAGGGTAGTGGCCCGCAGGGTGGCCTGGCTTCCGGCAGCGGACAGATAGGCGATGGCCTCGTCGCGATTGTGGAAATATCTGCTGGAAAGACTGTCCTTCTCCACCTCGTCCACGGCAAAGCTGCCCAGCTCCCCGATCAGATTGTCCGGCGTATCCAGCTTCCGAAGCTTTCCCCGGTTCATCAGGGCCACCCGGCTGCACAGCGCCTGGGCTTCCTCGATATAGTGGGTGGTAAGGACAATGGTCATATTGCGGCCATGCAATTTCCGCAGCAGATTCCACATCTGCCGGCGGGAGATGGCATCCATACCTGCCGTAGGCTCATCTAACAGCAAAATCTCCGGTTCCACCAGCAGCGCCCGGCAGATCATCAGCTTGCGCTTCATGCCGCCGGACAGATGGCGCACCGTCCGCTTCCGGTACTCCGTCAAACCGGCAAATTCCAGCAGCTCGTCCGTCCGCTGCCGGATCACCTTCTTCGGCAGAAAATACAGCCGCCCCTGGTACTCCATCACCTCATCCATAATCATGTCCTGGCGCATGGAATATTCCTGGGTGATGACGCAGAGCTTACGCTTCTGCTCCGACGCCTTCCGATCCAGCCGCTTCCCATCCAGCAAAATCTCGCCCTCCGTGGGCAAAAGTACCGTGGAAATCATGCTGATGGTGGTGGTTTTCCCCGCACCGTTAGGCCCCAAAAGCCCGAAAAACTCCCCCGTCTCAATGGTGAGATTCAGATGATCCACCGCAGTAAAACTGTCAAATTTCTTCGTCAAATTCTTAATCTCTATCATAAATCTGCTTTCCGGCTTTTCCAGCCTCTTACCTGCATTCTTTGTTCCATCGTTTCTGCCGGCTCCCATACCTAAATATATAACCATAAAAATCCATTTTGTTCAAGTCCTTCCCTGTATTTGAGGGCTTTACGGGATATTCGTGTTTGGGTAATTAGCAGGATGCAGGAAGAGGCGGGCGCACAGGGCAACAAGCATCTGGAAAATAACTCCGGATACCAAGAAAATCTAAGATGCAGCCGGAC
>CAMNQN010000143.1 GCA_946549155.1 uncultured Lachnospiraceae bacterium | reverse complement strand
TTAGAAGGATAAAATAATGTGCTGTTGGTGGCGATCAGAATTCGCCGTTCAACACCCTGGTGGTGGGGTTCACTATTGGAAAAGGCAGATGCTGCTTTTCATAGCAGGAGGGACGGTCTGCTATATGGTGCTGGTGCAGGTCTTGTTTTGAGGCTGTTAAAACAATCTGATTTCCGGTGATGCCTAATTTGTTGGGCAGAAGTAAAAATCAGAGGAAACAATGGAGGGATAACAATATGATACTTGAAACAGAGCGGTTATATCTGCGAGAACTGAAGCAATCAGATTTTAAAGCTTTATGCAGGATCCTGCAGGATGAAAAAACAATGTACGCCTATGAAGGCGCTTTTAGTGACAGGGAAGTGCAGGAATGGCTGGACAGGCAAATTTCCCGTTATCAGAAATGGAATTTTGGCTTATGGGCAGTTATTTTAAAAGAAACGGATGAAATGATTGGTCAATGCGGGCTTACCATGCAGCCGTGGAACGGGGAGGAGGTGCTGGAGATCGGTTACCTTTTTGAGCGATTATACTGGCATAAAGGGTATGCCATTGAAGCGGCAAAGGCCTGTAAAAGGTATGCGTTTGAAGTATTGAAGGCAGATCAGGTCTGCTCCATCATCCGGGATACAAATACAGCCTCCCAAAATGTAGCCATAAGGAACGGAATGATAAAAACGGATACATGGACGAAGCATTATAAAGGTGTGGATATGCCCCATTACCGGTATGTAGTGTATCGCTGATCATAAAAAGATGGCAGGTTAAACGCGTATGTTTGCTGTTAACCTGCCTCTTTTCTGTCACATGGGGAATTTTATATTGTTTTAAATGTTTGCTTTGCAGATGCTTCTTCTAATTTTTTCCGATCAATAATTATATAATTCTGGCCGTGTTTTTTTAAGATATCTTTTTCACATAGTTTCATCATTGTCCGATGTAAATGGCGGTAACTTGTTCCCAGAATGTCACACAGGGAAGAAAGATTTTCTGAAAAGCAATCATCAATACTTGTCTCAAAAATATAAGTACACAATCTGGATTCCAATGTGTTAAGTATATTTAAAGAGGCATTATAGACACTGCATTGGGAACGCAATGCCAGTGTTTTTGTAACTGCCATGAGCAATTCCGGATCATTTACCGCAGAATCATAGAAACGTTTTGCCGGGATGGCAAGGCAGACCATATCAGTGACTGCTTCAACAGTAGAAAATGCTATGCCGTCCAGGAAGGTTTCAACCTCCCCCAGAATAGAATCTTTATGACAAAAACTAATCAAAAGAGTTTTTCCATCATCACCATAAATACAAACTTTTGCCGTTCCCTGTTGAATATAATATACTTTTTCAACCGGGTAACCTTCTAAAAACAGAAAGTCTCCTCTTTTAAAATGGACGAATTCACCGGATGCGGGTTCACTATAAAAAAATTCTTTTAGCACCTCTTCAATTGCCTCTGTCTTGTACTTCACTATTTCTCCGCCTCCCTTGGAAATATTATAGTTGTAGTATATCATAAAATTTCTTTTTTATCATTTATGACATTTGTCATATTGCTTTTTAGGTGATATCCAATATAGTAAATATAACAATTTAAGAAGTGATCAAGAGCGGGCTTCGGATTTTCGAAAGCTTATAACAGCGTAAGGAGGGATGAGATGGTATTTTAAATAGGGTGTATGCAGGGGCGGATATTAGGGAAATGCTGATTAATTTGGCATTTTTCCAGAACGTCTGGTGAATGTGCACGGATTTGTAAAGGAAATTGTAGAAAATAAAGCAATAATACAATTTGGGGGACAGGAAATTCCCGAAGGAGGAAGAATATGAGAAAAAACAGTAAGATTTTTTTAACGGCAGCTGCGGTAATGATGATAGTAACCAGTGGAACAGTGTTTGCAGAGTCCGACAGCGGAGAAAATTTAAGTGTTGTGCTTTATGCAAACGGCAGTTTTGGGGATAATGCTTATTTTGATGGAAATAAAGAAGGCGTTCTCAGAGCAGAGGAGGAGCTTGGAATTAAGGCAAAACTGATTGAGGGCGGTTCGGAGCAGGCAGATTATAAGCCGGCAATTGAGGCATTGGCGGCCAGTGGGGAATATGACATCATCGTTACTTTAACAGGAAAAACAAGTGATATTGTGCTTGAATTGGCAGACAAATATCCGGAACAGGATTTTTTTGTAATGGATACTACAATGAATGAAGTACGGCCGAATATTTTTAATTCCATGTACAATCAATGCGAGGGCTCTTTTCTTGCGGGAGCATTCGCCGCGCTGGTAACAAGCAGTACGGAACTGGAAAACGCAAATCCTGAAAAAGTAATTGGTTTTGTTGGCATAATGGATTCTCCCACAATTAATGATTTTTATGATGGATATGAGCAGGGCGCGCATTATGTTGACAGTGAAGTAGAGGTGCTGAAATCTTATATCGGTGATTCAACCAATGCACCGAAAGCCAAAGAACTCGCTATGGCGATGTATAATTCGCAGAATGCAGATATTATTTTTAATGTTGGCGCAAGTGCAGGCCTTGGCACATTGGAAGCAGGGAATGAAGCCGGGAAATACACAATAGGGGTTGATATCAATCAGAATGGAATTTATCCGGGAAGCGTTTTGACTTCTATGCTTAAAAATAGTGGAAGCGGAATTTACAATGCAATTGCATTATACCAGAAAGGGGAGCTTGAAATGGGAACTTCCCAGCTATGGGGGATTAAAGAGGAATGTATCGGTCTTGCTGAGGATGAATTATATGATGAGTATGTTCCGGATTCGATTAAAGAAAGAATGGAGGAGATTACAGAGAATCTGGTTAATGGAGAAATTGAGGTTAGGTCTGAACTGTATTAATTGATTGGACAGGGCTGCCGCAAATTGTGACACGAGGATATGCAAATCATTCCCACATACAATTGCGCCGGCCCTGTTTTGATATGCTGGAGGTAATATGAGTACAGATATTCAAAATGTGATTGAGATGAAAGATATGTATAAAATATACCCGAATGGTACTGTGGCAAACAGTGGTGTTAATTTTTGTGCAAAGCGCGGTGAGATTCATGCGTTAGTGGGAGAAAACGGAGCCGGGAAATCCACTTTAATGAAAGTATTGTTTGGATTGGAAGAAAAAACAAAAGGCGAGATACGCATTTTAGGGAAAGAAGTGAATTTTAAGAGCCCAAAGGACGCCATTCAAAACGGAATGGGGATGGTACATCAGGAGTTTATGTTGGTTCCTTCTTATACAGTTGCTGAGAATATTGCACTGGGTAATGAAAAAAAGAAAAAGCTCCTTTGCGACCGCCGTTCTGAGAAAGAGCAGATAAATCAAATTTCAAAACAGTTCGGTTTGGCAGTGGAGCCGGACGAACCGGTTTATCGTTTATCGGTCGGCGCCAAACAGAGGGTTGAGATTTTAAGAGTTTTATATAATAAGGCGCGAATTATTATTTTAGATGAACCAACAGCAGTGCTGACTCCCCAGGAGACAGATGAGTTGTTTCGTTCGCTGCGTCTGATGGCCAAGGATGGATATACCATTATATTAATTACGCACAAAATAAAGGAAGTAATGGATATTTCGGATGCTGTTACAGTTTTGCGGAATGGAAAGACCATAAAAACATTGAAAACGAGTGAAACGTGTCCGGAAGAAATCACACGTTTGATGATTGGACGCCAGTTGAAGCCTAAAATTGGGCGCACAGATAGAAAGGCCGAGGAGTTAGTTTTCAAAGTTGAAAATTTCAATGTTCTGGACAGAAGGGGCGTATTAAAAGTAAAAAATATGTCTTTTGACATTAAGGCTGGGGAGGTGTTCGGCATCGCCGGTGTAGAAGGAAACGGGCAGTCAGAATTAGTTGACGCGATTATCGGATTTTTGAAACCATCGTCTGGTAAAGTTTTTTATAAGGGGAAGGATATCACCGGTGCCAGTACGTCTGATTTTCGAAAAGAAGCAATAGGTTATATTCCGGATGACCGTAATTTAAGGGGATCAAGTCTCAATCAGTCTATTGCGGAGAATTTTGTTATTTGTTCCCATGGAAGCGAAAAGTTTCATAAAGGATTATTCTTAAAGTGGAAAGATATCAGGGAAGAATCGAAACATCTGATCAGGGAATATGAAATTCGGGCAGATGGTGAAATGGCACCGGTGGGCTCTATGTCAGGGGGCAATATTCAGAAAGTTATTGTCGCCAGGGAGTTAAGTAAGAAGCCGGATTTGCTGATTGCCTGCCAGCCAACACGTGGAGTAGACATCGCATCCATTGAATATATACACAATAAAATTATTGAGCAGCGAAATGAAGGAACTGCGGTTCTTCTGATTTCGGCGGAGCTTTCAGAAATTATGGGCTTGAGTGACAGGATTGGAATGCTTTATGACGGAGAATTAGTCGCAATCAGAAAAAATGATGAAACAGTCACAGAAAATGAAATAGGTAAATATATATTGAACGGCCGCCAGAAACAAAAGGAAAGGGAGGGGCAGGAATGAAGCAGAAGATAAAAAATTTGAATATGTCAAAGAAGAATTATACCAATATATTATCTACTGTATTGTCTATAGCTATTGCTGTAGCGCTGGGATGCCTTCTGATCGTAATGGTTTCGGACGAACCCCTGGCTGCCATAAAAAGTCTTTTATTCCAGCCATTGTCGAATGCATTTTATATTAACAGCATTATTAATAAGGCAACCCCGCTTATTTTAGTTGGGCTTTCAGCATCCGTAGCGTTTAAAACAGGGCTTTTCAATATGGGAGTCCAGGGACAGTTTTATGTAGGCGCTTTCATGGCTGCGATTGCAGCGAATTATATTGTAGGTTTACCAAAGGTTTTACATGTGTTGCTTGTTTTTATAATTGCGGTGGTTGCTGGCGCGATTTATGCATCTGTGGCAGGAGCGCTGAAATCTTATTTTAATATTAATGAAGTAGTCACCACGCTAATGTTGAATTATATTGCGACTTTAGTGACGTCAGGAATGACCAATTCTTATTTCAGGGATCCGGACAGTGGCGGAGTTATCCGTATGCATTATATACCGGAATATTTGGAACTGGGAAGTATATCGTCAACGATTACCGCCCATGCAGGTATTGTTATTGCTGTGGTAATGGTAGTGGTTATTCACTTTTTGATGGCACACAGCGTTCCGGGATACCGGATGAAAACAGTAGGGCAAAATAAGGTTTTTGCGCAGTATGGCGGCTTAAACATTAAATTTATTACAATTTTCTGCTTCGTGGTCAGCGGCGCGCTTGCGGGTTTAGCAGGTACAATAGAAGTGTTTGGAATGCATAGGTCATTTTTCGATGATTTCGCAAGAGAAATGGGAGGCGACGGCCTGATCATTGCGCTGCTTGCTTCCAACAATCCTGTTGGAGTTCTGCTGATCAGTTTCTTTTTTGCCTATTTAAAGATTGGCGGGCAAATTATGCAGCAAAATACAGATGTTTCACGGGAACTGGTACTTATTATACAGGTGATTATGATTATGCTTATTTCATCGAGAATACTAACCCCATACCTAAATAAAAGAAGATATGCGAAGGAGGTGGGCAAGAGTGTTTAGGTTCCTTTTTCAACAGGTGTTAAATTTATCGATATTTACCATGGTCTTTAAGCTGGTGGCTCCGGTGCTTCTGGCGGCAATAGGGGGATTGTTCTGTGGAAAAGTGGGCGTGATGAATATAGGGCTGGAAGGCGCTATGCTCGTATCGGCATTCTTTTCCATTGTGGTAAATGCTATGACCGGAAACTGGTTTTTCGGAATATTGGCAGGATGTGCGGCGAGTGTGTTCATCTGTTTGATGTTAGCCTTTTTTATCTTTAAATATAAAGCTCACCATATTGTATCCGGATTTGCGATCAATACATTTGCCTCTGCGATAACTGTTTTCTTACTTCAGGTATTTTTTGGCTCGTCAGGTTCCTATCAGCCGGCGGGAGTGCAGATGATACCGGTTGTAAATATTCCGGTGTTAGAAAATATACCGGTAGTTTCCCTGCTTAGCGGCCATAGCTTCATAGTCTGGATTGCATTTTTGAGTGTGATTCTGTGCAGCATTGTTTTTTATAAGACACCATTCGGAGCACATTTGATGGCGGTAGGAGAAAACGTACAGGCTGCAAGAAGTGTTGGCATTAATGATTTAAAAATTAAATATGTGGCTTTTATTATTTGTGGTATCTTGTGCGGAATTGGGGGAGCGTTTCTCTCAACGGGAACGACCAGCATGTTTGTTAGAGATATGACGGCAGGAAATGGATTTATTGCACTGGCTGTCATTAGCCTGGGAAACTCAAAACCCTATGGTGTACTTCGCGGGGGCTTGATTTTTGGATTTGCCAATGCTATTGCCATATTAATTGAAACCTATCCGGGCCTGACAATTCCCAGCCAGTTTATTCAGGCAATTCCATATATAGTGACAATATTGATGCTGTCGATTCACACAATTCAAAACAACCGAAAAATGATGGGCCCGGTAAAAAAGATTTCGGGCAGTGTAAATGGGTAAAACATCAAAAATGTACGGGAAGGATAGAATAATGAAAGAAAATAGAATAATTGAGAAGATGATTTATGATGGTGACCCCGGCCATGACGATGTAATGGCTATTTTACTTGCGGCAGGGAATCCGGGGATAGAGTTATTGGGGGTTACAACGGTTGCCGGGAATGCGCCTTTGGAAATGACAACAAGAAATGCATTAATTACAATGGATATCATTGGTGCGGATATACCGGTGGCTGCGGGCTGTTCGACTCCGCTGGTAAAACCCCTGTATACAGCTCCATTTGTACATGGAGAGTCAGGTTTGGATGGAGCGAAACTGTTTGAGCCGAAGCGGAAACCGCTTGATAAGCATGCCTGTGATTTTATAATTGATACTTTGATGGAATCCGACGGCGATATTTCCATTGTTGCTGCAGGGCCGCTGACGAATGTAGCGCTTGCATTGCGAAGAGAACCAGAGATTGCTTCCCGGATTAAGCAGCTGGTAATTATGGGAGGTGGGAGATTTGGGAATATTACACCGGCCGCGGAATTTAATATCTGGAGTGATGCGGAAGCGGCCCGAATTGTGTTTGAAAGTGATATCCCTAAGGTAATGTGCGGACTTGATTTGACTTATCAAGCGGTTGCAGTGCCGGAGATTATGGAGAGAATTCGGGCCATCGGTTCCAGGGTCAGTGAGTTTGTTTGTGATTTCATGACATTTTATAACAACAATTCGAGGCGTGCAGGGAAAAACGGCGCACCTGTAAATGACGCGTGCTGTGTGGCATACCTGGCTGATAAAAATGTTTTTACAACCAGACATCTTAGAGTTGATATTGAAACAAAAGGGGAATTTTCATACGGAATGACCTGTATTGACTTTTTTCGTATGAATTCAGGGAAGCCTTTATTGGAGCCTAACGTATATGTAGGGGATAAATTAAATTTTGAGCTGTTTTGGAACATGATGATTTCAGCAATTGCGAGTTTGGGGTAAAAGGGGGAGGATAAAACAAGATGATGGACGCCCATGAGTATAACCTTGAAATATTGAGAAATGGCAAACTATCCATCCCAAATAAAAAGGAAGCAGATAAAATGTGGAATAATTTAATTCCCTGTGAATGGCAGCATAGAGAGGGGTTGATGCGGCAATGGAGGGGAGTCACATTGCCGTCTTCCGGTGCCAGTGGCTCCAGCGGAATCTGTGGAGCTATTGCGAGCATGAAGGCGATGGGATACATGGTAGAGGAAGCGGAGGAATTGCTGGGACCAGGATTTGAAGCCCTGAAAGAAGAGAATTGGGAAGAACTGGATGTAATCACCAGTGAAATTTTCCATTGTCTCTATTATGCGCAGCAGAATCCGAATCACAGATACATGAAATTCCGGCAATTTACAACATGGGAAGAATATTGTGCGTGCATTGAAGAATGGCCGCGATATGCACAGGTTTCGCCGGAAGATTATGCAAAAAAGACCCGGGCTGGCTGGTATGGCCAGATGATTGCCGGTACGGCGGGCTCTCAGCTTGAAGGGTATTATTATGAGGTGATTGCCGGGAATATACAGGAGTTCAAAGATTATCAGGTTTTCCCCTGTACATATAATGATGATATTACATATGAAATTGCTTTTCTGGAAGCATATAAGAGAAAAGGAAGGGCTATCACTTCACTGGATATTGCGAGAGAATGGCTCCGCCTGATTCCACTGGCTATGAGCGCCGAGGGCATTGCAATGAGAAATTTGAGACAGGGAATTTATCCGCCGGAGAGTGGACGCATGGGAAACTATTATCGTGAATGGATTGGAGCGCAAATGCGGGGCGCTATTTGCGGCATGCTGGCTCCGGGAGAGCCATATGAAGCGGCCAGACTGGCCTGGCTGGATGGGCAGATATCTCATGCCAATAACGGGATTATCGGAGAGGTATTCAGCGCGCTGCTGGTCTCTCTGGCTTATGTCGAGCGTGATATCAGAGAAATATTGAAAAAAACATTGGCGATGCTTCCGGACTCCTCTGAGTATTACAGTGTTATCAGGTGTGTTATGGATATCTGTGAGGAATGCGTTACCTGGCGGGACGCATGGAAAAAATGCCTGAAGCAATTTGCAGAATATTCATGGGTTCATGCGTATCCAAACGCGGCAGCAGAAGTTGTGGCAGCCTGGTTTGGCGGCAATGATTTTGATAAAGTGCTGGAAATAATGTGTCTGGAGGGGCACGATGCGGACAGTACCGCGGGCCAGCTTTTGACTGCAGTTGCAATTATTACAGGGGTGGAAGGAATCGATGCCCGATGGATCAATCCAATCTCAGATGGTTTAAATACATATCTGCGTGGAATGGAAAAAATAAAAATAGAAGATTTAATACAAACAACGATCGAAGTATATACCAGCTTTTGTGCGTGAGGGACAAAGTTGTTCTGCCAGAAAACAGCAGGAAAAGACGGGGCCGGGCGGGCAGTTTTCCAGAGGGATCTGCCCGCCC
>CAMNQN010000142.1 GCA_946549155.1 uncultured Lachnospiraceae bacterium | reverse complement strand
TCCTGGGCTAAATCATCCAATCCGCCCAGGCTGTAATTCTGCGCTTCATATGGGTCATCAAAATTCACGATATTCGGCGTATGATGATACCACTCAGGATTATCAAAGGGTGCCGCAGGCCGATACTCCGGCGGATCATACTTCAAAGACGGGTATTCCAGATAATCCGCCGTATGATTTAGCTGGACATCGATGATAATCTTAAGCCCCAGCTCCTCCGCCCGTTCAATCAGGGCCCTCAGCTCTTCCTCTGTTCCAAAATGAGGGTTGGGACTATTAAAATCTCTGGTATAATAGCCATGATAGCCCGCTTCATCTCCCGTCCTGCTGTACTGCTCATTATCCTGAGGCGCAGAAATCCAGACAGCAGAAAATCCCAGCTCTTTGATATACTCCAGTTTCTGCCTGATTCCTTCCCAGTCTCCCCCCTGATAAAAATGAAGATCTCCCGGGCGATACTCCTCCCCCAGCTTTCCGTTATTAGCAGGATTTCCATCGAAAAACCGGTCTGTCATCAGCATATAAACGGTATCCGTCGAATCTATATTTCCTTTCGCATACGCCATCTCCTCACCCCTTAACTGCACCTGCCGCAATGCCATTGACAATGTATTTCTGCATCAGCAGGAAAAATAGAACCACAGGTATCGTAGATACCACAAATCCTGCCATAATCAAATGCCACTGCTGGTTGTACTGGCCGTAAAAATACATCTGACTGAGCGGTATGGTCAGAGGCTTGCCAAGAATCAAATACGGCAGAAGATAATCATTCCATATCCAAAGTACATTCAAAACCGCAGTCGTTGCAAGGATCGGCTTCAGCAGCGGCAGTACAATCATGAAAAACATCCGGACAATCCCGCAGCCATCCACCATAGCCGCCTCCTCCAATTCCAGCGGAATAGAACCGGAAAAGCCTTTGATGAGAAAAACAGGAATCGGACACTGCAGACCGCAGTAAACCAGAATCAGCCCCCACAAGTGCCCAGTAAGCCTCATATTTCTGGCCGTCGTCAGCAGCGCGATCATAATTGTATGAAAAGGAACAAACATGGCCGATAAAAACAGCAGCGTCAAAAGATCCGCCCACCTCCGCCGCCACCGTGCCAGCCCATAACCGGCAAGAGAACTGATTGCTAGATTCAGCAAAACTCCTCCCCCCGTTACCAGACAGGAATTCAAAAATACCTGAAGGAAATCCGTTGCCGCTACCACCGCCACATAGTTTTCCCATGCGGGAGCCGCTGGCAATGCAATGGCAGAAGCCAGTATTTCCCCCTTTGTTTTAAAGGAATTAATCACAGCGATCAGAACCGGGAAAAAGAAAATCAACGCAATCAGCAGCGTAACCACTGTAATGCCCAGCCCTCTGCTCCTCGTTCTATGTCTCCCAGACTTCATCCCTTCTCCTCCCCTCTGCCCTGAAACCGGTACAGCAATCCGGTTAAACAGCTGATCATTAGAAACAAAATCACCGCCTGTGCCGTCGCATACCCCGTTCGATTCGAGCGAAAGCCCGTATTATAAATCTGCAGCGCAATGGTGGTTGTGGCGCCGGCCGGTCCCCCGGAAGTCATCGCCATCGGAATATCAAAGGTTTTGAAACCGGCAGTGATCAGCAAAACGGAATTCATACCAATCACCGGTATCAGCCCCGGAAATTTGATATACCGGATCACCGCCCACGTTCCGGCTCCGTCCATCTGTGCCGCCTCCACCAGCTCTCTCCCGATATTCTGCAGCCCTGCAATATAAATCAGCATATAGTATCCCGCACACTGCCATACAGCCGTTATACCCATGGAAATCAGCGCCATCTTTCTGTTCCCCAGCCAGCTGATCCAAAAGTCTTCCGGTATCCTCAGCCAATCCACAAAGGAGCGGTAAACGCTGCCGTATAAAAAAACCCAGATAAAGCTGACAATGATCAGGCTCATCAGATTCGGCAGAAAAAATACTGCCCGGAAAATCTTTTTAAACCGAACATTTCCATCCAGCAAAAAGGAAAGTCCCAGGGCAATCAGATTCGCAACTACCGTGACAAAAGCCGTATACAGCAAAGTCACCTTCAGCGAATTCAGAAAGCCCGGATTTTTCAGCACCTCCGCATAATTTTTCAGTCCAATGAAATGCTGCCTGGGATTGTATCCGTAAGCATCTGTCAGAGACAGCCAGAGACTCTTTATAAATGGATAAAGGAAAAACGTACAGAAAAACAGCAGCGCGGGAATGATAAAAGCCAGATACACCGCATTTTGTTTTCTTCTCCATTTCTGCATAGATAATCCCCCTTTTGGAAAAAGCAAGAAAAGCCCAAGGGCTCTTCCTGCTTTTCTCTCGTAATCAATACTGGCTTGCTGCTCTTGCCGTTTCCCACGCCAAATCCAGCGTGTTCATAATATTCTCCAGAGAATCTAAATCCAGCAGATAATTCGACAATGCACTCTCATATTCCGCGCCAAACGCAGTGGGCCATCCCCGGTCTACCTGAGTACACACCATACCTGACTCGATATAGGTATTCACATCGTCCGCCATAGGATCAAAATCCACCGAAACACCCTTCACCGCAGAGAATAGTTTCGACGTACTGCACCACAGCTCTGCGATTTCCGGCCGGGTCAAAAATTCGAGAAACAGCTTGCCCTCCTTGGGATGCTCCGTACTGGCGGAAATTGACAAACCAAAATCCGGGAACTGGAACAATTTCGTATCCTTCTCATCCTCCGAAACCGGCATTGCCATCATACCCAGATTTACATCCGGATTTATTTCCTTCACCGGTTCCAACGCCCAAAGGCCATTGATCATCATTGCTGCCTCTCCGTTGGCCAGCATAGCGCAGGCGCCGTTATAGTCGGTGTCAAATGCAGTCTTCGTATTTCCGTGTTCATACACCATCTTCATCAATTCAAAAACTGTGCTCCATCCTTCCGTCTGGGCGAACGAAGTCTCTCCACCGTCCTTCCCGCTGTCCCAGTCTGCATCCCTGCCATATACCGCGGAAGCCGCAGCTACGAGAGAAACCGGCTTAATTGTCCAGGCATCCTTAAATCCCATTGCAAAAGGTGTGACCCCTTCCGCCTCAAGTGTCTCAATAATCTGTTTCATCTCACTGAGGGTCCCGGGTACAGAAAGTCCATACCTGGCAAAAATATCTTTATTGTAGAAAATTCCCTCACAGCTTCCGTCCACCGGCATCGCCCAGGTATGCCCCTCATCATCGGTAAAGGAAGAATCCAGCCGTGCCTCATCCGTAATATGATCCAGAAAATCCTCCCCGGCAAGATCCATCATATATCCTCCCTGGGCAATATCCATGGTATCCGTAGAACCCTGGAAAATATCCGGAATCTCGCCGGTGGCCAGCCTGGCCTTCAGAATGGCAGCCGGATCATTGGTGACAATTTCCTGTTCCACGATAATATGCGGATATTCCGCATGAAAACGATCAATAATCTGCGCAAAGGCTTCCTGGGCCTCCTGCTTCTGATGGAAGAGATGCAGTGTAATTTCTTCCTGCTCCCCGGCCAAAGCCGTTACTTCCAGACCACCAGCAGTAAAAACGGAAAGCGACAAAACGCCGCAGAGAACCTTTTTCCATATTTTTTTCATAGCGATAACCCTCCATCCTTTTCTTCTTAAAAACCTCATGCTCCTGTACTGTCCAAGCTCATCTCCGGGTGGCCAGGCCGGAAAAGAACGGCTGTAATGTTTTGTGCTGGTTCATTATATCACCGTCATTTTGGTTATTTCAATTAAACAATTTAGCCTGTGTCTGAAAAACATTAGCTTTTTATACATTTTTATCCAAAACAAACTGTATTTTTGATATAATACTGTTAATATTTCATCAGGAGGTGCTGCAAATGTTTCGTCGAATTCACACGCTTCGCAAAAAGCTGATGATCGCTGTATGCTCCCTTCTGTCGGTGCCTATGCTGATTATCATTATCATCGCCCAGACCAAATCCCAGGCAGTTATCCGCGACCAGTCCCTTACCCTGAACACCGCTCTGGTGAATACCGGTATTGAACGGATCGAATCCTCCTGCACTCAGCTCAATGATATATACAGAGCCATTTATCTGAATGGAACCTTCCGGGAATATTTATCCTCCGTTCTTCGAAACCCGGATTTCTCCAGGCAGCGCAGCAATACCGAACAACTAAAGGAGCTTTTTCTTTCCAGCTTAAGCAGCCGTTCCGATATTTTCAGCATCATCTATGTGGACCGGAATGGGCAATTGCTTTACGCTACCCGCAGTGAATCCGGCTCCTATGCGGATTATCGGACCTGCGGCCTTTCAGAAACCTGGCTTGCCTGTATTGAGACAGAAGCCTTCCAGACAGATCGCCTCGTTTTACTCCCGTCCGGCCCACATATGCCTCTGCGCAATGCGTTAAGCATCTCCCCCGAATACTGCTATGCAGTGGTGCGCAAAATTCTGAACACGGAAAACCATTTCGAATCCGTCGGTACCATGTTCATTTCTCTGGATTTATCCGACCTGGAAAAGCTGTCCCACCTGATTCTGCCCGCTCCTTCCTCCATCCTGTATATCTGTGACTCTGAGGGGCAGGTAATCTTCGACTCAACGGGCACCCTGACGGCTCAGTCTCTTCCACCGGAAATGATGATGTTTACAGATGGGAACACCCGGCATGAAATTGTCTCTAACGAAACGTCCTATGTAATGGTCTCCGCTCAATCCAAGGCCATCGGCTGGCAGCTTCTCCTGCTGACTCCGCAGTCCGTCTATACGGCAGATGCCATGTCCGTCTCCATCGCTATTTTTACGGCAGCCCTGATCGCCCTGGTTCTCATTGCAGTTATCACGGCCATCGCCTCCAGGGCCATCAGTAAACCGGTGGAGCAGCTTGCGGCAGCCATGGATGAAACCCGCCTTCAAAACCTGAACCGGCATATTCCGGTGGTTGGAAACGACGAGGTTGCCCGCCTGGGAAACAGCTTCAACGCCCTGATGGATAATCTTAACAATGCCATTCAAAGCGAATACGAGATGGCTTTACAACAAAAAAATGCCGAAATCCGTGCCCTGCAGGCTCAGATGAATCCGCATTTTCTCTATAATGTCCTGCAGTCTATGGCCTCCATGGCAACCCTTCACAAGATACCGGAGCTCGCCGCCATGGCCACGGCGCTTGGCAGCACCCTGCGGTACAGCATTTCCGGAAAAGAACCCCTGGTCTGCCTGCGGGAAGAAATTGTTCATACGAAAAACTATCTCACCATCCAGAAGCTGCGTTTAGGGGAACGGCTGCACTATGAGATCAATGTGCCGGAATATGTCATGGACTATGTCGTGCCCCGGGTCAGCGTCCAGCCTCTGGTAGAAAACGCAATCGTTCACGGATTTGAAAACAAAGAACAGGCCTGTTTCATTTCCATCAGTGCCTGGATGTTGGACGGCCTCTTATACCTGGAGGTGGCGGATGACGGACAGGGCATCAAAGCGGAGGACCTGAACGCTCTCCGGCAGATGCTCCAAACCGACTCCGGCGCCCAGAGCCGCCAGGGACACAGTATTGGCCTGACCAATCTGAACTCCCGCCTTCATCTGCTCTATGGAGAAAAACATGTATTGGAAATTAACAGCGAACCGGAAATCGGAACAGTGGTAAAAATCACCGTCCCGGCAAAAAGGAGTTGAGGCTATGTATCGCGTTTTAGTAGTGGAAGACGAGGCATTGATCCGTCAAGGCCTGATCCAGTCCATTCATTGGGACAGTCTGGGGCTTATCCTGGCTGCTGAGGCAGAAAACGGCGCCCAGGCTCTGGAAATTCTGGACCAGATGGCTATTGATATTGTGCTCACCGACATGCGGATGCCGGTCTGCGACGGGCGGACCATGCTGCAGGAAATGGAACGCCGCGGGCTCAATTGTGAGATTATTGTTCTGAGTGAATATACCGACTTCGCCTATATGCACCAGGCAATCCACGCCCATGTATTTGATTATCTGCTGAAACCGGTAGATCCGGCAAACCTGAACGCCCTTCTGCAAAAGGCTGCATACAAACTGGATGAAAAAACAACGGATCTGTTTGAGGATCCTCTTTCTCTCCTGTTCCACAGTCTGAGCGATCCTACCAATGCCCATTTTTTAGCTCTTTGCCACAAATATGAGCAAACATTTACCGGAAAGAGCCTCCTCGTCTGCTGCATCCAGACCCGGGAGGAAACCCCAAAAGCTTCCTCCCTTTTTTTGGCGCTGAAACACCAACTGCAAAACGCCCCGTATGAAAGCCGGATTTTTTCTTACGGCGAAAGCAGAAAGCACTTTTGTATCCTCAGCCTGCTTCCCGTTTCCGGGGAGACTGCCTATATGGTGTGGCTGCAAAAAATTTCTCAACTGCTTAACGTCATAACCCCGATCCGGATGGGCTGCAGCCGTATCAAATCCTCTCTGCGTGAACTGCCGGAGGCGATGGCGGAAGCCAAAACCACACTGCAATTCATCAGAAGAAGCAAACCCTTTCTCCGGTATCAGCAGGTGCAAAACAAAATCCATTCCAGCCTTCCCTCCCCCATAAATGAGAGCCAGCTGACAAATTTACTTTTCAGAGGAAGGGAGGTCAGCCAGGAACTGTACCGCACCGTTCTGAACGCATTGGATCAGCAAGAAGTTCTTTATCTGCCGGCAGTCAGGCATATGCTGAGCGTATTTACCCTTTCCCTTGAACGCTGCTGTCAGAAAACCGGCAGGAATACCAACATATCCGCCCTGATGGGCGGAAGCTATCTGGACAAAATCAACCAGCTCGAATGGTATTCTGATCTTTGCGTATTTCTGCAGGACATGCTGGATCGCACCTTTTCCTCACTGGAATCCCAGGATTCTTCCTGCACCGAAAGCGTTCTGCGTCAGGTTTTGCAAACTGTACAGACACAGTATATGGAGGATCTGAGCCTTATCAGCTTTTCGCAGAAATACCATATAAACTATATCTATCTGAGCCGGCGCTTCAAAGAATATACCGGGGAAACCTTTACCAACTACCTGATGCAGATCCGAATGAATAAGGCCCGGCAGTTTATCGAGCAGGACGGCTTCAGTGAAAAAGATACCGCACCCCTTGTAGGTTATTCCAATCCCTACTATTTCATCAGCAGCTATCAAAAATATTTCCGTCAGGAGGACAAGAAAAATGAAAAATAAGGAATGGTGGAAAGACGCAGTGGTATATCAGATTTACCCCCGAAGCTTTCAGGACAGCAATCAGGACGGAATCGGCGACATTAACGGAATTATTCAGCGCCTGGATTACATCAAATATTTAGGTGCGGATGTAATCTGGCTCTGCCCGATCTATGCGTCCCCCAACGCGGACAACGGCTATGATATCAGCGACTACCGCTCGATTCACCCGGATTTCGGCACAATGGAGGATTTCGACCGTCTGCTTTCCCAGGCCCATCAGAAGGGGATCCGCATCATTATGGATCTGGTGGTCAACCACACTTCCGATGAACACGCCTGGTTCCGGCTAAGCCGCAGCAGCCGGGACAACCCCTTCCGCGACTACTATATCTGGCGTGATGTCAAACCCAATAACTGGTGCTCCTGGTTTAGCGGCCCTGCATGGGAGTACGATTCCCAGACGGATTCTCATTATCTTCATATCTTTGCCCGAAAACAGCCGGACCTGAACTGGGCCAATCCCCGGGTGCGCAGCGAAGTCTATGATATGATGTGCTGGTGGCTGAATAAAGGGGTGGATGGATTCCGAATGGATGTTATCAGTTTGATTTCCAAACCAGAGGTTTTCCCTCAGACAGACAATCCAGACCTCTCCCCCTACTGCGTAAACGGACCTCATGTCCATGAATATTTAAAGGAAATGCATACCCGGGTACTGTCCCACTATGACATTATGACGGTAGGTGAATGCCCGAATGTCACCGTCGCGGATGCCCTTCAATATTCCGGCAAAGACACAGGGGAACTGAATATGGTTTTCCAGTTTGACCACACCACACTGACCGACGGCAAGTACGGAAAATGGACAGATGGTAAAACCAGCCTTCCAAAGCTGAAGCAGGTCTTTGACCGATGGCAGAGGGGGCTTAAGGACAGGGCCTGGAACTGTCTCTTCTGGGGAAATCATGACCAGCCCAGGGCCGTTTCCAAATTCGGCTGCGATCTGCCGGAATTCCGGGATGTTTCCGCAAAAATGCTCTGCCTATGCCTGTATCTCATGCAGGGGACGCCCTACCTTTATCAGGGTGAAGAGCTGGGAATGACAAACGCAGGCTTTTTTGATTTATCCCAGTACCGCGACATTGAAAGCATAAACGCCTACCACGATTTCGTGGACAGCAGCACGCTGGATCAGCGCACTATGCTGAATTACCTCTCCCATGTAAGCCGCGATAATGCGCGAACCCCCATGCAGTGGGATTCCGGCCCTTATGCCGGTTTTTCTTCCCACACGCCCTGGATCAATCTCGGCCGCAACTGGCGCGCCGTAAATGCCGCACGCCAGCTTGACGACCCGAATTCCGTTTTTTCTTTTTATAAACATGTGCTGGAATATCGAAAAGGGAATCCTCTCATCCAAAACGGTTCCTTTGAACTGCTCTGGCCGGATCATGAACAGATCTTTGGATACGCCAGAAAGCTTAAGGAGGAAACTCTGCTCATCCTCTGCAATTTCAGTGCTAAATCCGTTACCTTACCGGATACGCCTTATGACCCTTCCTCCAAAATCGAGCTGTCCAACTATTCGGATGCCTCCTGCCGCACCACCCTGCGGCCCTATGAGGCAATGGCCGTATACAGCAAATAATAGCGTTTTACTTTTCACACTGGGAAAAATTCGTGTTTTGTTAATTACCCGGACGCAGGAAGGGAAAGCGCGGAGCCGGCCCTGTCATCTGGAAAACTGCTTCGAATACCAAGAAAATCTAAGACGGAGCCGGGCGGGCAGATGACTCTGGAAAACATTGCACAGGATACATAGAAACACTTGGATGGAGCCGCCCTCCGATTTCGGGAGAGACGGC
>CAMNQN010000141.1 GCA_946549155.1 uncultured Lachnospiraceae bacterium | reverse complement strand
GCTCCATCTTAGATTTTCTTGGTATTCGAAGCAGTTTTTCAGATGACAGTGTCGGCTCCGCCCTTCCTCTTCCTGCGTCCAGGTAATTAACCAAACACGAACAGTAATCTAAAACCGAATCAGGGCATTCCTGTTCTATTCGTGTAAATATATTTTTAAAATTTTTTTACTGTCCCTGTATATTTTCCACAAAACTGCCTATACTAAGATTAATCTCAGATGAGCTTCCACCGACAGGAAGCCCTGAAGAGATTACAACGCTTCACAAAAGCGTTCTTCATTCATTGAATCCCCCTTCAATGAAACCGTACAAAAGATAAAAATACTACTTATCCTCCCCTTGAAAAACCCCGCCGGTGCGCAAACCTGCACACCGGCGGGGTTCTTTTTTCCTCTCTCTCTTTAACTTCCGCCATTGACGCAGCACGGCAAAATCAGCCCTTCACACCGCCGGATGCCAGACCGCTCACCAGATGCTTCTCAATACACATAAACAGAATAATAACCGGGATCGTAGCAAACAGAGATGCTGCGAACAGATACTGCCACTCGATCATGTTGTAGCCATTGAAAATTGTGATACCTACGGTCAGGGGCTTCTTCACATCGGTGGAGATCAGGGTCAACGCAATCGTGTACTCATTCCAGGCGTTGATGAATATGAAAATCAACGTAGTTACAATGCCCGGAGCCGCCATGGGCAGCAGCACCCTTACCATGGCCTGCATCTTGTTACAGCCGTCAATACGGGCTGCCTGCTCCATATCCGGGGAGATCGCTATAAACGCCCCCCGCAGCAGCCAGATCGCAAAGGCCTGATTGAACGCCGCATTGATGAAAATCAGTCCCAACAGGCTGTCCGTCATGCTCAGCGTAGACATCACCCGATAAATACCGATCAGCAGAACCACAGGTGAAAACATCTGGGATATAATCACCAGTCCAAGGAAAAATTTCTGGCCCTTAAATTTCATGCGGGCCAGCGCATAGGCTGCCGGTATGCCGCACAGAATAGCAATTATTGTGGAACCTCCGGCCACAATAATAGAGTTTGCAAAATATCTCAGCAGCGGAGCCTTGGACCAGATGTCTGTAAAGTTATTCCATAACCAGGTAACCGGAAAAACGGTACCGTTAGTGGCATAAATCTCTGCGCGGCTCTTCAGTGCCGTGGTGAACATTACCAGATAGGGATACAAAATCACCAAAGATACCAAAAGCACAAAAACATACAGACAGATTCTCAATATCTTCTGCTTTGGCGTCTTTGCCTTTTTAGTCATCACTTCTTCCTTCACTCTACTCATCACTGCCCTCCTTTCTCATAGATACCACCATGTAAACGGAGGCGCAGGCACACAGAATCAGAAAACCAATCACAGATACCGCCGCGGCTTCTCCTGATTTTCCATTATAAAATGCCAGCTTATACAGATACGTCACCAGGGTGTCCGTGCGGTTCGCCGGATCTCCCTTTGTGATGGTCCATACAATGGGGAACGAATTAAACACATAAATGATATTCAGCACAGTGCTGACCGTCAGAGACGGCTTTACCAGTGGAATGGTGATCCGGAACATGCGCTGCCAGTAAGTAGCGCCATCCACCGTAGCTGCCTCATAATAGGCGTTATCAATGCTCTGCAGCCCGGACAGCACGCAGAACATCACAAAGGGGATTGTAACGAAAATACCCACCCAGCACTCCCAGGCAAAATACGCCGCAGGCGTGGGCGTCCAGTTCGCCGCCTTATCCAGAATCCCCAGCTGCATCAGCAGCGTATTTAAGGCACCGTAATCCGTATCAATAATAAATTTCCACACACCGGCCTGAATAATCAGGGATGTGGCCCAGGGGAACACCACAATCGCACGGGCAGCCTTCCGTCCCCGGAACTGATTATTCATCACAATAGCAAGGATGAAACCAATCAGCGTCGAGAGTCCCACCACCACAACCGTCCAAATCAGCGTATTCTTCAGAACGATTGGGAAGGCGGAACCGCTCAAAACCTTCTGGAAATTGCCCAGCCCGATAAAGCCCTTGACAATACCCGCTTTGGAAACCTTACTCAGCGATATCCGGAAAACCTCGAAAATCGGGACCAGAATAAAAACCGCCATCAGCAGCATACTGGGTAAAAGCCAGAGATAAGGCTCTATCGAAGTCAAAATTTTCTTTTTCTTTTTCATTCTTTCACCACCCGAAACAGGAACTCTTAAAAATCGGGAGCAGAGCCACAAGAGCCCCGCTCCCGCATTTTGATTCCGCAGTACGCAGAAAACCTGCCAATGACAGGTTTTCTGCGTTTTATTCAATCATCCGCTTACACTTTTTTAGCCTGCGATCTCTGCCTGCAAATTATCCAGAAGAGTCTGCACATCTTCACCCAGAAGTGCCTGCTGTTCCACATCAATAACACCCTGCTTCACATCAGCCCACTCCGTCTTAGCGGTGGGATAGAATTTACTGGAACCTACAATGTCTACCCATGCAGCCATGCTTTCATCCGCAGCAGCCACGGCCTCGCCGCCTGCCTTGGTGGCCGGAAGGAAGCCCTCCATCAGAACCCACTCGGAGTAGCGCTCGTCATCATAGAAGTAATCGAAGAAGGTCGTCACTGCTGCCAGTTCTTCCTCCGAATAATCATTGTTGAAGCACATAAAGCGGTCCATAACACCTGCAGATACGGATTCACCATTGTTGCAGGGGATCGGAGCCACCGCGTAGTTCACTTCATAACCGCCATCCGCTACATAGGTAGGCAGACTGTTGGGGGCGATTACCATAGCGATCTGACCTGCGCCGAACATATCCTGAAGATCATAACGGGTATCATTGGACGGGTCGCTGTTGGTATAACCGGAATTTACCAGTCCAATGGCGTATTCGATCGCTTCCACGTTCTGCTCACTGTTCAGCGCCCAGTCACCGTTTTCGTCCACAAATCCGCCGCCGTTGTTCCAGGTATAGTAGGCGAAAGCGGCCTGGCCTTCGTCAGTTGTCATATCAATACCCCAGGGATAAATGCTGTCATCATAAGCCTTGATCGCTTCGCAGGCCGCAGTCAGCTCCTCCCAGGTGGTGGGAACCTCCACACCAGCAGCTTCAAGAATATCAACATTGTAATACATCGCACGGGCAGATGCCAGATCCGGGATGGCCCAAATCGTACCGTCTATGTTGGACTGTTCCAGGAAGGATTCATACATCTTTCCATAGGTCTCCTCGGAAACATAGTCCTGGGCCGGAAGCAGCAGCTCGTCATCCACATAATCCGCGAATACATCGATATTCAGGATGTCGGGAGCCTGGCCGTTACCGATACGGGTATTTACCACTGTATAAATATCGTTCCAGGAAACAACTTCTACATTCAGATTAATTCCGGGGTTCGCCGCATTGAACTCTTCAACAAAATCTGCCCACCAGGCTGCGGTATTCTGTCCATACTGCGCGGCAATCACATTCAGATCCACCTGCTCTTCCGCAGATGCACCCATAACCATCGCTCCTGCCATCAGAGCGGCAAGGCCAAGTGTAACCATTTTCCTCATACTTTGTAATCCTCCTTAAATATTTTTAGACAAACCATACATTTTTCTTCTTTTCATCGTTTGTCTGATGTAGAAATTTTATAACATTATCTCAAATTTGTCAATTAATTATATAAAAAATATACAAAATCGCAAAAATGGCATTACGCTTTCTTTCTGAAATGACGAATCCCGACAGACAGATACAGAGCTGTCAAAAGCAAAACACCCATCAGACAAAGAAGGGCCAGACCCGAACCGCCCGGTGTATCTGCCACTGTCCGGTTTCCGGAGTCCTTCCCTTCTGCCTGAGCCATTGCTGTCTGCCGGACCATTGCGGCCTGAGCCTGACCAGCGAGGGCTTCCGGAAGCCCCCACAGCTGTCCTCTGGGTATCCATGGATCTCCGGCCTTCCCGGTACTCCAATCCATGCCCCGGTCAGGCTGTCCTGCAGCCGCCCGCCCCGAATCTGAGAGTGCCCCCGCTATCCCCAATTTCCCCAGCTTTCTGTTCAGCCTTGTCAGAATCCGCGTCTCCGCCTCCCGCTCCCTGGCAGTTTTTCCGCTCTTTATATAAGGAAGGATTTTTTTCATATCCTCCTTTGCAGTAATATAGAAAGGCAGTTCCTCTGTCCATGTCTGATTTCCGGCCTCGTCAGCTACCCGCACCTCCAGGCGCTGCCAGCGCTCCTTCGCCGTGACCTGCCATTTTATCACACCTCCCTGCTCCTGAATTTCCTTTTGTGAATACACGGATGTCCTTCTCCCATCCTGGTAGACAGCCATCTCCTTCAGACAAAGATTATCCCTGGGTTCCAGACAGATCCACATAGTCTCCGCCTGATAAACCTGATTTGCCTCCAAACCGGTAATCTGACACTCCGGTGCGGACCGGTCCACCGCGAACCGCACCGTTTTCCTCTGACTCTGACTGTCCCCGCTGTTCTGAGCCCGATCCCTGGAAATCATCATTACCTCATAACTGCCCTCCTTCTGAAAAAACTCTGCCGGTATCGTGTAGGTATACTGTTTCCATCCCCTCTCTGCCCCGGAATAGGAAACAACGTAATCCTGGTTTTCTTTCAGACGCATCAGGTTTCCCTCTCTTCTGCACAGAATCTGTACAGAACCCACATAATCCAAATTAATCTCCTGGAAGGTAACCGGAAACCCTGTTTTATGATAAAACTGTTCCAGCTCTTTTTTGGTTTCCGAGCTCAAGTCGTACACGGAACCAAACCGGTTGATGGAAAAGGTTACCGTTTCTGTGGAACAGTTTCCCGCAAGATCCTCCGCCGTGGCCGTCACAGTATAAATATCGTCCGCACTCTTTGTGCGGGCAAAATCAGCAAACCGGAGCATTTCTCCCTGGCTCTCCAGCCGGATTTCCCTGCGGGCCGGCACGTATGTACCGTTGGCCCCCGTGATCTCCACCTTCAAAGAACCGCTCCGGTAACAGTCGTCCCGGCAGCGAATTGTCAGATATACACTTCCGCTGTTAGCGCTGTTATCTTCCACACCCTCAATCATAATCTCCGGCTTTTCCCCATCAATCACGACAGTCCGGCTTTTTACATAGGCTTTATTTCCCGTCCAGTCCTCTGTCTCCACATAAAGCACATAGCTCCCGGGCTTTTCCAGCCGCAGCTGCAGACCGCTTGTACAATCCTGCCACCACTCCCGGCTTTCCGGCACCTGATCCGGCAAGGCCTCACGGCTCGCCGCCACAAAATACCTGGCCTGTTTTATGCCGCTTCCTTTATCCTCCGGCACCCGTATCTGTACATATACATTCCCCTTTCCATAGCACGTCGTTTCTGTCTTTGAGACGCCGGATATCTCCACTATGGCCTCAGGGACCACCCCATCCACCTGAAAGCTGACGGACTGCTCCAGAGAAACGGCCGTGACCTGCCCCTGACCGTCCCTGGCTGTCAAGGAAAAAACGGCTGTCCCGCTCAAAGACAGAGGACCGGACGCCCAACCCTCCGTATAACCCCGATTCTCCATCGGCAGAATTTGAAGGCCGCTTCCCTGCCGGACCCAAACCGTATTGTCTGCACGCCGGTAAATGGCCCCCTCCTCCCCGATAATCTCATAATCTATCCCCTCCGCAATATCCGACTGGGCGATAAGCAGCTTCCCCTTCCGATATCCTCCCGCCTGCTCATCCTCAGAAAAAATGTAATTGGAAGTAGGATTTCCTGTAGGCTTCCCGTTTTTCCTATACTTCATCACCAAAGCATCCTGGTACACCTTCTGGATCCCGCTCTCATAAATATGACTCCACTGGCTTACCACCGAGGTGTCTACTGCCACCCAGGGCGCTTCAAAACCATCCGGAATCACCTCATTTCCCGCCGCATCCCGAATAAAACCGGTTACCTTCACTTTTCCCGATAAATGAATATTTTTCATCTCCGCTGTTTTCCCATAGGCCTTCCATCCGTCCGGAATCTCCACCGATAAGGTTCGGGGCAGAATGACCGCCGATAAGGGCTGCTGTTCCACCTGCAGCTGACAGGCGGCCGCGCTATTTTCCTGCTGTGACCCGGTATCCGCCGGATTTACATTCTCAAGCCAGAATTCATACTGTACCGGCCATTCGCCCACATCTGTCCCCATCAGCCGCGCCTGATACCGAAGCTTCCATCCACTCTCCTCCTCCATACCTTCCGTCTCATAGCTCAGTTCAATCTGATCCGTGCCATCATAAATGCGGCCCTGCTCCGGAAGCTTAACTTCTATATGAAATACACGCACAGTCTTACCCTGCCAGGGTGCCTCTGTTTCTGACTCCTCTGTCTCTGTACCCGCTTCCGTTTCTGTATCCGCCTCTGTTTCCGACTCCTCTGTCTCTGTACCCGCTTCCGTTTCTGTATCCGCCTCTGTTTTCGGCTCCTCCGTCTCTGTACCCGCTTCCGTTTCTGTATCCGCCTCCGTTTTCGACTCCTCCGTCTCTGTACCCGCTTCCGCTTCTCTATCCGCACCCGTTTCCGACTCCTCCGTCTCTGTACCCGCTTCCGCTCCTATTTCTGTCCCCGTTTTCAGCTTCTCTGCTTCTGCCCCTGCTTTCATTTCTGGCTCCGCCTTCGTTTCCGACTCCCTTTTCTCTTCCGTATCCGCAGCCATTCCCTGCTCCATCCCGGCAGTTCCCTGTATCTTTGCCTCTATCTCCCGTTCCTTCTCGGAGGGCTTCCGGTTTTCTGCTTCACGCCCGTTCCCAGCCTCCGGCCCAGCTTCTGTCTCCCGTTCCTCTTCTGTTTCCCGCTCTGACTCCGTCTCGCTTTCGCTCTCAGACTCCCCAAGCTCTTCCGCCAAAACAGATCCCTGATAAAATTCCATCTTCTGTTCTGTCTCGGAAGCCCTCACTTTTCTTCCATACTCTACATAATAATTCGCCAAAATTAACGACAACGCCAACACCAGCGCCGTTTTCTTCCCGCAATGCCTCTTCATAAAATCCCCCTTTTCCGAAGCTGACGCTTCCCCGTCTTTTTCAGGATACCCTTTCAAACCTATCCCTCACAGCGTTATTCTCCTACTTCTGCCTGCTCCCCCAAATGCGAAATCACCATTTTCACCGTCTCTGCCAGATCCGCCGTCTCCCGCCGCAGCTCCTGCTTCTTTCTGTCAACAGCCTCTCCCCCCATCTCCTCGTTCCTGTCGCCGCTGTTTTCTCCCGCCTCCTCCCTGCCCAAACACTCCTCCTCCACCCGTTCCGCCAGCCGCTCTGCCATCTGCAGCTGCTCTTCGGCAGAAATGCCTGCATGCCACAGATCCTCCGCCAGAAAAATCATCTGCTGGAGAGTTTCTTTCAGGAAGTACAGTTCCATAACAGCGTAATCCTCTGTTTCCCGCTCCAACGCTAAAATCTTCTTTAAATCCTCCCAATAAGCCAGCTCCAGCTTCTGATTCTCACCCATCTCATCCTGGAAGCCAAGCCGGTCGAAATAGGCGCTTCTATAGCCAAAAATTTCCGCCCGGATTTCCCATTCTTCCCGTTGCCGGTCCTCCGGCAGCTTCTGCAGAGCTCCCGTTGCCTTGTGAAACCACCCGGACGCAATCCGGTGCCCCTCCTCTCCGTCATAGCCATACCAGTAGAGCATCCCCAGTCGAAATGACACTTCTCCATAGGCAGCCGGATTCCTCGCCAGCAGCTCCTCGTAGGTCTCTGACTTTCCCAGCGGAATGGTATGGAACAGCGTGCGGATCTGATTTTCCTCCTCCTTACTCAAAGTCCCGTCGCTGCCCGCCTGCTCCAGAAGCTGAAGATACGCCTGCTTTCTCCCCGGCGCCCGGAAAAGGGCCTTCTCATAGCAGGTCAGCCGCTCTTCCCCGCCGCAGCAAAGCGCTTCTGCCAGCAGCTTCCCGTAGTCCCATTGCTCCTCCACCCGGGCCGAAAATTCCGCCGGAAGCCCCCGAAGCGCTACCCCAAAAGCCAGGGCAACCAGCAGAAGCGCCGCCCACAGCCGGCTTCGCTTCCGCCCCAACCGGTAACTCAGCTTTATCAGATCCCGCCGCAGCTTTTTACCATCCTGATAACGCTGCTTCGGATCTTCCCGGATACATTTTCGGATTATCACGCTCATCGCTTCCGGGCAGCCCGGTATCCTGCTCTTTTTCAGCGCACTGGAATATTTTACCCCGGAAATCAGGTAATACAGCGTGGCTCCCAGCCCGTAAATATCAGTCCGCTGATCCAACGCCTGCTGCAGGTCATACTGTTCTGGAGCGGCAAAACCGTCCGTCCCCCTTCTTTTATTTTCCCTGTTCCCTCCCCGCTGCTTCCAGGAAGCCCCAAAATCCACCAGTACCAGAGTGCCGTCCCGTTTCTGAATAATATTCGCCGGTTTAATATCCAGATGAAGCACCGGCCGCTTTCTCCCATGAAGATAGCAAAGCACGCTGCTAAGCTGGATTCCCACCTCCATCACCTGCCAGGCAGACAGGCATCCCTGTTTCTTTCGGATCTCCTCCAGCGTATGTCCCCGGATATACTCCATCACCAAATAAACGCATTCCCGGCTCTCCAGCACATCTGAAATTAACGGCAGCGAAGAATGCCGCAGCTTCTTCATCATATCGATCTCATGAAATTCCCGGCCATCTTCCCTCCTGGCAATCTCCTTTACAGCCCAAAACTGCTCCGTCCGCAAATGCACTGCCAGCCAGACACTGCCCTCTCCGCCCTTGCCCAGTGTCTGCAGGATCTGGTATTTTCCCGCCAAAATATCTCCTGTTTTCAGATCATCCCCTCCTTCCAGGACAAATAAAATTATCTGCTAATCTGTCAAAATAAAAACGCAAAATGGATAACCGGGCGAAGTGCCCCTGAATGCAAAATGTGACTCTTCTAATATTAAAAGAAATTGCTTATGTGATTATTATATATCTTTTGTTTATTCTGTCAAGATATTTTCCCAGGAAAAATAACATAAATTTCCAACAGGGGGACTGCTCAGGTGATAATATTCTTCGTGTTTTGTTAAGTAAGAGGACGCAGGAAGAGGAGGGCGCGCAGGGCCACAA
>CAMNQN010000140.1 GCA_946549155.1 uncultured Lachnospiraceae bacterium | reverse complement strand
CTAGCGTTTCTTGTATCCGGAGCAGTTTTCCAGAGGCATCTGCCCGCCCGGCCCCATCTTTTCCTGCGTCCTGCTTATTAACTAAATCCGCCTAGCCAGCATATCCGGATTAGAGGCATATGCCAGCGCCACCTTCCGGTCGATTTTTCCTGCCTTATACATCTGGAGGAGGCAGGAGTCCGCCGACATCATCCTGGGGGTGGCTGACGAATACAGCATTCCGTCGATCTGGAAGCTTTTGTTCTCCCGAATCATATTTCGGATCGCCGGCGTCACCGTCATGATCTCAAATACGGGCAGCAGCTTTCCATCCAGGCCGGGCACCAGCTGCTGGCTCACCACCGCCTGCAGCACCATGGACAGCTGCACCGCGATCTGCCGCTGCTGATTGGCTGGAAATACATCAATAATCCGGTCTATGGTATTGGCCGCCCCCATTGTATGAAGCGTGGAAAAAATCAGATGTCCCGTCTCCGCGGCGGTCATCGCCACCTGGATCGTCTCATAGTCCCGCATCTCCCCCAGCAGGATCACGTCCGGGCTCTGGCGCATAGCCGCCCGCAGCGCCTTGATATAGCTCTCCGTATCCGACACAATTTCCCGCTGCGTGACGATGCACCTGTCATGAGAATGCAGAAACTCCAGCGGATCCTCCAGCGTAATAATATGCTCTTCCCTGGTATGGTTGATATGGTCGATGATACAGGCCAGCGTAGTGGATTTTCCGCTGCCTGCTGCGCCGGTCACCAGCACCATTCCCTTCCCGAAGTCCCCCAGCTCAATCACAGACTCCGGAATCCCCAGCGCCGCGGCATCCGGCAGATGGAACGCGATAATCCGGATCACCGCCGCCAGCGACCCTCTCTGTTTGAAGGTGCTGACCCGAAAACGGGCAAGTCCCGTCACCGCAAAGGAAAAGTCATCGTCGCCGGTTTCCAGAAGCTTCCTTTCGTTCTGGCAGCCTGCCATTTCATAAATTTCATCAATATACTGCTTCAGGATTCCCGGTGTCAGCCGGTCTGTCCCGTAGGTGCATATTTTCTGCTCTGATTTATAAGAAATGGGACGACCGGCCACCAGAAAGATATCTGATGCCCCCCGCTTCGTCATCTCCTCCAGAACCTCTCTCATGTTCATATCCCGTTACCTCCCGGGGCTTCTCCCTTTGCCCCCTCTTCTTTTCCGTATAATTCCAGAGGCTGCTGTTCCAGGCCGCCCTGCGGGCCGGTCAGCTTCCACCATAGCAGCCTCCAGCAGGCCCCCTCCTTCTCTTTTGCAGGCTCCACCTTTACCTCCAGCTGCTGCCGTTCCCCCACCGGAATCTGCCAGTAGATCAATCCATCCTGCCATTCCATATCCCGCATCGTCTCCGGAAGTCCGAAAAGCAGCTGCGAAAATTCCTGTTCTGAAGCCTCCGTGCCCGCCAAAGCAAGCCCCTTCAGCCAGGTGTCCAGCACCTCCAGGCGCTCTGCCGCCTGTTCCTCCGCTGCATAATAGCATTCCATCCGCTCCGCCATCTTCCTGGCCAGCCGCCACTGGGCGCTGGCCGAGGAGTAGGACAGCAGCGCGAAGGTCATAAGCGCCAGCACCGCAAATATCATCACCAGCGACGTGGTGCCTGTATGAATGACCGACTGGCCCCTTTCTTTTCTCTTCATTCCATATCCCTCTCCACCGCCAGCAGCGTACTGATACGGTAAATTTCCTCCTGTTTCCCGTTATAGCAAACCGCCTCGGCCTCCGCTGTAACCTCTCTCTTCACCACCAAAAACCGCATGGAATAGTCCATCTCCTCCAGCGTGCAAACGGCGCCGTTTTCGTCAAAATACAGAACGCCGTCCTCCAGCCCCTCTGCATCCGGATAAAATTCCCTCAGCCGTTCCCTTTCTCCTCCCACAGCCTTCAGCTGCTGAAGGAAATTCTCCGTGCTGTTCACCGCCGCTTTCAGCTGCTTCGCCCTGAGACCTTGCCGGGAAGCCCCCACAAATATCCGGAGGCAGCCCACCGCCGAAACAGAGAAAAACAAAACGGCCAGTATAATCTCCATCAATAATAGTCCCGTACGGGAATGTTCCTTTTCCTTCATCGCAACTCTTCCTCAATGCTCCGCCAGCCTGTTTATTCTGTCTGAAAAGTAAAATACCGGCTCAGCACGCTTCCATCCGCATCCTTCACCGTAATTTCCAGCATCCCATGCTCCGCCCATTCCGCCGAAAAATCCTGCACCGGGGCAATTTCCGTACCGCCGCCGGTTATGGGTTCCCTCCCCTTTGGCATCAGCGCCTCCATCAGACAGCCGTCAGCCTGATAAATCCAGGTGGCATAATTTTCCCCGGAGCTTTCCTCCCACAGCAGCAGTTCTCCGTCCTCCCCCAGGGAAACATTCCCGCTTCCGCCGCAGCTTCTCAGCTTTTCCGTCACATAGGACAGGATCATGGGCGCGTCCATTTTACTCATTCCGGACGCCACTTTACTGTAGACCCTGGCCCCCAGAAGGACCAGCATCACAGCGCACAGGGCAAAAACTCCAAACAATGCCAGCGCAAAGGCTCCGTCAATCACGTGGTTCTTCCGCTCCACCCCTCTTCCTCCCCTCTCAGTTCCTTGGAATCACGGTGATATCCGGCGGAAGGTTATTCCCCACCGCCTCAAAATCCACCAGATACCGGTGCTCATTCCAGCTGATGCCATAATGCTCCTTCAAATAAGAAAGGCTTTCCGGATAAGTACCCTCCAGGGCATAGCAAACCGCCGCGCTCTGATCCAGAACCTGCTGCAGATTCTCCAGTTCCTTTCTCCAAGCCTCCCTGCGAGTTCCCAAAATGCCTCCCAAAAAGAGGGCAAAGCAGCCCGCAGCAACCAGAACAGACACCGTCAGCCCTCCGATGGAAGGCTTCCTCCCTCTTCTATTTTGAAACCGGTTCATCTTTCTTCCTCCCCCGGGCCGCTAACCGATCTCCGCCATGATACTCATAAGCGGAAGCATTACCGACAGCAGAATCAATCCCACCAGCACCGCCAGAATAATCACCACGGTGGGTTCGATAATATTTATCTTATTCCAGATATTTTCTGAGGCCTCCCGGCTGCACTGCAGCGCAATCTCCTCCATCACCTGGTCCAGAGACCCGGTTTTCTGTCCGATTCGGATCATCCGGTTATGCATCCCGTCAAAAATATCCGCCTCAACAATCGCTTCCTCGAAAAAGCAGCCGCTCTCCATTTTCTTCAGACATCCCGCAATCTTTTTCCCGGTATCCTCATCCTCCACCAGTTTTCCCATCATCTCCAGGCTCTGCTGCGGATCCAGGCCGCTGCGCAGACTCATGCTCATCCCAAACGCCAGGCGGTACTGCGCTGTCTTCCTGACAAATTTTCCGGCCAGCCTGCTTCTCCTGATCCGGGCGGCTGCCTTCTCGCGCCCCTGCTCCGTTCTGGAAGCCCACAAAAGCACCGCCAATCCCGCTCCCAGCAGCGCAAGCAGCACGCCGGAATACCGGCTCATCAGCTCACCCATACGCAGCACCGCCCCCGCGGGGCCTCCCATCTGCATCCCGAGAGACAAAAACACCTCCTGAAAAACCGGCATGACCTCCACCATAAGCACCGCCAGCACGCCAAGCATCATCACCAGCATAAAAAGCGGATAGGACACTGCATGCCGTACCGTGCGGTAAAGAGCCTCCTCCTGGGTATAATAATCCGCCAGCGTACGCATGGCTTCATCCAGCCTTCCGGCATTCTCCCCCAGCCGGACCATCTGACAGGCATAAACAGGGAAGACCTCCGCCTTTTCCATTCCCTCATACAGTCCTCCCCCCTTCTCCATCTCCTCGTAAATCGTCTTCAGCAGCTCCGCACCCTGTCCCTTTTCCAGGTCCTCCATCATCATGGAGATCCCCTCAAAGGCAGAAATCCCGGAATGAAGAATGACCGCCATCTGGGAACAGAAGGTGATCATCTCCTGGCAATTCAGTTTCTTTTGCATCCTGCGTCCTCCTATTTTCTCTCCTCCTCATCTGACATACCGGACAATATAGGTTCCCTCTTCCGACTGCCGCTCTTTCACTTCCCGGCTGCCGGAAGCAGAGGCTACGGTGGGATCCATCAGCTCCCACTCCGTTCCATTGAACTCAATCAAATTGTCCACCCAGCCGATCTCCTCCAGCCAGACGCTGATCCAGGCGTGATACACATCCCCCGTCAGATAGCCGATCTCCAGCTTCGCGGGAATACCCTGGCTGCGCAGGATGGCTGACATCAGAGCCGCATAGTCAAAGCAGATGCCCTTCTTCGTTTTCAGCGTCTGATTGATATCCGGCAGGTAGCCTGTACTCACATCCACCGCCTTATCATAGTCGTACTCCACATTTTGCACCACCCAGTGGTAAACCTCCTGTACCTTCTCCAGATCATCGGTGATCTCCCCTGTCAGCTCCGCTCCCCAGACAATGGCCTCATCCTCCATGGTAAAGTTCACGTACTGATTACTGCACAAAAAGGGGCCAAACTCATTTTTCAATTCTACCGTCAGCATCTGGGAAAGAATGGGGGAATACCGGTCGTCTCCCACATTCTCATAAACACACAGATAATACTCCCCGTCCCCCGAGGTAAAGGGAATCGTGACATACTCCTCCGACGGTTCCATAAAATACTTATACTCCGTCTGATCCTCCCCCACAAGCTGTACGAAAAGCGTCCGGGCGCTTCCGGTATAGCATACCATCATATAGCCCAGATCCAGATGGGAAATATCCACCACAAGCTTTTCCGCCGAAAGGGCCTCTTTTCCGTCAGCCTTCGGGATGATAACGCTCTTTTTCCCCGTCCCCAGGCTGCCCTTCTGCCCTCCGCATCCCGTCAGCAGGCAAACTGCCAGCAAAAGGCACCATAGCCGCCCCGCCGGTTTCTTCCCCGTTTTTCTGATTTTAACGATTTTCATAGCCTTCAACTTTCAGTTCATCGCCGGCCATCTTTAAAATATCCCTGATTTCCTCCGCCGGCATCTCCAGATATGCAGACAATTCCTCCACAGACACCCGGTGCTCCAGTTCCTCCTCCAGACTGTGAATCGCCTGACTTAAATGATTCACCCGGTTTTCGATGCCTTTTCCCATCTCCAGAATGTGCCTCTGTCTCTCCAAAACCTCCTGCAGGTACCGGTTTACTCCATTCATCAGCTGTGCCCTGAAGGCAGCCAGACTGTCCGCCGCCTCAAGCTTCTCCAGGGTCATAAGCAGGCCCATATTTCCCTCCTGAATCAGGTCCTCCACCAGAATTTCCTCTCCATCGTAATCTCCCACCGCCTCACAGATCATCGGAAGATACAGCCTTGCCAGCTCTCCCCTGGCCTCCCGGTCTCCCGCCGCAGCCCGCTGAAACAGCAGCAGCTCCTCCTCCGGCTCCAGCCTTCCGATTCGCTCCATCTCCTCCAGATAAACCCGCATTCCGTCCAGACACCCGGTATCCTCCTCTTCTTCGGCTGTTTTATGCTCCGCGCCATAAGCCAGCGGCGCTTTTTCCCCGCCCTTCGCCCATTTCGCGGCCTTTGCAAAGCGTTCAGACAATACTCCCTCCGGAAGGCCTCCCTTTCCATATCCCTCCACCGTGATGCCCTGGCCCTGCAAATATTCATAGATCAGTTCCATCTGGGCCGGCTCCAGCTGGGCGTTGGCAAAAAAGTCGTCGATCTCCCCTACTGTCAGGCGGCCTCCTCTCTGGCCCGCCAAATTCTTAATTTCGCTCAGCATCTCTCTGAATATAATTTTCTGTTCCATGTCCCTGTCACATCCTTTTTATTTCCGGGGACATACCCCGGAAGCGTTTAGCGTATTCGCTGCATATCTTATGCTGCCAGCCTCAGGCTCCTTCGCCGTTTTCCTCCTCCGTAAGGTACTCGATGGCCCGCTGCAGCTGGCGATCCTGATCCCCGCTTTTCACAGCCTGCCCGGTCTCAGCTTCTGTCCTGGTTTCCGCAGCTTGTTCCCTCTGTGCTTCCCCATTCTCCACCACATAATCCGGCGCAATTCCATTTCCGTGAATGTCCTGTCCCCCGGCAGTATAATACTTTTCCACGGTCAGTTTCAAGGCAGATCCGTCGTTTAACGGGTAGGTTCTCTGCACCACACCCTTGCCGTAGGTGGTGGTGCCGATCACCGGCCCCAGCCCATAATCCTGGATTGAACCGGCAAAAATCTCCGACGCGCTGGCACTGTCCCCATTGACCAGCACGGCCAGGGCCCCGTTGTAAATCTGATCCGCATCTGACCGATATTCCTCCCGGTTCCCTTCCTTGTCCTCCGTGTAGACAATCAGGCCCTCCGGGAGCAGATCATCCAGAATATCGCAGACCGCCTCCAGGACGCCCCCGGGATTATCCCGCACATCCAGGATCAGCCGTTCTACGCCCTGAGCCTTCATATTTTTCATGGCCTCCTCAAACTGTGCCACCGTAATCCTGTCAAACTCCGTAATCTTCAGATACCCGATGTTATCGTCCAGGATTTCCCAGGACACCGTAGGAATCTCCACCTCCGTCACTTCCACGGAAACCTCCAGTTCCTTCCCGTCCCTGGCAATCCGAAAATCCACGTCATCCTTCTGTTTGATAAGGGACACCAGTTCAGACAGCGCCATCCCCTCCACGGTTTCGCCGTCCACCGCGAGAATCTCGTCCCCCTCCCGCAGTCCTGCCAGATCCGCCGGACTGTTTTCATACACACTCTCAATCTGGAAACGGCCCGTCTGAATATTCGTAAATACGTTTATGCCAATCCCGTGATACTCGCCCTCATTCAATTCCCGGAGCGTCTCCACCTCATCCGCCGTGTAATAGCTGGCGTAGGGATCCTCCAGCCCCACTGTCAGTCCCTTAAAGAGATAGGTGGTCAGCAGTTCCCCGTCCTCCTCATATAAAAAAGAATCTTCAATACGATCCCGTATCTCCCGCAGCTTGCTGATCGTCTGTCCGCTGGTCAGCTTATCCGCCCCGTTTTCTCTTCCGTTTCCCGTAGGGAATCCAATGGTTCCTGTACTGATCAGCACCAAAGCCATCCCGCAGATGGAAGCCAGCATAAACCCGAAGAGTGTTCCCTTAAAAAACTCCATTCCCAGAGGAGCTTTTTTGCTTCTCCGCTCCGCATCCTCCATCATCCGGCGCAGATACGCTTCCGCCTTCTCCCGTTCCGCTGCCTGCCTGGCCGCATCAGAGGTCTCATGCTGCTCCCTTCCATTGCCATGGTCCGGATTTTGAACTCCAGTGTTATCTTCCTGATTTTTTTTCGCCTCTTCCATACTGTCACTCCTCAAATCCTGATCACTGTAATCAAAACATTGCCTGCCACAAAAATATGGCAGGCAAGCACAAAACAAACATGCAAAAACCTTCTCGAAAAATCAGCATTAATAATCCTGATTTTCCATATATTTCATATATTTGACAACCATCAGGGCAATTTTAAACGTGATAGCGTCCTCAAACACCCGCAGGTCCAGCCCCGTAGACTTCTGCAGCTTGTCAAGACGGTACACCAGCGTATTTCTGTGAATATAGAGCTGTCGGGAGGTCTCCGACACATTCAGGCTGTTCTCGAAAAATTTGTTAATGGTGGTCAGCGTCTCCTCATCGAAATCATCCGGGGATTTGCCCTCAAAAATCTCCTTGATAAACATCTTGCACAGAGGGATGGGAAGCTGATAGATCAGCCGTCCAATGCCCAGGGAGCTGTAAGCGATCACCTGGCGCTCGCCAAAGAAAATCTTGCCTACATTCAGCGCCATCCTGGCCTCTTTGTAGGAGCGGGACACCTCCTTGATCTCTCCCACAATCGTACCGTAGGCAATCAGCGCGTCCCGGCGCTTCTCCTCCGGAAGGGCCTCCAGAATCATAACGGCAACCGCGTTCATCTCCTCATACCCTTCCCGCTCGCTTAACTCCTTCACCACGATGATGCTCTTCTCGTCCACCGCCGTGATAAAATCGTTGTTCTTATTTCCAAATAACCCCCGGATCAATTCCAGGGAGCTGTTTTCCTTCTCATGGCTCACTTCCAGAATAAACACCACCCGGCGGGCATCGGTGTCAATGTGCAGCTTTTTCGCACGGTTGTAAATGTCCACCAGCAGCAGATTATCCAACAGCAGATTCTTGATAAAATTATCCTTGTCAAACCGCTCCTTATAAGCCACCAGCAGATTTTGCAGTTGAAACGCTGCCATCTTCCCCACCATATACGCGTCGTCGCTGCTGCCATTCACAATTAAAATATATTCCAGTTGATTCTCATCCTGCACCTTAAAAAACTGATAGCCGGATATCACCTGGCTGTCCGCCGGTGATTCTACGAAACTAAGCACCGATTCCCGGAAGCCCTCAGCCCCCTCGAAAGTGGTGGCAAGCAAAATTCCCTCAGAGTCCATCACACACATATCTACTCTGCTGATTGCCTTTAATCCCTCCAGCGTCGATTGCAAAACCTGATTCGATATCACGGAAGCATCCTCCTTTGCATTTACTTCACTAACCGCTAAAACGTACTAGCATTATTGTAATATATCTTCTGAAAAAAATCAATCATAATTGTGGATTTTGCACTAAATGAATTTTAGACGTTGTTACCGTTCAGGTGCTAATGTTCTTCGTGTTTTGTTATGGAGGAGGACGCAGGAAAAGACGGGGCCGGGCGGGCAGATGCCTCTGGAAAACTGCTTCGGATACAAGAAACGCTAGGACGGAGCCGCCTTTTCCAGCTGTTTTCTGGCAAGCTTTACGAAATCATGCGAAATATAACATCTTAATCGAAAATATCTGATTTGCGCAAATAAATATGGTGGTCACAGACAGAAGCTTTTTATATCCAACTTTTGCATAGCAATTGCTTCTATCGAAAATTTGCTGCCATTTCTTTTAAACTCAGCATCTATCATTCCATTATCAGCTTACGCAGGCTACATTTTTGTCGCTTAGTATGCCACATTTCGTGTGATTCTGTAAATCCAGCCAAATGTGACTTACTAAGCGACAAATATCTAAGCTTGATAGTATAATGACAAATTCTAAAACGGAAGGATCCCGTAGATGCTTAGGATGTTAC
>CAMNQN010000139.1 GCA_946549155.1 uncultured Lachnospiraceae bacterium | reverse complement strand
TTTCTTGGTATTCGAAGCAGTTTTCCAGATGACAGTGTCGGCTCCGCGCTTTCCCTTCCTGCGTCCTCTGCTAAATTAAACCCAGCTTCCTACGCCCGCATCTGCGCCCCGAACTGCTGACTCAGCGCCGCGATCACCTTCTCGAATACCTGATCGGTCATTGCGTCTGTGACATCTGCCTCATCGGAGGCCAGTTGGATGTTAAAGGCCATGCTCTTCTTATCTGCCCCCAGTTTTTCACTCTCAAAGATATCGAACAGGCTCACCTTTTTTACCAGGGGATCGCAGGCCATGATGGCCTCCACGATGGTGCCGCACTCCACGCTCTTATCAATGAGTACAGAGATGTCCCGCTGGTTTCCGGCAAATCCGCTCTCCGGCACATACCTGATGGCCTCCTTAAACAGCGTACAAAGAAGGCTGTAATCCAGCTCCGCCAGGAAAATCTTCGTATCCGCCTTCTTTCCTCCGGCGATATTCATATTGTCAATCACCTCATAACGGAGCTGTCCCAGATGGCCGATCTTTACGCCCTTACAGTAAACCTCCGCTGTTCTGCCGGGATGCAGATAGGGTACGGTCCCCCGCCTGTAAGTGAAGGTCAGGTCATGATAACAGGCAAAGGCTTCCAGCGTCCCCTTCAGCGCAAAGAAATCCTCCCTGGGGCCGCAGGCTCCCAGACAAAGCATCTTCTCCTCCACCGGCGGCTCCGTCAGCGGCAGCGCCTTGGGCAGGTAGATGTTGGCCATCTCAAAGAAGCGGGTCTCCCCGTTGCCGTTTTTGATATTGTTCTCCATCACCTTCACCATGGAAGGCGCCATAAAGGTCCGCATAATGCTGAGATTCTCTGTGATGGGATTCAGAAGCTCCACCACCCTGCGCTCCTTGGCGTCCTCCGGAATCAGGAACATATCAAAATCCGTCTTTGCCGTCATGGCGATGGTCTGGATCTCATAATATCCCTGGGTGCACAAAAACTCTTTCACCTCCAGCTCCTTTTTCTGAGCCGGATTCAGGCCGCCGTTGGTTACCTTTGCGGTATCCAAAAAGGTGGGCGTTACCTTATCATAGCCGTATTCCCGGATAATTTCCTCCGCGATATCCTGGTACCCCTCCACATCTTCCCGGTATCTGGGAATGGCCAGCGTCAGCACGCCGTCCTCACATTCTACCTCAAACTGCAGCGCCTTCAGGATGCGCACCATCTCCTCCTTCGGAACCTGGATGCCAAGGACTTCATTGACCTTCCCTGTCTCCACCTGAATCACCCGCTTCTCCCTGGAAGCGCCTGCGGACACATCAAAATGGGAGGAGCTGATCTTTGCCACGCCCAGCTTCTGGCACAAATGCAGGGCACGGGCCATACCGCACTCCACTGTGTACTCGTCAATCCCCTTCTCAAACCGGGCCGCCGCGTCGGAACGCAGCCCCAGGCCTCTGGAGGTCTTGCGGACATTATCCTTTAAGAATTTCGCCGATTCAAACAACACCTCTCTGGTGCTGTCCTTGATCTCACTGTTCTGGCCGCCCATCACGCCGGCCAGGCCCACGCCCTTTGCCTTGTCGCAGATCAGCAGGTTATTGTGGCCAAGAACGCGTTCTTTTCCATCCAGCGTCACCAGCTTTTCCCCGTCCTGCGCCCGTCTCACCACGATGGAGGAGCCTTCCAGATCGTTCAGGTCGAAGGCATGCATGGGCTGGCCAATCTCCTCCAGCACATAGTTGGTGATATCCACCATGGCATTGATGGCATTATGGCCCACCGCAATCAGACGCCGCTTCATCCACAGCGGAGCCTCCATATTTTTCACATCATATACGTAATGTCCCACATATCTGGGGCAGGTTTCCTTATCCAGAACCTCCACGCTGATGGCGGCATTTACGGTGCCGTCCTCCTCATAGCTCATATCCGGAGCCCGGAAGGGCTTGTTCAGGGCCGCGGCCACCTCCCTGGCAATTCCCACCACAGACTGGCAGTCCGGACGGTTCGCTGTGATGGAGATATCAAACAGGTAGTCATCCAACTCCAGATAGTTCCGGATATCCATGCCAAGAGGCGCATCCTCCTTCAGAATGAGAATGCCGTTCACTCCTGCACCCGGATACCAGTCCTCGTTCAGGCACAGCTCCTGGCCGGAACACAGCATACCGTAGGATACCATATCCACCATTTTTCTGGGCTGGATGTCCAGGCCGCAGGGAAGCTTCGCCCCCACCAGGGCCGCCGGCACCTTGGCTCCCACAAATACATTGTCAGCGCCGGTCAGGATCAGGTGATCCGCCCCTTCGCTTCCGCAGTCAATATGACAGATCTGCAGATGGGTGCCTTCGTAATGCTCCATGGCAGTGATCTGTCCCACCACCACCTTCTCCAGGTTTTCACCCAGATATTCCATGCCTTCCACCTCGAAGCCCACGGAGAACAGCTTCTCCTCCAGCTCCTTCGGCGTGATATCAATGTCCACATACTCTTTTAGCCAACTATATAAAACCTTCATATTCTCCTCCGACCTACGCTTTGAACTGTTTCAGAAATTCGATGTCATTTTCAAACAATTTGCCCATGTGGTTAATTCCATATTTCAGCATGGCGATTCGCTCAATGCCGATGCCAAAGGCCAATCCGGAATATCTGAAAGAATCGATTCCGCAGTTCTCCAGCACTTTGTTATTCACAATGCCGCCGCCCAGCACCTCAATCCAGCCTGTGCCTTTGCAGAGGGAACAGCCCTTTCCGCCGCACTTAAAACAGGAAACATCCACTTCCACAGAGGGCTCCGTGAAGGGGAAATAGGAAGGACGGAGCCTGGTCTTTGCCTCGTCAGAGAAAATCGCTTTCACGAACTGATCCAGCATCCCCTGCAGGTCACCCAGGGTAATGTGATCGTCCACCACCAGACCCTCCATCTGGGTAAACATGGGGGAATGGGTGGCATCGGAATCAGAACGGAACACCTTTCCGGGAACCAGCACCTTGATGGGAGGCTTTTTCGCATCCATCACCCGAATCTGCCCCGGTGAAGTGTGGGTACGCAGAAGCAAATCCTCCGTCAGCCAGAAGGTGTCCTGCATATCCCTGCTGGGATGGTCCTTGAGCACGTTCAGGCGGGTAAAGTTGTGATCATCGTCCTCGATCTCCGGCCCTTCAAAAATCTCAAAGCCCATACCGGCAAATACGTTGATCATCTCATATTTCATGGAGGTCAGGGGATGCAGGTTCCCCGCAGCCACAGAAGACGCAGGCAAAGTCACGTCAATGGTCTCCTGTTCATAGCGGGCCATCATGGCCTGTCTGTCCATCTCCGCCTTCTTCTCCTCATAACGGGCCTGGGCCCAGTTTTTTACGTCATTGACCGCCTGGCCGTAGGCTTTCTTTTCCTCCTTGGGCACGCTTTTGATACCGCCCATCAATTTCTGAATCTGTCCGCTCTTGCTCAGATATTTCGTCCAGAACTCGCCAAGCTGCTTCGCATCTGTCACCAGCGCCAGCTCTGCCTGATATTCGGACTTAATCGTATCCATGTTTACCATATCTTTTTCTCCTCTTATTTTTCCGGCCCATCCCTGATGTCTTTTTGCTTACCGCCAGGGACACGCCTCATTGCTTCAGGACGGCACCTAACATATTTTCACAAAAAAAGCCCCCAGGACCCAAGTCCTGAGGGACGAATTTACCGCGGTACCACCCTGTTTTCCGCGCCGTCAGGCGCAGACACTCTCATGCGTAACGCGCATCCGCGTCGTCTCCTACTCCCCCGCGCCTCAGGCACCGGTTCTTCAGAAACGCAGCTTCGGTGGGAATTTCGAAAATTATCAGAACCTGAAAGCGCTTTCAGCCGGCGACGCTCTCTCTCTGAAGGGAAATAATTTTCTACTGTGCACCTTCACAGCCTTTTTTCTGAATAAAGTTTATCACAATTTTCATTTCTGTCAAGACTAAAAAATACTTTGCTGCAAGGTTGATTACCCGGACGCAGGAAGAGGCGGGCGCGCAGAATGTAACATTCTAAACATAAAAGATCCGATTTGCGTAAATCGACATTACAGTGGCGTTAAAAAACAAAATGTCCAGTCTACGGGCTCTTCCCCGGCCTGTCTCCATCTTAGTTTTTCTTGGTATCCGGAGATATTTTCCAGATGTATATGGCCCTGCGGCCCCGACCCATCCTGTGTCCTGTTAATTAATAAACCACGCACTAACATTATCACTGAACCGCTTTTTTCTTCCATCTGCCCCTTGTATAGGCGATTCCTGTGATGATCGCCCCCATAAGCCAGGCAATCAGCAGGGATATAAAAATGCACTCCTGTCTTCCGTTTGGCAGCTCCGGCGTTCTGGTGAGATAGCACATTCCATAGGCCAGCGGCACCCGAATGACCACCGTCTGCAAAATGGAAATCCACATAGGCGTCATGGTATCACCGGCGCCTCTCATAACGCCCGACAGGCTCTGCAGGACGGCCATGGCCACATAACCCACGGCCAGTATCTGCATCATCTGCATACTTAAATCCACCAGCCTGGGCGTATTCGTAAAGATTCCCATCAGCCCTCTTCCAAATATAAGGATCAGGCCGGTGATCACTCCGGAAACTCCCACTGCCAGGACTGTTCCCTGCCTTGCCCCTTTCCCCACCCGGTCATAAGCCCCTGCGCCTACGTTCTGCCCGGCAAAGGTGGTCATCGCTGTTCCAAAAGAAAAATTAGGAAGCATGGCAAACCCATCCACACGCATAACAATCACATTTGCTGCAATAAACTGCTCTCCGAAGCTGTTGGTCAGCGACTGTACCACAATCATAGACATGGACATAATCGCCTGGGTAATCCCGGAGGGAAGCCCAAGGCGTATAATGTTCCTAGCATATTTTTTATTCCAGCGGACGTACTCTTTTTTCAGGTCAAAATATTCTTTCATGCGGTATAACCTTGCTCCGCAAAGAAGCGCGGAAATCGCCTGGGCAATCACTGTGGCAAGGGCAACCCCCTGCACCCCCATATGAAAATTCACAACAAACACCAAATCCAGAATCATATTCAGCACACTGGCCACCACCAGATAAGCCAGCGCTGAGACAGAATCCCCCAGTCCCCGCAAAATACCGCTCAGGATATTGTAAAACGCCAGTCCCGCGCCGCCGATAAACACAGTATGCAGATAGGAGGTACACCAATCCAGAATGCTGGTCGGTGTCTTTAAAAGAATCAGCAGCGGCCTTGTAACGATCACCCCCACGATCATCACCAGCACCGACGCGATCACTGTGAGCACAATACAATTTCCTATGGAATGGGACAGCGCCCTCCGGTCCCGCGCGCCAAAATACTGGGACACCGTAATACTGGCTCCCATACTGATGCCTACAAACAGTACGACCAGCAGGTTCAGAATCGGGCCCGCGCTTCCCACTGCCGCAAGGGCATTATCGCCCACATACTTTCCCACCACCACACTATCCACCGTATTATAAAGCTGCTGGGCAATATTCCCCAACAGCATAGGGACAGTGAATAACAGAATCTTCTCCCACGGCTTTCCAAAGGTCATATCCACAGGAGCAAACAGCTTCTTCAGTACTCTCATTTTCTCTCCCCGTCACTCAGGCATCCAAAACCCGTTCCTTCGAAATAATCAGACTAAGCATAGCACAAACGGCAGCATAAGGAAACCGCATAATCATAAATTTGTTTAAAAAAACCGCCATCCACCGGGAAAAACACTTCCACGGGAATGGCGGCTCTCGCCTTTCGCCTTGCTTATTCCTCCGTCGGTATCGCAAACTCATCCGTCACGACAGCCTCTTCCGATTCCTCTTCCACAACAGCCGGAATGAATTCATCCTGATAAACTTCCTCCGCTGCCCCGCTTAAAAGCGCCGGCAGATTCAGAATAATTCCGTCCATATCATAAGGCAGCTTCAGCTTCACAGCACTGCCCACCTTTTTGCCGCCCTCTGTGGGGGTGATGTGCAGAACCATGGAAAAGTCCTGTCCCATGGTGGTAACCATGCCGCGGTCCCCGGCGCTTAACTTCGCCACAGACTTATCGCCTACAAACACCTCGATCTTATAGTACGCCTTATATTCCGTACCATCCGCCGCTGTCAGGTCCTTATTATCGAAATAGACCGTATGGCCGCGGCCAACTACAAACATGGCCGCCGCGATGCCGATCAGGACAGCCACCGCAATGATACGAATCAGGAGTTTTCTCTTTGATTTCATGCTTTCTTCTCCTCCTTCAGCTGTTCCTGTCTCAGCCGCTCACCCTCTGCGCTCTTGGCCCTGCGCTTATTCGTCTCATACATAATCAGCGCAACGGTGATAACTGCGTAGGATACGAACACACGGAAATATTCTCCGATCATGGAATCCCCCGTGATAGCCGCACCGGCCCGGGGCGCCACAATAAACATCAGGTGGAACAAAATGACCCCCAGGAATACGTTGCCGATAGAAGCCTTATCCACAGACGCTCCTCCTACCAGAAGGGCGGCAATACAGAACATACCGATCTGGGAATGGGCAGTGTAGGTAGGGATATTGCCCATATTCTGGAGATAAATCACCATTCCGAAGCCTGCAAGGACCGTGGAAATGATGATGGAGAGGATACGGGTGCGTTCCACATTAATCCCAGCGTCTCTGGCCACCGCCATATCCTGCCCTACAGCCCTCATATCCTGTCCCAGCTTCGTGCGGCGAAACCACACGATCACCAGGCACATCAAACCGATAACGATAAAAGTCATCACCGGAATTTTCACGCCGCCGATGGTGAGGGGAATCAGATTATCCAGCTTCTGGCGCATCTCCAGCAGGCTCACCGTGTTCCGGATTCCGTAGCCCCTGGGCAGCTTGATGGAGGAATGCTTGATGGGAATCACAGACCCCATCAGGTACAGCACCACCAGCTGATAAACACCGTTCATAAAATAACTGATAATATAGCTGGTGATCATCTCCCGGCCCTTGGCCATATTCAAAATTTTTCCGCAGAAGAAGCCCAGAAGAATGGAGATAGGTATGGATATAATCATCGCCAGCACCATTCCCGGGATTCCCACAATCTGCCAGTCCGCCACCAGAATCAGTCCGATCTCCCCGGCCATGGCGCCCAGCGTCATACCAAAGTTCAGTCCCATACCGGCCATGATGGGAATCAGCAGGGAAAGAATCAGAAACGCGTTTCTTCCCATACGGGTCACCACCTCATTGGCCAAATAGCTGGGGGAAAGCCCGGCAATGGGAATACAAGCCGCACAGAGCACGATGAACATCAGCGGAACGGAGCCTCTGCGTAAGAATGCTCCCAGTTTTTCATTTTTTGTTGTTCCTGTTTTCTTACTCATTTTGAACCCTCCGTCTTTCTCGTCAACGCATAGAGAATCATGCCGTTGGAAACGATAATTCGGATGACCTCACTCATATCCATATGGATCATATTGTTCATGACGGTCGGCGTCATGGTAACGATGCCCTGGAAAAGAATCGTTCCGATAATCACGTTGGTAATGGTAGCCTTGTTCACTGTGGCCCCGCCGATCAAAATCGCGGAGACCGTGGGCAGTGTCATGGCGAAGGGCGCTGTGTAAAGCTGTACAAAACCAAAGCCCTGCTCATACACCAGGATACCTACAGCTGCCACCCAGGTGGACATCACCACAGACAGCATCCGCATCTTATTTACATTGATTCCGGCCGCCCGGGCAAAGACGGGATTAGAACCCACCGCCGTCATCGCCGTACCGGTTTTCGTATGCAGGAATGCCCAGATCGCCAGTGCCAGCACCGCGAAGAACAGCAGGGTTCCCACCGGAATTACCAGATTGCCGATCTGAATCTGCAAAAACTTGGCCAGCACCTGATTATAGTAACCGTCCAGGGAGATGGTGGTACGAAGCCCCTTGCCGGAAAGCCCCCACACCATGTTCGGGCTTTTGTAGGGCAGAACCAGCCACATCATACACATCAGGGATACGGAAGAGAATCCCACATAAGTGGCGATCATCATCTCGCCGCCCTTGATCTTGTTCAGCAGCCAGCCATAGCCCATCCCGAAAATCAGCGCGAAGGGTGTCGCAATCAGGATGGCCATCACAAAGGAAAACGCCCCTGTAAATCCAAGCTCGATGGAAATCGTGGCTCCCAGAAGCCCCGATATCACCCCCAGCGGAAGACCGAAATTCAGTCCGCAGCCGGAATGCACCATGGGAATCATAGCCAGGACAAGAATGCCGTTCCAGCTGAACCGTGCAATAATATTTGAAACCTGCGTGGGAAGATCCGCCCCCACAAAGGGAGCCAGCACCAGCAGCAGCAGCAGGAATACCGTGATAATCAGTCTCGGCAGCCCGTAGCTTTCCACCAACCTTTTCAGCCAGCTCTTTTCTTTTTTACTGTTAGCAATATCGTTCATCCGATCCTCCTTATATTACCTGGCTGAGCATCAGCGTGCCCAGCTCCTCCACGGACGACGATGCCGGGAGAATACCCGCAATCTTTCCTCCGGAAACAATCGCGATCCGGTCACAGCTCTGCCGCAGCTCTTCCAGCTCTGAGGACACGATCACGACCGTAACGCCGTTCTCTCGATTAAACTTCTTCAGCGCGTCCAGCACCAGTGCCTTTGCACCCACATCAATGCCCCGGGTAGGCTCTGATACAAACAACAGGCGGGGAGAAAGGGCAAACGCCTTCGCCAGGCACACCTTCTGCTGGTTTCCTCCGGAAAGCTCCTTGGCCTTTTGCTTGGAACTGGTACATTTGATGGCCAGCTCATCGATATACTGGTCCGTAATCTCCTTGATAGCCTTCTCGTCACGCCATTTGATCAGGCCACCCAGGTAATTTTTCAAAAATTTATTCTGCGTCTGCATGGCCGAAAACGCAATGTTCCATTCCAGCGTCTCGTCCAGAAGCAGGCCCACGCCCCGCCGATCCTCCGAAACAAACGCGAAGGAAGCGTCCAGACATTTTCTGGGGGAATTGAGCGGAATCTCTTTGCCCTCAAAGGTTACCCTGCCGCCGGCCTGGTACAGGCCCATAATGCCGTTGGGGATCCCCAGCTTCCCCTGTCCGGCCAGTCCGCCGATCCCCAGGATCTCCCCCTGCTTCACCTCCAGATTGAC
>CAMNQN010000138.1 GCA_946549155.1 uncultured Lachnospiraceae bacterium | reverse complement strand
TAGGGAGGAAAACAGCGCCAGTCGCCGCCGCAATCAATCCGGCTGCAAGTCCCCGCCATATTCTTTTTTTCTTTTCGTCTTTCCTGCGCTGTTCCGGGAAAACGTCCGCCAGAAATTCCCGGATGGAGGCATAGCGCTGCCGGTAATCGAGGGCCAGTCCCTTTTTGAGAAACCGCTCTTCCTGCTGGGGCGTGATTGCCGCCCCATAGCAGGAGGGCGCATACAGTTCCTCCTTCACCTGGCGCGTCCTGGCGTCGGGCGGCATACATCCGGTCATCATCTCATAGATCGTTGCACACAGCCCATAGATATCTGTCCAGGGTCCCTGATGTCCTTTGCCCTCATACTGTTCCGGCGGAGCATACCCGCTTTTCAGCAAAATCGTTCTTGTCCTTTCCGACTCCTGGCTTTGATAATATTCTCTTGCCGCCCCGAAATCCAGCAATTTAACCGAACCATTTTCTTCCACCATAATGTTATCCGGATTAATATCCCGGTGAAGCAGTCCCTTTTTATGAATCTTTTCCAGCGCAGCTATGACCGGGAGGAGCATGCGGCAGGCCCGGTCAAAGGAAAACTCTTCTCCGGTGCGCTCCAGATACGTGCGCAGAGAAATCCCCTTCACATACTCCATAACAATGTAGGCCGTTTTGTTTTCCTTAAAATAATCCAGCACCTTCACCACGCCCGGAATCTCAAGAAGGGACGCCAGTATCTGCGCTTCCCTGAGAAAACGCTTCATACCCTCCTCAAATTTTTTTCTGTCCTCTTTCTCCGCCGGCAAAATCAAAGAATCCTCCGCGTCTCTCGATGCGGCGGCAATCGGAAAATACTCTTTAATAACCACATATTGTTCAAACGCCTCGTCCTTTGCCAGATAAGTAATGCCGAAGCCCCCCTGTCCCAGGCTCTGGCAGATTCGGTATCTGTGATTCAGACGGCTGTCTTTTTTTAATTCACAATTCATCCTGTAACGTTCTCCCGGTGCTGCAAGGAACACCATTTGGCTCAATCGTCAGATTAGAATACGTATACGACTTCCCAACACTGGTTTTCAGCCGGAGCGCTGCCCTGGCATGGTTTTTTATCTCTTCCTCCTCCTGAATCGCCTCCGCAGTCTCCTCCATATCCTTCTGGCGGCCATATGCTTCCCGGGAGGATGCCAGGAAGTCTGTGATTTCCTCCTCTGTCAGATACATCTCAGGCACCAGATACGGAAAAATGTCTTTTAAAACCAGCTCCATCGTCTCTGTATTTCCGTCTATAGAAACTGTTTTCACGCGGCGGTCCGCAGGATCCAGGCACAGCTCCAGATCATGCTCCTGCCCGTTCCCATCGGTATATCCATAGCTGTCACGCTGCGTGCTGGTATTAAAAATGGTGCGCAGCGCATACCCTTCCTCCTGCTCCATTCCCACCATAGAATGATAGCTGGAAGACTTAAGCTCCAGTTTCTGTCCAAGAAAATATTCAAATATCTCCCTTACCGTATCTCCATCCAGATAAAATTTTCCATTGTTATAAACCCCCACATTCAAAAATTTCATCTTTTTCAAAATTGCCGCCGGAACATCATAGCTGTGATAATCCTCCTGCTCCCACGTTCCCGCCCTCTCGTAGGGCTGAATTTTCTCCAGAACATCGTCAAATTCCTCTGTCCCCTCCAGAAGCAGGCTCCTGGCAGGATGCCTCCGGTCATACGCTCTCGCCCTTTCCAGCCTGTACAAAAATACTTCCTCCGGATGTGTATTCCCATAGTACCAGAGCCCTCCGGCCAGCATTCCCCCGGCCAGGAGCAGGGCTCCCACAGCGGCAGACAGCTGCTTCACCCGCCTGCCTGTCAGTATTCTGCGGGATTTAAAGGGCAAATCCGTATTTTTTTCTGTAATAATCTGCAGCCAGTCCTCGCCCCAGACAGATCGGATTTTTCCCAGCAGCGGTTTTACGTTTTCCGTATCCATTTCCAGATTTTCCATGAGATTTCCCACATAGAAATATCGTTTCTGGATATTCAGAGACATCCCCTGCTCCAGGGCTTCCTCCGCCTTCGCCGGCAGGGAAGCATATCTGGAAACAGGCGCCAGCGTATCCCGCCTCATCCGGTCGGGAGACGGCACCGGACGACTCCCCGTCAGCGCCTGGTACATCACACAGCAGACCGCATAGAGATCGCTCCAGGGCCCCGTCATCCCACCGTCACAATACTGCTCCGGCGGCGCATAGCCCTCCTTGCCGGTCCTTCTTTCCTTCTTCCCGGCTTTCTTCCCTGCCGCTCCGAAATCGATCAGCTTCAATTGTCCTTCTCCGGTAAACATCAGATTGTCCGGGCTGATATCCCGGTGCACAATCCCCATTGCATGAATATGGCACAGTCCTTCCAGCACCGGGGCAAATAAGTCTTTACATTCTGCAAAAGAAACGGTATGTCCGCTTTTTTTGTCCAGAAATTCCCCGAAAGTCCCTCCCGGCAAATATTCCTCCACAAGATAAGCCGTACCGTTCTCCTCAAAATAATCTCTGATATTACAAATTCCGGGAATGTCAAAGGCTCCGTAAATCAGCGATGCCTCTTCCCTGAAATTCTTCTTTTCCTCTTCAAATTCCTCCGCATATTCTTCCGGTATCAAAATCTGTCCGTTTTGCCTGGCCATCTTTCCCCTGAGGAAAAATTCCTTTACAGCCACCCGGTGATCCAGAACCAGGTCATGGCCGATATAAGTGATGCCGAAGCTTCCGCTTCCCAGCGGCTCTCCGATTTTATATTTTCCCTTTAGCACCGTATGCGGGGACAAATAAATCTGTTTTTCCACGACAATCGCCTCTTTTGTATCACTCCTTTTGCATCTTCCTGCATGGGATACGCAAATACCGTTTACACCAGATAGTTCAGGAGCTCACTTTGATGACAGTATGCATCTTTGTAAACGCGGTAAAGGTAAAAATCATTTCCCCGTACCACCTGTTTTTCCACTTCACGCTCCACCACTTCCATAGGATCCCGGGCTTTCAGAAAATTCATGACAAACTGGTCAAAGCCGTGTCCCGGACGCAGCTGCGCAAAACCGCAGTTGTGCAAAATTCTATTCAGTCTCGGTATGGTTATCTGGCTGTCCGCATCCGGGGAAATCCGTGCATTCACAAACAGCAGAAAGCTGATCAGAGTGGACCGGTTAATATCCTTTTTGCCCAGAATAAAGTTCCGGAAATAATCTTCCCCCACGCGCCCCCTCTGATAAAGCTTTTTTGCCCCGCGCTCTCCCCGGGTATGCTCCTGGTCCAGAGCCTCCTCCCGCTTCCTCTGCTCCTTCGCCATTTCCTCCAGCTTTTGCAGGGCCGCATCTTCTTCGGCTTTTCCCGCGTTTGCCCTGCAAAGAGAAAGAGAGCGCGCAATTTTTATCCTGGTCCGATACGGCCATTTTTCAAACTCCCCGTAAAGCTCAAACAATACCTCCAGCCAGTCTGCAGAAATATATCCGAAGTAAAAATAATTAAATTCGTCAAAAATGCCTCCCGGCGTCAGAGAGGTGTGTTCCAGGTATTCCCGTTTTTCCCTGACCGTCATTCCCGGCTTCGCCTTTTCTGCCTCCTTTTTCAGCTTTGTCAGGGGTTTCAGGAAGGTAAGTCCCTCCAGCGCAAATTTTTCCTGTACCCCTCTCTCATCCAAAGGCAGAGAACCTCCATACTGCCGTTCCAGCTGCTCTGTCCGTTCACAGCTTTTATAATATATCTCACATTTTTCCCGGATATAATAATACAGATATTTGCAGAAATAGTACCTTGCCTTTTCTCTTACTGCCGAAAAATGCTCCAGATTCTCCAGCATAAATTTTTGAAATCCCTGCTCGTTTTCCTGCTTCTCCAGCTCTGCTTCCATCTGGCGTGTCAGATTCTCTGTCTGCAGCAGGCCGTCCGAGCCCTGCAGCACGTATTCCTCCAACTGCTTCCATGTGATTTTTCCACCGGAAAACACGCCGCCCCTGCTGCCTCTCTCATCATACAGCTCCCGGCACCAGGCAAAAAGCGTCTTCCACTGGCCATACTCTATTTTATGGTCAAAGGCATAGATCAGGCTGGCTTCAAAATAGCTTCTGGCATAAAGTGTTTCACAGTCCCCCTCCAGCAGCTTTGCATTCACCTGCTCTGCATTCCATTTCTTTGCAAAGCCCTCCGCCAGAATCTCCATCCGCGCAGGCAAATCATCTTCAAATTCTGTCTCATAGTCCAAGACCATCTGTTCAAATCCTCTGTGTTTTCCCACATCCGTTTTCCTTTCCAGAAGCATAACAAAATAAGCTATAATATTTCTTCTATTATAGCTTATTTTCGGATGTGCACAAAGCGTTTTCAGAGAAATTTCCGGCAATTATATTTTTTGGAAATATCCCAGCATAACATCTGCCTTCTGTGCGTCGAAGGAAGTCACCTCAAACGTAATCAGGTACTGATTATCCTCCGAAATCATAAAAACACTGTTGCCATAATAGGGCACTCCATTCATCGTACAGCTGTAGGTCATTCCCCAATGCAGTTCGTCCATAACGGTAAACTGTGTTTTTTCGATGCGTATATCTGCGATTGCCACATCTTCTGTACCTGCAGATTCCAGATTTTCATAGGTCTGACCTACGCTGTTATCCACAACGGTTTCTTCCTCCTCCCATTTGTCATAGCCGATTCCCGGAGACTGTACGCCCACCGCAATACAATCCGCATCCGAGGCTGCGGAAAACACTGTAACATAACCAAACATCAGCTGTGATTTCAAAAGGGAAAGCGCGGATTCCGAATTAGAAGCTTCCGCAACAGCCGCCCGATCCTGTGCTTCCGACGCAATAAATATCCCTCTGCTATCCAGCGTGTACTCTGAGGGCGCCTCACAGCGAAAGCCAAAATAAGTATTTTCATATCCGCTCTCCGTCAGCAGTCCCAGCGGCGCATAGTCCTCCAAAGCCGCAGCCTCCGCTGCCAGTGCGCAGGCCGGCACTGCCGCTGTAAGTATTCCCGCTGCCAAAATCATTGCAACTATTCTCTTCATGCTCTCATTTCCTCCTCTGTTACCGTTTTTTGACTGCATTTCCGCAATACATACAGAAGTCATCTCCGGCTTCTACAGCGGCCCCGCACTTGGGGCAGACAGTTGTCCCTCTTGTTTTCACAGCGCTGTCTCTTCCTGCCGCAGCACTGTTCCTTCCTGCCCCAGTGCCGGAAGGCGATGCTTTTTTATTTGCCTTCACGATCAGAATAACTCCGATCATTGCCGGAGCAAAATAGCCGATGATTTTTATCAGATCAGCCCCGCCGTTTACCCCCTGGGCCAAAATAAAATTTCCACTGGAAAGCCCTCCTGCCACCGCTACTACCTGCAAAACCAATAATGCAATTCCAACCTTCTTCATTTTTATCTACCTCCTGTTTTATGATATTCTGTCCGGAATAACCGTTTCGCCGTCATCCGGATTTGTCATGGTCATCTGCTTCCTCTTCTTGTCCCGCACTTAAAACAAAAAACATCATCCGGTGCAAGGGAATTTCCGCAGTGGCTGCATACATGGACGCTTTTGGCCGCCTTCAGTTCTTTTTTAAGCTTCTTTTCCGCAATTCTTTTTGCCCATCGCGTAAGCAGCCAGCCCATGGCGGCAATAAGAGCACCGCTCAACACGGCTCCTGCCAGCTCCTCTATATTAACTGCCTTTCCGGAATTTCCCGTAACGCTCTCTGCCACAAAAGCTACCCCCAGAAAAACGCCTCCCACAATAAAGGAAGAGCCGATAAGGCTTATTATGCTGGCAAGCACTGAATTTTTATACCTTGTGTAGGTAAAAGGTATCATCATCTCCTGATCCCTCCCTTCTTCTACAGATCTCCGGCATCCGAAAACCATTCCTGAAACTGCTCATCCGAATTATGGTCTGTCTGCTCCGGCATAGTTTTTATCAGGCCTGGTTTTTCTTTTTCTGAAACATACGGGCTGCCTGGCATCCTAGCTTCCGCAGAGGCCGTACCACCCGGCATCCTGGCTCCCGCAGAGGCCGTACTGCCCGGCGTCCAGGCTCCCGCAGAGGCCGTACCGCCCGGAATCCCGGCTCCCGCAGAGGCCGTACCGCCCGGCGTCCTGGCCCCCGCAGAGGCCGTACCGCCCGACACCGGCGCCGGATGCCCACATTTATGGCAGAATTTTGCTCCTGCCCTTACTTCCACTCCGCATTTTCTGCAAAACATATGCTGCCTCCTTAAATACTATTGCAGATCGCATCCACAATCTCTTTATATGTAAATTCCTCCAGTCCCCTGCCTGCCGTGGACGGGTAATGAATCACATTATTCCAGGTAGAAGAAATCTGTTCCCAGTAGGGAGCCTTCGGCGCAAACAGTACCAGCCGCTTCGCTGCATTTTTGATATACGGCTCCATCTGGCGGTCCCCCCACCATTCGGTAAGCTGATTAAAGGATTCCGGCATCCCCTTCGGATATTTCGGATCACTTTTCGCATATCCGATCTCGTGGGTGGAGGCGTCCGTCCACACCACAATCACATTCCGGCGTTTCGTTCCTTCCTTTGTCCAGTCAGAGCGGATCGCATAGGCAAGCGCCTCCAGTCCGTCCTCCGGTTCATCCCCGCCTCCCATGGCGCTGATGCTGTTTATGCAGGCCTCGAACTGGGCCGCCTGGGCCGGAAGCTCAAAAAACTTCGTTGTCATCATCGGCTGATCATCTGCAATATAATCCCGGAAAACAATTACCCGGACTCTCATGCTGTTGATCGTTTTCTGCTTGTTCTCCATCACCCTCACCACATCGTGATAAAAGGACAGGGCGTTCTGCTTTACCGTAGAAATCACCGGCTGCATACTTCCGGTTGCATCAATACAAAAAACCATGTCCACATTGTAGGTCATCTTCAACCCATTTCCCATCTTTCTGTCCTCCCGTCTGCAATTCATTGCCTTGCGTACAGCTCTTCGGCGTTCTTACAAATCCCCTGCCGCCGTAAAAAAAGTGCCCGCTTCGCTTTCCCCGCTGCTTCCCGCGCCTTTCGTTTCTCCGGTGGTACTACGCAGCCTTGATCCCGGACTTTTCCACATTTGTTCCGCTTCCACAAGAGAAATCCGTTTTTCTTCCTCCTTCTCTGTCATACGGATAATCATTTCCCGCCATTCCCCGGGGATCTCATAGCTATAGGACAGCTCCTCCCCACCCAGAACGGCTTCAAAGGGATAATCATATCTGCTGTGGTCAAAGCCCGGCAGCTCCCCGGTGAAAATCTGATGAAATACCAGGCCCAGAGCAAATACATCAATCGCTCTTGTCAGCGCCCCCTCTTCCTCTTCCATCATGCGAAAGGTTTCCGGAGCCATATACACCGGGTCGCCATGCACCTCTTCTTCCGGATCCGGCGGCTCGCTTTCCCAGAAGCTGTTATCAAAATCAATGACCTTCGCCGTAATTTTCCCGGAAGGCAGCTGGCGGAACATGATATTGTCCAGCTTGATATCCCCATGGACAATGCCCCTTTGGTGCATTCTTCCGATACTGTGAATCAGTGTTTTGCAGATCCGGATCCGGTCCTCCCGGGGCATTCGTTTCACCAGGTTCATGCTCACCGCTGCCACCTTTTCCATCGTCAGGTAATAATGGCTTCCCTCACGGAAAAATTCTTCGATATACACCAGATTGCCGTCCGAGCATTCATTGATTTCCCGGTACAGCAAAGCGGTTCGGTCCTCAAATTCTTTGCATATTCTTTTTTTCCGTTCAACCAAGGCGGGCTCCAGAACATCCGCATAAACCGGATACACCGGATCGATAAACTCCTTGATAAAATAGGTCTTCCCGTTTTTGTCCGCAAATCCCCATTTTGAAAAACCACTGTTGGTGGTTTTTAACTCACCGCGTATCTGATAACCCTTAATCTCCATCCTGTCTTCTCTCCATCAGCTTTTCATAGGACTTTCGGTAAATCTCCCACTGACGGAATAGCTCTTTCTCCTCTGTTTTTTCATCCAGCGGAAATTTCTCCCGTATATCGTCAAGCCTCTCCCTGAGGCTCTGCTTTGCTTCCTCAAAATCCTGAAATCCCTGCAGGCAGATTCCCATGGTAAAATCATCTCCGGCCACAGCTTCTATCCGGCGTATCAGCCCGGCGCGCCATTTTTTCAGGCTGGAGGACTCCATCATGGTCTCAAGCAATAACTTTTCAAATTCCATCGGAGTCGGCAGATAGCTGAAGCATCCGTCTGTGGCTGCCAGAAGAATGGAGGGCTGCTTTAGCTCTGCCTGCCGCCAATGTATCTGATATGGATGGGATGCGCTGGCCACATTTGTCATGGGCGCATCCTCCCGCAGGTTGACCATGGCATCCGTGATCTCTGTATCATCCGCCGTCACCTGATGAAGTCCCTGGCTGTCCAATACATACCCTCTGGAATCGCCGCACCAGCAAAAGACGGCTCTGTTCCTCTGTTCTCCCAATAGAAACATCGCCATGGTGGAGGGGAATTCTTTCTTCAGGCTGCCCAACAGCATGGGCCCGGAGCCGGATTTTTCCCGGCATCTATGCAGCGCATCATCCATGGCCTTCTTTAGTCCTGCCTCCGCAGACTCTTTTCCTTCCTTTTCATCCGATTCCGCATTATTTTTTCCCGCCAGGCGGCGCTGTATCCGCTTGCTTTCGCAGTCAAACCAAAGCTTCACCGCCTCTGCCAGGACCCGGGAAGCCACATAGGCGCCCGTATGATTTCCAAACTCCGGATATACTCTTGCCCCGCTGCCGCCGCTGCCGTCAAAGACAGCCATCAGAACCGCTTCCGGCCTGCGCTCATACAGGAAAAAATCCTCGCCCTTTCCCGGCACCTGCTCCTGGCAGATCACAAAGCCGTCCGCCGCTGCCGTCATTGGTTCTTGTTTTCTTTTTTTCAGGCGCATGATAAATTGCCTCATACCGGCCTCCTGACCTGTTGCAAAATCTTCTATTCCGCATCATCAAATCGCTTCTGTCAGACGCTACCTGGAACGGAAGGATTTATAAAAATACAAGGTTTTATCCCAGAAATCATCCCCTTCACAGGAAAGATAACAGATACTTCCATTTTCGGCCTGCCAGACAGACATTTTCTGGGAATTATCAAGATCCTCCTCAAATAAAACCCCTGTCGTGTTTTTTTTTCAGCCGCCCAGCTTAAAACGCACCGACAGTCGGTTTTTAAAAAAAATAAAAAAAAGACGAAGC